>NZ_JBITMC010000050.1:0-1028 GCF_044465805.1 Micromonospora sp. NPDC049497 | reverse complement strand
TTCGATGCGGTGTTGCTGGATCGGGATGGGACGTTGGTCGAGGATGTGCCGTACAACGGTGATCCGGAGAAGGTGCGTCCGGTGCCGGGTGCGCGGGTGGCGTTGGATCGGTTGCGGGCTGCCGGGTTGCGGTTGGCGGTGGTGACGAACCAGTCGGGTCTGGCGCGGGGGTTTTTCACCGAGGCGCAGATGGCGGCGGTGCATGCGCGTGTTGAGGAGTTGTTGGGGCCTTTTGACGCGTGGTTGGTGTGTCCGCATGAGGATTCCGACGGGTGTGGTTGTCGGAAGCCGTTGCCGGGTCTGGTGCATGCGGCGGCGCGGGAGTTGGGGACGACGGCGCAGCGGTGCGTGATGGTGGGTGACATCGGCCGGGATGTGACGGCGGCGCTGGCGGCGGGGGCGCAGGCGGTGTTGGTGCCGACGCCGGTGACCCGGCCTGAGGAGGTTGACGCGGCGCCGTGGGTGGCGGTGGATCTGCCGTCGGCGGTGGGCGAGATCCTGCGTCGTCAGGCGGCGGTGACCGCAAGCGTGCCGCGTCGGGCGGGCACGGTGTTGGTGGTGCGGTCCGATTCGGCCGGGGATGTGCTGGTGACGGGGCCGGGGATTCGGGCGGTGGCGGCGCACGCGCAGCGGGTGGTGCTGTTGTGTGGGCCGCGGGGGCGGGCGGCTGCGGACCTGCTGCCGGGGGTGGATGAGATCGTGGAGCACCGGCTGCCGTGGATTGATCCGGCGCCGGGTCCGGTTGATCCGGCGGACATCGCCGCCCTGACCGGGAAGTTGGCCGCGGTCGGCGCGGACGAGGCGGTGGTCTTCACCAGTTTCCATCAGTCGGCGTTGCCGTTGGCGTTGCTGTTGCGCACGGTGGGGGTGCGGCGGATCGCGGCGATCAGTGACGACTATCCCGGTGCGTTGCTGGACGTGCGTCACCGGGTGCCCGTCGGTGTGCCGGAGCCGGAACGGGCCCTGTCCCTGGCCGCCGCGGCCGGGTTCACCCTGCCCGATGACGACCGACCCACCCTCCGCCTGCG
>NZ_JBITMC010000049.1:0-1045 GCF_044465805.1 Micromonospora sp. NPDC049497 | reverse complement strand
TGTCAACGCCGGCTCAACCTTGACCCCTCTGTTCCGGCCGAATGTTGACCCCCTCGCTGGTTGTTGATGTTCAGTCGTTGGTCTTGGTGGCTGCGGGGACGCGGCCGAGGTCGCGGTCTTTGAGTCGGTAGCTGTCGCCCTTCATGGAGATGACCTCGGCGTGGTGGACGAGGCGGTCGATCATGGCTGCGGCGACGACGTCGTCGCCGAACACTTCGCCCCACCTGCCGAAGGGTTTGTTGCTGGTGACGATCAGGCTGGCTCGTTCGTAGCGGTTGGAGACGAGCTGGAAGAACAGGTTCGCGGCTTCGGCTTCGAAGGGGATGTAGCCGACCTCGTCGACGATCAGCAGCGGGATCCGGCCGAGCTTGACCAGTTCGTCTTGCAGGCGCCCGGCGTGGTGGGCCTCGGCGAGGCGGGACACCCACTGGGCTGCGGTGGCGAACGCGACCCGGTGTCCGGCCTGACAGGCCCGGATCCCGAGGCCGATGGACAGGTGGGTTTTCCCGGTGCCGGGCGGGCCGAGGAACACCACGTTCTCCCGGCCGGTGATGAAGTCGAGGGTGCCCAGGTGGGCGATGGTCTCCCGCTTCAACGACCGCTGGTGCTCGAAGTCGAACTCCTCCAGGCTCTTGCGAGCCGGGAACCTTGCTGCCCGAATGCGTCCCTCACCGCCATGGGCCTCACGGGCGGCGACTTCGCGTTGCAGGCAGGCGGCGAGGAACTCCTCATGCGTCCAGGACTCCGCCCGAGCCCGCTCCGCCAGCCTCTCGACGGACGCGGCCAGGGACGGCGCCTTCAGCGCGCGGGTGAGGAACGCGATCTCCGAGGCGACGTTGCGGTTGGTCTTGGCGGCCATCACGCAGCCACCTCAACGTCCAGGCCGAACAGGCGGTCGTAGTCGCTCAACGGCCGGCGTTCGACCTGGGCGTCGACGGCAGTCGCCGGGGTGCGTTGGGCGGCGATGCGCAGGTCCGCGGCGGCTTGCCGGTGGGCGGGGTCGGTGATGCTCTGATGGCTCGCCCAGCAGCGGTCATGCCGGGCC
>NZ_JBITMC010000048.1:0-1045 GCF_044465805.1 Micromonospora sp. NPDC049497 | reverse complement strand
AGTGAGCGTTTGAGAAGTGGGTTGGTTCGGCGGCGTGTCGTGTTGGAGGTAAGGGAAGGCCCTCGGTAGGTCCGGTGGTGTCGAGCCAACCGTTTCCGTGCCGAGGGCCTTCTGATGACGTTGTACCCGATCGCTGATCAGCAGTCCGCCTCGCCCCGCCGTTATCCGCCGCAGCGGGTGCGGCGGGAGCGGGAGAGGGCGGTGCGGCGGCGGTATCCCAGTGATCTGACTGATGCGCAGTGGGCGTTGATCGCGCCGCTGGTGACGCCGGTGGTCGACGGTCGCCGGGGGCGGCCGCCGGCGCATCCGATGCGGGCGATCGTCTCAGCCATCCTGTACATCACGTGCACCGGCTGTTCGTGGCGGGCGCTGCCGCGGGAGTTCCCACCGCCGGGCACGGTGTACTGGTGGTTCGCCCGGTGGCGCGACGATCACACGTTGATGCGGCTGCACGAGCGGCTGCGGGAGCAGTGCCGCACCGCCACCGGCCGGCAAAGCCGTCCCACCGCCGGGATCATCGATTCCCAGTCGGTGCGCGCGGCGGACACCGTGCCCCGACACAGCCGCGGCTTCGACGTGGCGAAGAAGGTCAACGGCCGTAAACGCCACATCGTCGTGGACAGCATGGGCCTGCTCCTGCAGATCATGGTCACCGGAGCCGGCGTCAATGACCGCAGCATCGCCCGGCACCTGCTCTGGCGCACCCGACTGTTCCACCCCGAGCTGCGCCTGATCTGGGCCGACGGCGGCTACATCGGCACCCTGGCCACCTGGTGCCGCCACGCCCTGGACCTGACCCTGTTCCTAGTCCGCAAACTCCCCGGCCAACACACCTTCGTCGTGCTCCCCCGACGCTGGGTCGTCGAGCGCACCTTCGCCTGGATCAGCAAGAAACGCCGCTGCGTCCGCGACTACGAACACCTACCCGCCACCCACGCCGCCTTCGTCACCTGGGCCATGATCCACGTCATGGCCACCCGCCTAGCCCGACACACGAATCCGGCCCAGGCAACCAACACCTGAGCCGAATTCTCAAACACTCACT
>NZ_JBITMC010000047.1:0-1183 GCF_044465805.1 Micromonospora sp. NPDC049497 | reverse complement strand
CCGATGTCGGTGATGGTGCCGGCGCCTTCGCCGCCGATGGGGCGGGGGTCGTTGACGATGCCGAGGGCGACCACGACGTCGCGGAAGTTGACGCCACCGGCGTGGAGTTGGACGCGGACCTGGTGGGGTTGCAGGGGTGCGGCGTAGTCGGGGCAGTGGGTCAGTAGCAGGTTGTCCAGGCTGCCGCCCGATGTGGTCTCCAACCGCCACGTGTCACTCTCCGGCAACGGCAAACCCGCGCTCTGCTGGGCCGGCTGAAGACGCGGCACGTACAGCGACCCGTCGCGGATGGCCATTTGCGGCTCACCGGACCCCACCGCCCGGCCGAGGGCGGCGACGCTCTCCGGGTTCCCGTCCAGGTCCACCACGGTGATCCGGTCCGGGTGCTCGGCGAGGGCGGTGCGGAGCATGCCCCAGCACGTGGCGGCCGCCAGATCACTGATCCGGTCGTCGACACCTGTGCTCACCGCACCCCGGGTCAGCACCACCAACCGGGTGTCCGCCAGTGCTTCCTCCGCCAGCCACTCCTGCAGCACCCGCAGCAGCGACTCCGTCGAACCGTGCGTGGCCGCCAGCACGTTGCCGTCCGCGCCGTCGATTACCGGCCCGGCGCCGTACCAGGGCAGCGCGACCGTCCGTACCGCCGGGCCGCCAGCCGCGACGGCCTCGCCGAGCGCGGCCACCGTCGGGTACGCCGACACCGCCCCGAACGCCGCCGACCACCGGTCGACCGTGTCGGGGTCGTCGTCCAGCACCGCCACCGGGCCGACACCAAGGTGCTCCGCCGCGTCGACCGGCAGCCAGTCCACGTGCAGCAGCCACTGCGGATCCACCCGTACGCCGCCACGCTCCGCGCCCTCCACCGGCACCTCGCGCAGCACCAGCGACCGGGCGTCCAGCACCGGCTGACCGGCCGGGTCGTAGACCACCAGGGTGGCCTGGTCCCCGCCCCGGCGTACCAGGTGCACCCGGACGCTGGTGGCCCGGGTGGCGTGCAGCCGTACGCCGGACCAGACGAACGGCAGTTGCAGCCGGGTCACGTCACCGTCGGCGGCCAGGGCCAGCACGTGCAGCGTGGCGTCGAGCAGCGCCGGGTGTACGCCGTACCCGTCGACGTCGCCCCGGACCGGCTCCGGCAGCGCCACCTCCGCGTAGAGGTCGTCACCCGCACGCCACGCCCGGC
>NZ_JBITMC010000046.1:0-1189 GCF_044465805.1 Micromonospora sp. NPDC049497 | reverse complement strand
CCGATGTCGGTGATGGTGCCGGCGCCTTCGCCGCCGATGGGGCGGGGGTCGTTGACGATGCCGAGGGCGACCACGACGTCGCGGAAGTTGACGCCGCCGGCGTGGAGTTGGACGCGGACCTGGTGGGGTTGCAGGGGTGCGGCGTAGTCGGGGCAGTGGGTCAGTAGCAGGTTGTCCAGGCTGCCGCCTGATGTGGTCTCCAACCGCCAGGTGTCACTCTCCGGCAGCGGTAGATTCGCTGACCGGTGGGCGGGGGCCAGGCGGGGCACATGGAGCGCGCCGTCCCGGATCGCCAGCTGCGGCTCACCACCCGCCACCGCACGGGCCAGCAGCTCGGTCGCGTCGTCCGTGGCGGCGGGGTCCAGGTCGACGATGGTGATCCGGTCCGGGTGCTCGGTCTGGCTGGAGCGCACCAGCCCCCAGCAGGCGGCCCCGGCCAGGTCGGTGACCCGATCGTCCACCCCCGTGCTCACCGCACCCCGGGTCAGCACCACCAGCCGGGTGTCAGGCAGCGACTCCTCGGCCAGCCACCCCTGCAGCAGCCGCAGCAGCGACTCGGTCAACCGGTGCGTCGCTTCCGGCACGTCGTCGTCCGCCCGGTGGCCGTCCGCGCCGCCGGTGGTCCAGCACGGCACCACCACGGCATCCGCGCCGACGGCGTGTACCGTCTCCGGCGCGTCGGCCACCGGCGCGGACGGGACCGTCCGGCGCAGCAGGTCGGCGGCAGCCCCGTCGACGCCGAGCGCGGCGAAACGGATCGTCTCCCGGTCGTCCGCGTCAACCGCCGCCCGCCCGTCGGCCAGGACCGGCCAGTCGACGTGAAGCAGCCACTGCGGGTCCACCCGCGGCGCGGCCGGCCCGGTGACCTGGCGCGGTATCTCCCGCAGTACCAGCGACCGGGCTGTCAGCACCGGCTGCCCGGCGGGGTCGTGCACGACCAGTTCGGCGCGGTCGGGCGCGGCGCGGGACAGGCGGACCCGCAACGAGGTCGCCCCGGTGGCGTGCAACCGCACCCCGGACCACACGAACGGCAGCCACACGCCGTCCCGCACATCGTCGGTCATCCCCAGGACGTGCAACGCCGCGTCCAGCAACGCCGGGTGTACGCCGTACCCGTCGACGTCGCCCCGGACCGGCTCCGGCAGCGCCACCTCCGCGTAGAGGTCGTCACCCGCACGCCACGCCCGGC
>NZ_JBITMC010000045.1:0-1930 GCF_044465805.1 Micromonospora sp. NPDC049497 | reverse complement strand
CACCACTGACCCCCATCAACTCGCCGAGGTCGTCGACCACATCGACCAGACCGGGCACCGCCTCACCGGCGTCGTCCACACCGCCGGCACCCTCCACGACACCACCCTCACCAACCTCACCCCCGCAAACCTCCACACCACCCTCAAACCCAAAGTCGACACCGCCTGGCACCTCCACCAAGCGACCAGGAACCACCCCCTCACCCACTTCCTGCTCTTCTCGGCGTTCGCCGGCACCCTGGGCACGGGCGGACAGGCGGGGTACGCGGCGGCGAACACCTTCCTGGACGCGCTGGCGGAGTACCGGCGCGCCGAAGGGCTGCCCGCTACCGCGCTCGCCTGGGGTTACTGGAACGACACGAGCGCGATGACCGCGCAGCTGACGGACGTGGACCGGGCGCGGATGGCCCGGACCGGCAGCCTCGGACTCGACACGGAAGAGGGTCTGGCGCTCCTCGACGCGGCCCTCATCCACACCCACCCCACCATCGCCCCGGTCAAGCTCCACCTCCCCACCCTCCGCAACCAACCCCGGGTCCCCGCCATCCTCACCACCCTCGCCGGCGCGCCCACCCGGCGGGCGGTCACGGACGGGGGCGACACCGGGGCGTCCCTGGTGGACCGCCTCGCCGGTCTCGGGCAGGACGAGCGGCGGGCCGCGTTGGAGGATCTGCTGCGGACCACCGTGGCGGTCGTCCTCGGTCACGCGACGGCGGAGTCCATCCAGCTCGGGCGGGCCTTCCGCGACCTCGGGTTCGACTCGCTGACCTCGGTGGAGCTGCGCAACCGGCTGAGCATGGTCACCGGCCTGCAGTTGCCGGCGACGTTGGTCTTCGACCATCCCACCCCGGCGGCCGTGGTCGGCTATCTCGCCGGCCGGCTGCCGGGCCGGGCTGAGCAGTCCGCGGCGGCGACGCGCGTGGTGCGGGCGCCAGCCGCCGACGAGCCGATCGCGATCGTGGGGATGGCGTGCCGCTATCCGGGTGGGGTCGGCAACCCGGAGGAGCTGTGGGAGTTGCTGGCCTCCGGCACCGACGCGATCGGGGAGTTCCCGACCGACCGTGGTTGGCGGGTGGAGCGGCTCTACGACCCGCGGCCGGAGCACGCCGGCACCACGTACGCGCGGGAGGCCGGGTTCATCGCCGGGGCCACCGACTTCGACGCCGCCTTCTTCGGCATCAGTCCGCGTGAGGCGACGGCGATGGACCCGCAGCAGCGGCTGCTGCTGGAGACCGCCTGGGAGAGCATCGAGCGGGCCGGCATCGACCCCACCACGCTGCGGGGCACCGCCACCGGCGTCTTCACTGGCCTGGCGTTCGACGAGTACGGGCCCCGGATGCACGAGGCGCCGGAGGCGTACGAGGGCTTTCTGCTGACCGGCAACACGACGAGCGTGGCGTCCGGGCGGATCGCGTACACGCTGGGGTTGGAGGGCCCGGCGGTCACCGTGGACACCGCCTGCTCCTCGTCCCTGGTCGCGATGCACCTGGCCGCCCAGGCCATCCGCAACGGCGAGTGCGACCTGGCGCTCGCCGGCGGCGTCACGGTGATGGCCACCCCCGGCATGCTCATCGAATTCAGCCGGCAGCGGGGCCTGGCCCCCGACGGCCGGTGCAAGCCGTTCGCGGCCGCCGCAGACGGCACCGGCTGGGGCGAGGGCGTCGGCCTGCTCCTGCTCGAACGCCTCTCCGTGGCCCGGGAACGCGGCCACCAGGTCCTCGCCGTGGTCCGCGGCTCGGCGGTCAACCAGGACGGAGCCAGCAACGGGCTCACCGCACCCCACGGGCCGTCGCAGGAACGCGTCATCCGGCAGGCCCTGGCCAACGCCCGGTTGACCCCGGCCGACGTGGACGCGGTGGAGGCGCACGGCACCGGCACCACCCTGGGTGACCCGATCGAGGCGCAGGCGCTGCTGGCCACGTACGGGCAG
>NZ_JBITMC010000044.1:0-2063 GCF_044465805.1 Micromonospora sp. NPDC049497 | reverse complement strand
GGGCCGGTTGGAACTTCGGGGAGACCACCGAGGATTTCGCGGTCCGGTACGAGGTGAAGCCGGCGAAGATGCCGGCGGGCACGTACCGCAACATCACCGGTAACGCGGCCCTGTCGCTGGGTTTGGTGGCCGCCGGTGTCCGGTCCGGGTTGCCGGTCTTTTTGGGGGCGTACCCGATCACGCCGGCGTCGGACATTCTGCACGAGTTGTCCAAGCACAAGCGGTTGGGTGTGCTGACCATGCAGGCCGAGGACGAGATCGCCGCGGTCGGGGCGGCTTTGGGTGCCTCCTACGGTGGGGCGTTGGGTGTGACCACGACCAGTGGTCCGGGTGTGGCGTTGAAGAGCGAGACGATCTCCCTGGCGGTGGCGTTGGAGCTGCCGCTGGTCATCGTGGATGTGCAGCGGGCCGGTCCGTCGACGGGTATGCCGACCAAGACCGAGCAGGCTGATCTGAACATGGCCCTGTTCGGTCGGCACGGTGAGGCGCCGGTGGCGGTGATCGCGCCGAAGTCACCGGCGGACTGCTTCGACGCGGCGTTGGAGGCGGCGCGGATCGCGGTGACCTACCGCACCCCGGTGATCCTGCTGTCGGACAACTACGTCGCCAACGGCTCCGAGCCGTGGCTGCTACCGGATGTCGAGTCCCTGCCCGACCTGCGGGTGGAGTTCGCCTCGGCGCCCAACGGCGAGGACGGCACCACCTTCCTGCCGTACCTGCGGGACCCGGAAACGTTGGCCCGGCCGTGGGCCATCCCCGGCACCCCCGGTCTGGAGCACCGCATCGGTGGGCTGGAGAAGGCCGACAAGACCGGCGACATCTCCTACGACCCGGGCAACCACGACTTCATGGTCCGCACCCGGGCGGCCCGCATCGAGTCGATCCCGGTCCCGGAGGTGGAGGTCGAGGACCCCGACGGCGACGCCCGGGTCCTCGTGCTGGGTTGGGGGTCCACCTACGGGCCGATCGGCGCGGCGTGCCGGGGCCTGCGCCAGCGGGGGCTGTCCATCGCCCAGGCCCACCTGCGGCACCTCGCCCCGATGCCGGCGAACCTCGGGCAGGTCCTGGCCGCCTACGACCGGGTGGTCATCTGCGAGATGAACCTCGGCCAGCTCGCCCAGGTCATCCGAGGCCGCTACCTGGTCGACGCGATCGGCTACAACCAGGTCCGCGGCCTGCCGTTCACCGCCGCCGAGCTGGAGACGATGCTGGAAGAGGTCCTGAAGAATGTCTGAACCCGTCGCCCTGAAGCTCACCGCCAAGGACTTCAAGTCCGACCAGGAAGTCCGGTGGTGCCCCGGCTGCGGTGACTACGCCATCCTCGCCGCCGTGCAGCAGTTCATGCCGGAGCTGAACATCCCCCGCGAACGCACCGTGTTCATCTCCGGGATCGGCTGCTCCTCCCGCTTCCCGTACTACATGAACACCTACGGGATGCACTCCATCCACGGCCGCGCCCCCGCCATCGCCACCGGCCTGTCAGCCACCCGCCCGGACCTGTCCGTCTGGGTCGTCACCGGCGACGGCGACGCCCTGTCCATCGGCGGCAACCACCTCATCCACGCCCTGCGCCGCAACGTCAACCTCAAAATCCTGCTGTTCAACAACCGGATCTACGGCCTGACCAAGGGCCAGTACTCACCCACCTCCGAAGTCGGCAAGATCACCAAGTCGACCCCCGTCGGCTCCGCCGACGCCCCGTTCAACCCGCTGTCACTGGCCCTCGGCGCGGAAGCCACCTTCGTCGCCCGCACCATCGACTCCGACCGCAAACACCTCCAATCGGTGCTACGAGCAGCAGCCGAGCACCACGGGTCGGCGTTCGTGGAGATCTACCAGAACTGCAACATCTTCAACGACGGCGCCTTCGACCAACTCAAAGACCCCGGCACCCGCGACGACCACCTCATCCGCCTGGAACACGGCCAACCGATCACGTTCGGCTCCGACGGCCAGTTCTGCGTCGTCCACCCACCCGGCGGCTTCGGCCTGGAAGTCCAGGACACCACCTCCACCCCCGCCGGGGACATCGTCGTACACGACGCCACCGTCAACGACCCCGC
>NZ_JBITMC010000043.1:0-2311 GCF_044465805.1 Micromonospora sp. NPDC049497 | reverse complement strand
CCTGGGTGACCCGATCGAGGCGCAGGCGCTGCTGGCCACGTACGGGCAGCACCGGCGGGACGACCAGCCGCTCTGGCTCGGCTCCATCAAGTCGAACATCGGCCACACCCAGGCGGCGGCCGGCGTCGCCGGCGTGATCAAGATGGTCCTGGCGATGCGGCACGGGACGCTGCCCCGCTCGCTGCACATCGACGCCCCCACCCCGCACGTGAACTGGGACAGCGGCAAGGTCCGGCTGCTCGACCGGGCGGTGGGCTGGGCGCCGGACGGGCAGCCGCGCCGCGCCGGGGTCTCCTCGTTCGGCATCAGCGGCACCAACGCGCACGTCATCCTCGAGCAGGCACCCGCGGCGGAGACGGCGGACGGCGCGGACGGCACCGCCGACCCGTGGGCCGGGTGGGCGTCGTGGCTGCTGTCGGCCCGGACCGAGAGCGCGCTCCGCGACCACGCCGCCCGCCTGGCGGCCTGGCTGGCCGGGCACCCGGACGTCGCGCCGGCCACGATCGCCGAAGCGCTGGCCCGGCGGACCCGGTTCGCGCACCGGGCGGTGGTGACCGCGGCGACCCGTTCCGACTTCGCCGCCGCGTTGACCGCCCTCGCCGAGGGCCGGCCGCATCCCCACCTGGCCACGGGTGTGGTGGACCAGGCCGGCAAGGTGGCGTTCTGTTTCACGGGCCAGGGCAGCCAGTACCCCGGCATGGGCGCCGACCTCTACACCACCAACCCCGCCTACCGCGAAAGGTTCGACCAGGCCTGCGAGGCCCTCAACCCGCACCTCGACCACCGGCTCCAAGACGTCGTGTTCGCCGAACCCGGCAGCGACCTCGCCGCCCTGCTCGACACCACCGCCTACACCCAACCCGCCCTGTTCGCCCTCCACCTGGCCCTACACCACGTCGCCACCACCCAACTCGGCCTCACCGCCGACTACCTCACCGGACACTCCCTCGGCGAAATCACCGCCGCCCACCTCGCCGGCGTCCTCACCCTGCCCGACGCCGCCCACCTCGTCACCACCCGCGCCCGGCTGATGAACAGCGTCACCACCCCCGGCGCGATGATCGCCCTCCACGCCACCCACGACGAAGCCGAGGCGCTGATCGCCGGGCAACCGGGCGTCGCGATCGCCGCCGTCAACACCCCGCAGACCGTCGTCATCAGCGGCGACCGGGACACCTGCCAGCGGCTGGCCACCCAATGGCGGGACAACGGCCGCAAAGCCACCGCACTACAGGTCAGCCACGCCTTCCACTCACCCCACATGACCACCATCACCGACCAGTTCCACGCCGTCGCCGCAACCCTCACCTACCACCCACCCACCACCCCCGTCATCAGCAACGTCACCGGACACCTCGCCACCACCGAACAACTCACCGACCCCACCTACTGGACCCACCACATCCTCGAACCCGTCCACTACGCCCACGGCATCACCACCCTCCACGACCACCACGGGGTGCGAGCCTTCGTGGAGCTGGGACCGGACGCCACCCTCACCGCCCTGCACCAGCAGACACTGGACGACGTCGTCGCCGTCCCCACCCTGCACCGAAAGCGTCCCCACCAGCACACCCTGCTCGCCGCCGCCGCCACCGTCGGCGCCCGGCCCACCGACGCCCGCGCCCACCTGGACCTGCCCACCTACCCGTTCCAACACACCCGACACTGGCTGGTGAACAGGGCCGCCGCCCGACCGACCGACCTGGGGCTGCAGCCGAGCATCCATCCGCTGCTCGGCGGGCGGCTCGACCTGGCCACCGACGCCCGGACGGTCCTCACCGGACGGTTGTCGCGCGCCGCCCATCCGTGGCTGGTGGACCACACCATCGCCGACCGGTGCCTGCTGCCCGCCACCGCCCTCGTCGACATGGTGCTGCACGCCGGTGCGGCCGGCGGGCATCCGTACCTCGACGAACTGGCCCTGCACAGCCCGCTGGTGCTGCCGGCGGACGGCGCGGTGGAGGTGCAGGTCGTCCTCGCCGAGCCGGCGGACGGACACCGGATGGTGGAGGTGCACTCCCGGGTCGCCGCGGAGACCGACGCGTCCTGGACGAGGAACGCCGCGGGTCGGTTGACCACCGCCGGCGGGCCCGACGCCGCGGGATGGCCGGCCGCGTGGCCGCCGGCCGGGGCCACTCCGCTGGAGACGGTCGGCCTGTACGACGAGCTGGCCGGACTGGGTTACCGGTACGGGCCGGCTCTCCAGGGCCTGCGCCGGGCGTGGCGTGCGGGTGACGACCTCTACGCGGAGGTGGCGCTGCCGGAGCCGGTCCGGGGCGACGTCGACGGGTACGGCGTACACCCGGCG
>NZ_JBITMC010000042.1:0-4387 GCF_044465805.1 Micromonospora sp. NPDC049497 | reverse complement strand
GCAACACCACCGGACAACTCGCCACCACCGAACAACTCACCGACCCCCACTACTGGACCCGCCACATCCTCGCCCCCGTCCACTACGCCCACGGCATCACCACCCTCCACGACCACCACGGCGTCCGCACCTTCCTCGAACTCGGACCCGACACCACCCTCACCGCCCTGCACCAGCAGACACTGAACGACGTCGTCGCCGTCCCCGCCCTACACCCGAAGCGGCCCCACCAGCACACCCTCCTCGCGGCCGCCGCCATGCTCGACGCCCGCCCCACCGGTGACCACCCGCACCTGGACCTGCCCACCTACCCGTTCCAACACACCCGGCACTGGCTGTCCGGCACCCACCGGACCACCCCGGCCGACCTCGGGCTGCACCCCACCGGGCACGCCGTGCTGACCACCCGGCTCGACCTGGCCACCGAGGGCGGCACCGTCCTCACCGGACGGCTGGCCGCCGGCACCTCCTGGCTCGACGACCACCGCGTGCTCGCCACCCGGCTGCTGCCGGCGAGCGGCTTCCTGGACCTGGCGCTGCACGCCGGCGCCAGCACCGGGCACCCGTACCTGGCGGAGCTGACCGTGCCCGCGCCGCTGCCCGTACCGGACGGCCGGGCCGCGCAGGTGCAGGTCACTGTCGCGGAGGCCGACGACGCGGGCCGGCGTACCGTGACCATCCACGCGCGGGACGCGGAGAGCGAGCCGGACGCGGCCTGGACCCGGCACGGCGGCGGGGTCCTCGGCACGACCGCGCCGGCCGCGCCGCCGGCCGCACCGGTCTGGCCGCCGGCCGGCGCCGAACTGGTCGACGTCGCTGAGGTGTACGCCCGGCTGGGCGCGGCGGGCTACCGGCACGGGCCTGCGGTGCGCTGCCTGCGCGAGGCCTGGCGGCAGGACGACGCGCTCCTCGTCGAAGTCGCCCTCCACGAGACAGAGCGGGCGGATGCTGCGCGGCACGCGCTGCACCCGGCGTTGCTGGAGGCGGTCCTGCACCCGCTGCTGGCCGACCTGTCGGACGGGCGACCCGCGGGGACGCCAACGGTCACCGGCTGGTCCGACGTGCGGCTGCTCGCCGCTGGCGCCACCGTGCTCCGGGTGCTGCTACGACCGGCCGGGGACGGCCGGTTCACCCTCGCCGGCTACGACCCGGCCGGTCAGCCGGTGCTCACCGCCGCGCTCGCCACCGGGTTGCTGCCGGTCAAGCGGTTGGCCACCACCGGGCCGGCGCCGGAGCTGTACACCCTCTCCTGGGAGCAGCGGCCGGTGCCCGGGGCGTCCGAGGGGCCCGATGCCGCCAGCGTCTGGTCGTACCGGACGCCGGAGGCGGAGCTGGCCGACCCGGTGGAGGCTGCCGGCCGGGCGGTGGCGCTGCTCGGGGCGGCGGTCGGTGATCCGGCCGGGCCGCCCGTGGTCGTGTTGACCCGGCACGCCGTGGCGGCCCTGCCCGGCGAGGACCCGCGCGACCTGCCCGCGGCGGCCGTGTGGGGGGCCACGGGCGCGGTGCAGGCGGCCGAGCCCGGCCGGATCGTCCTGGTCGACACCGACGGGCATCCGGAGAGCGAGGCGCTCCTGGACCGGGCGGTGGCCGCCGCCATGGCGGCCGGCGAACCCCGGCTCGCCCTGCGCACCGGCACGATGCTCGTGCCCCGACTGGTCCGCGCCGCCGTCGACACCGTGGATCCCGTCGGCTTCGCCGCGACCGGGACGGTCCTGGTGACCGGCGGCGCGGCGGCCGTCGCGGCGGCGCGGGACCTGGTCACCCGGCACGGGGTACGGCACCTGCTGCTGGCCGGCACCGTGGACGCTGCCCCGGCGGTCGGCGAGCTGACCCGGCTCGGCGCCGAGGTCACCGTCAGGGATTGCGACACCACCGACCCGGGCGCCCTGGCCGACCTGCTCGCCACGGTCGACCCGGCCCGCCCGCTCACCGCTGTGCTGCACGCCGGGGGCGACCCGGCGACCGGGTGGGCGCTGCACGAGGCGACCCGCCGGCTCGACCCGGCGGCGTTCGTCCTGCTCTCGGACGTGGCCGGCACGCTCGGCACTGCCGGGGAGCGCACCCGGGGCGCCGACGCGGCGTTCCTCGACGCGCTGGCCCGACACCGGCGGGCGTACGGGCTGGCCGCGGTCAGCGTGGCCGGTGGGGCGGGGGACGCGCCCCGGCCGGACGGCGTCGTTCCGGCGCCCGCGTCGGGCTCGCTGGACCGGGCGCTGGCCACCGGCGCGGCGGTCCTGCTCGCCGGCCGGGTCACCGCGCCGGCCGGGCCGGTGCCCGCGCTGCTGCGCGGGCTGATCGGCGGCGGACTGCGCCACGCCGCGGCCGACGCCGGCCCGCTGACGTATGCCGAGCGGCTGGCCGCCCGGCCGGCAGCGGAACAGCGGCAGGCCCTGCACGACCTGGTGCTGGGGGCCGTGGCGACGGTGGTCGGGCTGGAGTCGGCGGAGACGGTCGATCCGGGGCAGGCGTTCAAGGACCTCGGGTTCACCTCCCTCGCGGCCGTGGAGCTGCGCAACCGGCTGGGCGCGGCCACCGGCCTGACGCTGCCGGCGACGCTGGTGTTCGACCATCCCACCCCGACGGCCGTCGTCGACCACCTGCGCGAGTTGGTGTCCGGGGTGCCGGCGGCCCGCGCCGCGACGCCGGTCCGGGCGGCCGCAGTCGACGAGCCGGTGGCGATCGTCGGCATGGCCTGCCGCTACCCGGGCGGGGTCGGCTCACCGGAGAAGCTGTGGCAGCTGGTGATCTCCGAGGGCGACGCGATCAGCGAGTTTCCGGACGGGCGGGGCTGGGACGTCGAGGCGATCTACGACCCGGACCCCGGCACGCCGGGAACCACGTACACCCGGCACGGCGGCTTCCTGGACAACGCCGCCGGCTTCGACGCGGCCTTCTTCGGCATCAACGCCCGGGAGGCGGCGGCCATGGACCCGCAGCAGCGGCTGCTGCTGGAGACCGCGTGGGAGGCGGTGGAGCGGGCCGGCATCGACCCGGCTCGCCTGCGCGGCACCGCGACTGGCGTGTTCACCGGCGTCATCGACAACGACTACGGGCCCCGGTTCGACGAGGTGCCGGAGGACTACGAGGGCTACCTGATGACCGGGGCGACCACCGCGCTGGCGTCGGGGCGGATCGCGTACACGCTCGGGTTGGAGGGCCCGGCGATGACCGTGGACACCGCGTGCTCGTCGTCGCTGGTGGCGATGCACCTGGCCGCGCAGGCGATCCGCAACGGCGAGTGCGACCTGGCGCTCGCGGGTGGGGTGACGGTGCTGGCCACGCCGGGCGGCTTCGTGGAGTTCAGCCGGCAGCGGGGCCTCTCCCCGGACGGCCGGTGCAAGCCGTTCGCCGAGGCGGCCGACGGGTTCGGCTTCGCCGAGGGCGTCGGCCTGGTGCTGCTGGAACGGCTGTCGGTGGCCCAGGAACGCGGCCACCGGGTGCTCGCTGTCATCAGGGGCTCGGCGGTGAACCAGGACGGCGCGAGCAACGGGCTCACCGCCCCGAACGGGCCGGCGCAGGAACGCGTGATCCGCCAGGCCCTGGCCAACGCCCGGCTGACCCCGGCCGACGTCGACGTAGTAGAGGCCCACGGCACCGGCACCACCCTCGGCGACCCGATCGAGGCCCAGGCGCTCCTGGCCACCTACGGACAGCACCGGCGGGACGACCAGCCCCTGTGGCTCGGGTCGGTCAAGTCGAACATCGGCCACACCCAGGCCGCGGCCGGCGTGGCCGGCGTGATCAAGATGGTCCTCGCCCTGCAGCAGGGCATGCTGCCCCGCTCGCTGCACATCGACGCGCCGAGCCCGCACGTCGACTGGGACAGCGGCAACGTCCGGCTGCTCGACCGGGTGGTCGACTGGAAGCCGAACGGGCACCCGCGCCGGGCGGCGGTGTCGGCGTTCGGGATGAGCGGCACCAACGCCCACCTGATCATCGAGGAGTTACCGGCCTCGGCGGAGCCGGACGCCGTTCCCGTTGTGGATGCGTCGGCCGGGTTGACGGATCTGCCCGGTGGCGGCTGGGTGCCGTGGCTGCTGTCCGCGAAGACCGAGACCACGCTGCGCGAGTACGGCCGCCGGCTGCGCGACTGGGCCGCCGGCGCCGACGGCCTGGACGTGATCGGCGTGGCGCACGCTCTTACGGGCCGGTCGACGTTCACGCACCGGGCGGTGGTCCTCGGCCGCACCCTCGACGACTTCACCGACGCCCTCACCGCCCTGATCGACGGGACCGAACACGACAACCTGATCGTCGGCGAGGCGAGTGACGGCGGAAAGATCGGCTTCATATACCCCGGACAGGGCAGCCAATGGCCGGCCATGGCCCACCAGCTCTACCGCACCTCCCCCGTCTTCCGGCACAGCATCGACACCACCGACACCGC
>NZ_JBITMC010000041.1:0-3376 GCF_044465805.1 Micromonospora sp. NPDC049497 | reverse complement strand
ATGGTTGTGGGTTGGTCGTTTGTTGAGAATTGCACAGTGGACGCGAGCATCTTTGTGGTCAAGTTGTCAAGGGCGAACGGTGGATGCCTTGGCACCAGGAGCCGATGAAGGACGTGGGAGGCCGCGATAGGCCTGGGGGAGCTGTCAACCAAGCTGTGATCCCAGGGTGTCCGAATGGGGGAACCCGGCACCAGTCATGTGGTGTCACCTGCACCTGAACACATAGGGTGTATGGAGGGAACGCGGGGAAGTGAAACATCTCAGTACCCGTAGGAAGAGAAAACAAATAGTGATTCCGTGAGTAGTGGCGAGCGAAAGCGGATTGAGGCTAAACCGGTTGCGTGTGATACCTGTCAGGGGTTGCGTGGTCGGGGTTGTGGGACCCTGCTGAGTGTGCTGACACGCACTCGAGAAGTTACAAAGCTAGTTGCTAGTCGAACAGTCTGGAATGGCTGACCGTAGACGGTGATAGTCCGGTAGGTGAAAGTAGCTGGTCTTCTGTGGGTGTTCCCGAGTAGCGGCGGACCCCTGAAATCTGCCGTGAATCTGCCAGGACCACCTGGTAAGCCTAAATACTTCCTGGTGACCGATAGCGGACGAGTACCGTGAGGGAATGGTGAAAAGTACCCCGGGAGGGGAGTGAAATAGTACCTGAAACCGTTCGCCTACAATCCGTCGGAGCCTTGCGGGGTGACGGCGTGCCTTTTGAAGAATGAGCCTGCGAGTTAGTGGCACGTGGCGAGGTTAACCCGTGTGGGGGAGCCGTAGCGAAAGCGAGTCTGAATAGGGCGATTCAGTCGCGTGTCCTAGACCCGAAGCGGAGTGATCTAGCCATGGGCAGGCTGAAGCGCGGGTAAGACCGCGTGGAGGGCCGAACCCACCAACGTTGAAAAGTTGGGGGATGACCTGTGGTTAGGGGTGAAAGGCCAATCAAACTCCGTGATAGCTGGTTCTCCCCGAAATGCATTTAGGTGCAGCGTCGCGTGTTTCTTGCCGGAGGTAGAGCACTGGATGGTCTAGGGGGCCCACAAGCTTACCGAAATCAGCCAAACTCCGAATGCCGGTAAGTGAGAGCGCGGCAGTGAGACTGCGGGGGATAAGCTTCGTAGTCGAGAGGGAAACAGCCCAGATCACCAGCTAAGGCCCCTAAGCGTGTGCTAAGTGGAAAAGGATGTGGGGTCGCATAGACAACCAGGAGGTTGGCTTAGAAGCAGCCACCCTTTAAAGAGTGCGTAATAGCTCACTGGTCAAGTGGTTCCGCGCCGACAATGTAGCGGGGCTCAAGCACACCGCCGAAGCTGTGGCATTCACATTTCAACCACGCAGCGCCTTGATGTGCTGTGCAGGTGTGTGGATGGGTAGGGGAGCGTCGTGCCGGGGGTGAAGCAGCGGGGTGACCCAGTTGTGGACGCGGCACGAGTGAGAATGCAGGCATGAGTAGCGAAAGAAGGGTGAGAAACCCTTCCGCCGGATGACCAAGGGTTCCAGGGCCAGGCTAATCCGCCCTGGGTGAGTCGGGACCTAAGGCGAGGCCGAGAGGCGTAGTCGATGGACAACGGGTTGATATTCCCGTACCCGCGAAAGAGCGACCCTGACGAACCTCGTTGTGCTAACCATCCGAACTGCCGGAGGTCTTCGGACCGATGGTGGCGAGCGTGGGAACCTGGCGGGTAGTAGTCAAGCGATGGGGTGACGCAGGAAGGTAGCTGAGCCCGGCCGGTGGTTGTGCCGGGGTAAGCGTGTAGGCCGTACCGTAGGCAAATCCGCGGTGCATGAAGGCTGAGACGTGATGCCGAGCCGATTCAGGTGAAGTCAGTGATCCTATGCTGCCGAGAAAAGCCTCTAGCGAGTTCTTAGCGGCCCGTACCCCAAACCGACACAGGTGGTCAGGTAGAGAATACCGAGGCGATCGGGCGAACTGTGGTTAAGGAACTCGGCAAATTGCCCCCGTAACTTAGGGAGAAGGGGGGCCGGAGACGTGAAGCCCCACGCGGGTGGAGCGTTGTATGGCCGCAGAGAGCAGGGGGAAGCGACTGTTTACTAAAAACACAGGTCCATGCGAAGAAGTAATTCGATGTATATGGACTGACGCCTGCCCGGTGCTGGAACGTTAAGGGGACCTGTTAGCTCTTCGGGGCGAAGCGGAGAACTTAAGCGCCAGTAAACGGCGGTGGTAACTATAACCATCCTAAGGTAGCGAAATTCCTTGTCGGGTAAGTTCCGACCTGCACGAATGGCGTAACGACTTCCCCACTGTCTCAACCACAGGCCCGGCGAAATTGCATTACGAGTAAAGATGCTCGTTACGCGCGGCAGGACGGAAAGACCCCGGGACCTTTACTATAGCTTGACATTGGTATCCGAATTAGCTTGTGTAGGATAGGTGGGAGCCGGTGAAGTCCATACGCCAGTATGGGTGGAGGCAATCTTGAAATACCACTCTGGTTGATTTGGGTATCTAACTTCGGACCGTTATCCGGTTCAGGGACAGTGTCTGGTGGGTAGTTTAACTGGGGCGGTTGCCTCCTAAAGGGTAACGGAGGCGCCCAAAGGTTCCCTCAGCCTGGTTGGCAATCAGGTGTTGAGTGCAAGTGCACAAGGGAGCTTGACTGTGAGACTGACAGGTCGAGCAGGGACGAAAGTCGGGACTAGTGATCCGGCACTGGCATGTGGAAGCGGTGTCGCTCAACGGATAAAAGGTACCCCGGGGATAACAGGCTGATCTTCCCCAAGAGTCCATATCGACGGGATGGTTTGGCACCTCGATGTCGGCTCGTCGCATCCTGGGGCTGTAGCAGGTCCCAAGGGTTGGGCTGTTCGCCCATTAAAGCGGTACGCGAGCTGGGTTTAGAACGTCGTGAGACAGTTCGGTCCCTATCCGCCGTGCGCGTAGGATACTTGAGAAGGGCTGTCCCTAGTACGAGAGGACCGGGACGGACGAACCTCTGGTGTGCCAGTTGTCCCGCCAGGGGCACGGCTGGTTAGCTACGTTCGGAAGGGATAACCGCTGAAAGCATCTAAGCGGGAAGCTCGCTTCAAGATGAGGTATCCCACCACCTTCGGGTGGGTAAGGCCCCCAGCTAGACGACTGGGTTGATAGGCCGGAAATGTAAGCCCGGTAACGGGTTCAGTTGACCGGTACTAATAGGCCGAGGACTTGACTACCAAGCTGCTACGCGTCCACTGTGCAACTCTCGATAAACGAACAACACCCAACACATGTTGGTTGAGTTGTTTGACATGTCGATAGAGTTACGGCGGTCATGGCGGAGGGGAAACGCCCGGTCACATTCCGAACCCGGAAGCTAAGCCCTCCAGCGCCGATGGTACTGCACCCGGGAGGGTGTGGGAGAGTAGGACACCGCCGGACAATCTT
>NZ_JBITMC010000040.1:0-8686 GCF_044465805.1 Micromonospora sp. NPDC049497 | reverse complement strand
TTGAGGGCCTCGCAGGCCTGGTCGAACCTTTCGCGGTAGGCGGGGTTGGTGGTGTAGAGGTCGGCGCCCATGCCGGGGTACTGGCTGCCCTGGCCGGTGAAACAGAACGCCACCTTCCCCCCGTCGCCGCCGGCGATGGCGGTGGTGAGGTGCGGGTGCGGCTCGCCGTTGGCGAGGGCGGTCAACGCGGCGGCGAAGTCGGAACGGGTCGCCGCGGTGACCACCGCCCGGTGCGCGAACCGGGTCCGCCGCGCGAGCGCGTCCGCGACCGCGGAGGGCGGGACGTCCTCGTGGTCGGCCAACCAGCCGAGCAGGTGCGCCGCCTGATCGCGCAGCGCGCGTCCGGTCCGGGCCGACAGCACCCATGACGCCCACCCGTCCCACAGGTCGGCCGGCGCCACGGCCGGCTCCACCGGGGGCGGCGCCTCCTCGAGGATCACGTGCGCGTTCGTGCCGCTGATCCCGAACGAGGACACCCCCGCCCGGCGCGGGTGCCCGTTCGGCTTCCACCCGACGGCCTCGTCCAGCAGCCGGACGTTGCCGCTGTCCCAGTCGACGTGCGGGCTCGGCGCGTCGAGGTGCAGCGAGCGCGGCAGCAGGTCGTGGCGGAGGGCGAGGACCATCTTGATGATCCCGGCGGCCCCGGCGGCGGCCTGGGCGTGCCCGATGTTCGACTTGACCGACCCGAGCCAGAGCGGCCGGTCGTCCCGCCGGTGCTGCCCGTACGTGGCCAGCAGCGCCTGCGCCTCGATCGGGTCACCCAGGGTGGTGCCGGTGCCGTGCGCCTCCACCGCGTCCACGTCGGCCGGGGCCAGCCGGGCGTTGGCCAGGGCCTGGCGGATCACCCGTTCCTGGGACGGCCCGTTCGGCGCGGTGAGCCCGTTGCTGGCCCCGTCCTGGTTGACCGCCGAACCGCGGATCACGGCGAGGACCTGGTGGCCGCGCTCCCGCGCCACCGACAGCCGTTCCAGCAGCAGCAGGCCGACGCCCTCGGCGAAGCCGAACCCGTCCGCCGCCGCCGCGAACGGCTTGCACCGGCCGTCGGCGGCCAACCCCCGCTGCCGGGCGAACTCGATGAACCCGGTCGGGCTGGCCATCACGGTGACCCCGCCCGCGAGCGCCAGCTCGCACTCCCCGCCGCGCAGCGACTGGGCGGCCAGGTGCAGCGCCACCAACGACGACGAACACGCCGTGTCCACGGTGACCGCCGGCCCCTCCAGGCCCAGTGCGTACGCCACCCGGCCGGAGGCGACGCTGGTGGTGCTTCCGGTGAGCAGGTAGCCCTCGGCGTCCGCCGCACCCCGTCCGACGTACTCCTGGTGGGTGAGGCCGGCGAACACGCCGGTGGGGGTGCCGCGCAGCGTGGTGGGGTCGATGCCGGCCCGCTCGATGGACTCCCACGCCGCCTCCAGCAGCAGCCGCTGCTGCGGATCCATCGCCGTCGCCTCCTTGGGGCTGATCCCGAAGAAGGCCGGGTCGAACTCGGCGGCGTCCCGCACGAAGCCGCCCTCCCGCGCGTACGTGGTGCCCGGGGTGTCCGGGTCGGGGTGGTAGAGGGTGGCCAGGTCCCAGCCCCGGTCGGTGGGGAAGTCGCCGATCGCGTCGGTGCCGGCGGCGAGCAGCTGCCACAGCTCCTCAGGGGAGGTGACCCCACCCGGGTAGCGGCAGGCCATCCCGATGATCGCGATCGGTTCGGCCGTGGCGGTCACCGCCGGCGTGGCCTCGGCCCGGGCGGTGGGCAGGTCGAGCAGCATGCTCCGCAGCAGCGTGGCCACCGCCCGTACGGTCGGGTGGTCGAAGACCAGCGTCGCCGGCAGCCGCAGGCCGGTGGCGGTGCGCAGCCGGTTGCGCAGCTGCACCGCCGTCATCGAGTCGAAGCCCAGGCTCTTGAAGTCCTGCCCCACGTCCAGGCCGGCCGGGTCAACGTGCCCCAGCACCGCGCCGACGTGCGTCCCGACCAGGTCGACCAGGACGGACAGCTGGTCGTCCGCCGCGAGTCCGGCGAGCTGCCCGGCGAGCGGGGACGCCGACGCGGGCGCGGTCGTCGCGGCCTGCCGGAGCCCGGCCGGGGCGAGCGAGCGCAGCACGGCCGGCAGGTCCCCGGCGCGGGCGCGGGCGCGGACCGCCGCCCGGTCGAGACCGGCCGGCACCAGCACCGGCCGGTCGGTCGCCAGCGCGGTGTCCAGCAGCCGCACCGCCTCCTCGACGGGCAGCGCGGCGAGGCCGGCCCGGGCCAGCAGCCGCCGGTCGGCGTCCGACATGGCCCCGCTCATCCCGGTCTCGACGTCCCAGTAGCCCCAGGCCAGGGCGGTGGCCGGCAGCCCCTGCGCGCGCCGGTGCTGGGCGAGGGCGTCGAGGAAGGCGTTCGCGGCGGCGTAGTTGGCCACCCCGCTGGTGTTCAGGCTGCCCGCGATCGACGAGTAGAGCACCAGGTGCGCGTCGGTGAGCCGGTGCAGCTGCCAGGCGGCGTCCACCTTCGGCCCCAGCACGTCGTGCAGCTGGCGCCCGGTGAGCCGGTCCACCGGCCCACCGTCGGTCGTCCCGGCCGCGTGGAACACCGCGGCGAGCGGGCGCGCCGGGTCGATGCCGGCCAGGAGGTCGCGGACCGCCGCCGGGTCACCGAGGTCCGCGGCGACGACGGTCACCGTGGCCCCGAGGTCGCCCAGTTCCCGGACGACGGCGTCGGCGTCCGGGTGTTCCGGGCCGCGCCGGCCGGCCAGCAGCAGGTGGCGGACGCCGTGCCGGGTGACCAGGTGCCGGGCGGTCAGCCGGCCCAGCGTTCCGGTCCCGCCGGTGACCAGCACGGTGCCCTCCGGGCCGAACGGCACGGCTGCGGCCGGCGCGACCGCGGCCGGGGTCAGCCGGGGTGCGCGGAGCCCGCCGGCACGCAGCGCGAGCTGCGGCTCACCGCGTACGGCGGCGGTGCCGACAGCGACGGCGAGCGCCCGGACGCTCTCCGGGTGCTGGTCGGTGTCGACCACGACGATCCGGTCGGGGTGTTCGGTCTGGGCGGAGCGCAGCAGGCCCCAACAGGCGGCACCGGCCAGGTCGGTGACCGGCTCCCCGGCCCCGGTGCTGACTGCGCCGGAGGTGACCACGACCAGGCGGCTGTCCGACAGCGCCCCCCGGGCCAGCCAGTCCTGCACCGTACGGAGCAGCGCCTCGGTCCGCCGGTGCACGGCCGCCGGCACGTCCCCGTCGTCTCCGGTGGGCAGCGGCAGCACGAGCACCGCGGGCGCCGCTGCGCCCTCGCGCGCCGCGTCCGCGAGCTTGCCGACCACGGGTACGTCCGGCAGCCCGGCCGCCGTGCCCGCGGTGTCCCCGCCGATCAGCACCCAGGACGAGGTCGCCTCGGCAGGCGCCGGCGGGACCGGCGCCCAGTCCACCTGGAAGAGCCGGTCCGGTCGGGCGGCCCCGGCGGCGATCCGGGCGGCCGAGGTGGCCCGGGACAGCACACCGGCCGCGCTCAGCACCAGCTCACCGGCCGGGTCGTACGCGGCCAGCGCCAGCCGCTCCGGTGCCTGGCGGGTCAGGCGGACCCGCAGGGCGGTCGCGCCGGTGGCGTGCAGCCGGACCTGCTCCCACGCGAACGCCTGGCGGACCGTGTCCCCGTCGCTGTCGAGGACGGCCACCAGCTCCGGGTGCAGGGCCGCGTCGAGCAGCGCGGGGTGCACCGCGTACCCGGCGACGTCCACCTGCTCGGGCAGCGCGATCTCGCCGTAGCGGTCGTCGCCGGAGCGCCAGGCCGCACGCATCCCCTGGAATGCCGGCCCGAACCGGTAGCCCGCCTCCGCCAGCCGCCTGTACGCCCCGTCCAGGTCGATCGGTTCCGCCCCGGCCGGTGGCCAGGCCGGGAGCGGCGGCGGGGTCGACTCGTCGCCCTCGTCAGCGGTGAGCAGGCCGGTGGCGTGGGTGGTCCACGGCGCGTCCGGGTCGTCGGCCGGCCGGGTGTGGACAGCGACCGTACGCCGTCCCGGCTGGTCGCTTCCGGTGACCGTGACCTGGAGGTCGGCGCCGCCGTCGGCGAGCGGCACCGGCGCTTCGAGGGTCAGCTCCTCCAGCAGCGGGTACCCGGCGACGGCCCCGGCGTGCAGGGCGACCTCGACCAGCGCGGTGGCGGGGAGCAGACCCGTACCGGCGATGGTGTGGTCGGCGAGCCAGGGGTGCGCCCGGCGGGAGAGGTGGCCGGTGAAGAGGTGCTCGCCGCTGGTGGCGGTGGTGATGGTGGCGGTCAGCAGGGGGTGGCTGTTGGCCTGGAGCCCGAGCCGGCGCGGGTGGGCGGCCGGTGCCACGGTGGCCCAGTAGGGCTGGTGGTGGAAGGGGTAGGTGGGCGGGGTGACGTGGGTCCGGGCCTGGGGGAGCAGATGCGCCCAGGCGATCGGGTGGGTGGTGTGGGTGTGCAGGTGGGCGGTGTTGGTGAGGAGGGTGTGCCAGGGGTCGGTGTCGCGGCGAAGCGTGTGGCAGACCGTGGTGGAGTCGGTGTCGATGGTGGGGGCGAGCAGGGGGTGGGGGCTGATTTCGATGAGGGTGTGGTGTCCGTTGGTGGTCAGTTGTTGGAGGGTGGGGTGGAAGTGGACGGGTTGGCGCAGGTTGTTCCACCAGTAGTCGGTGGTCAGTTCGGTGCCGGGGATGAGCTGCTGTCGGGTGCTGCTGTAGAAGGCGGTGTCGGTGGCTTGGGGGTCGACGGTGACGCCGGTGAGTTCGGTGTGGAGTGGGTCGATGTGGGGGCAGTGGCTGGCGTAGTTGACCGGGATGATCCTGGCGGTGAGTCCAGCGTTGGTGAGGGTCGCGTGGGTGGCTTGGATGGCGGTCGGGGTGCCGGAGAGGACGCAGGTGGTGGGGGCGTTGTGGGCGGCGAGGTGCAGGTTTGTGGCGTGTTCGGGGACCAGGCGTTGCAGTAGGGCGGGCAGTTCGTGGGGGGTGGGTCCGGTGACGGCGAGCATGCCGCCGGTGCCTTCGATGGTGGTGAGGGCGCGGCCGCGGTGGGTGATGAGGCCGGTGGCTTGGTCGAGGGTGAGGGCGCCGGTGGTGTGGGCGGCGGTGATCTCGCCCTGGGAGTGGCCGATGACCGCCTGCGGGGTGATGCCGTGGTGTCGCCAGAGTGCGGTGAGGGCGGTGGTGACGGCGAACAGGGTCGGCTGGACGACGTCGACCCGTTCGAGGTTGGCCGCGGACGGTTTCTGCAGGACGACGTCGCGCAGTGACCAGTCGACGTGCTGGCGCATGGCGGTGTCGGTGGTGTCGATGCTGTGCCGGAAGACGGGGGAGGTGCGGTAGAGCTGGTGGGCCATGGCCGGCCATTGGCTGCCCTGTCCGGGGTAGATGAAGCCGATCTTTCCGCCGTCGCTCGCTTCGCCGACGGTCAGGTTGTCGTGTTCGGTGCCGTCGGTCAGGGCGGTGAGCGCCTCGCACATCTCGTCGAGGGTGCGGCCGAGGATGACGGCCCGGTGCGGGAACAGGGTGCGTCCGGCGAGGGCGTGGGCCACGTCGACGAGGTCCAGGTCATCTGTGTCGGTGGCCCAGTCGCGGAGCCGGCGGCCGTACTCGCGCAGCGTGGTCTCGGTCTTCGCGGACAGCAGCCACGACACCCAGCCACCGCCAGGCAGATCCATCAGCTCCGCACCGTCCACCGTGGCCGCCGACGTCGCGGCGATGCCCCCGGTCTGCGCGTCCCCGCTGCCGGTCGGCTCACCCTCGGCCGTTTCGGCACCGCCCGCCACCGTCCCGGCGTGCGAGTCCGGGGCACCGGGCGACCCGGCCAGCGGCACCGCGCCGTCGACCTGCGGCGGCGCGTCGGCGGGCGCCTCCTCGATGATCAGGTGGGCGTTCGTGCCGCTCACGCCGAACGAGGACACCCCCGCCCGGCGCGGGTTGCCGTTCCGCCGCCACTCGACGGCTTCGTCCAGCAGCCGGACGTTTCCGCTGTCCCAGTCGACGTGCGCGCTCGGCGCGTCGATGTGCAGCGAACGCGGCAGCAGGTCGTGCTGCAGGGCGAGGACCATCTTGATCACGCCGGCCACGCCGGCCGCCGCCTGGGTGTGGCCGATGTTCGACTTGACCGACCCGAGCCAGAGCGGCTGGTCGTCCCGCCGGTGCTGCCCGTACGTGGCCAGCAGCGCCTGCGCCTCGATGGGGTCGCCGAGGGTGGTGCCGGTGCCGTGGGCCTCGACGGCGTCCACGTCGGCGGGAGTCAGCCTCGCGTTGGCCAGGGCCTGCCGGATCACCCGTTCCTGGGAGGGGCCGTGGGGTGCGGTCAGCCCGTTGCTCGCCCCGTCCTGGTTCACCGCCGAGCCCCTGATGACAGCGAGCACCCGGTGGCCGCGTTCCCGGGCGACCGAGAGGCGTTCCAGCAGGAGCAGGCCGACGCCTTCGCCCCAGCCGGTGCCGTCGGCGGCGGCGGCGAACGGCTTGCACCGGCCGTCCGGCGACAGTCCGCGCTGCCGACTGAACTCGATGAACGGGCGCGGCAGGGCGAGAATCGTGGCGCCACCGGCGAGCGCCATGTCGCACTCGCCGTTGTGGATCGCCTGCACGGCCAGGTGCATCGCCACCAGCGACGACGAACACGCCGTGTCCACCGTTATCGCCGGCCCCTCCAACCCCAGCACGTACGCGATCCGCCCGGACGCCACGCTGCCCGAGTTGCCGGTGACCAGGTACCCCTCCAGGTCCGGATCGGGCTCGCTCATCCGGGCCAGGTAGTCCTGCGAGATCACCCCGGCGAACACGCCGACGCGCTCACCGCGCAGACTGCCCGGGTCGACGTCGGCCCGCTCGACGCACTCCCAGGCCGTCTCCAGCAGGAGCCGCTGCTGCGGGTCCATCGCCGTCGCCTCGCGCGGGCTGATGCCGAAGAAGGCGGCGTCGAAGCCGGGGGCGTCGGTGAGGAACCCGCCGTCGCGGGCGTACGTGGTGCCGGGCGAGTCCGGGTCCGGGTCGTAGAGGGACTCCAGCTCCCAGCCCCGGTCGGTCGGGAACGGCCCGATCGCGTCGCCACCCCCGGCCACCAGGTCCCACAGCTGCTCCGGGGTGTCGATCCCGCCCGGGTAGCGGCAGGCCATCCCCACGATCGCCACCGGCTCGTGGGCCCGGTCCTCCACCTCGCGCAGCCGCTGCCGGGTCGAACGCAGGTCGGCGGTGGCCCGCTTCAGGTAACTGCGGAGCTTGTCTTCGTCGTTCATCGTGCGTCCCCCTGGTCGGAGCCGGCAGAAACGATCATCAATCTGGTCACGACGGGGAACCGCCGAGTTCCTTGTCCAGCGCGCTGAACAACTCGTCGTCGCTCGCCGACTCCAGGTCGACGAGGTCGTCGAGGTGCGCGTCGTCCGGCCGCAGGCCGTCCAACCGGCGCAGCAGGTCCCGCAGCCGGTCCTCCGCCCGGTGCCGTTCCGCGTCGTTCAGCGCGGCCACCGCCAGCGCCGCCTCCACCCGATCCAGTTCCGCGAGTACGGACGTCGGCGGCGCCGGCTCCGCCGGTGCGAGCTGCCCGGCGAGGTACTCCGCCACCGCCGCCGGTGTCGGGTGGTCGAAGACCAGGGTGGCCGGTAGCGGCAGCCCGGTTGCCGTACGCAGCCGGTTGCGCAGCTCCACCGAGGTCAGTGAGTCGAAGCCGAGGTCCTTGAACGGCGACCCCTCCGCCACCAATCCCGGCGAGCCCTGGCCCAGCACCACCGCCACGTGGCCCCGAACCAGGTCCAGCAGCAGCCGGGGCCGCTCGCCCGGGGGCAGGGCGGCGAGCTGCTCGGCGAGCGGCCGGCCGCCCACCACCTGCTCCTCGGCCGCGCGCCGGGTCGGGTTGCCGACGAGGGCGCTGAGGATGGCGGGCACGCGCGGTTGGTTGCGCAGGGTGGGGAGGTGGAGCTTGACCGGCACGAGGTTGGGGTGGGTGTGGGTGAGGGCGGCATCGAGGAGGGCGAGCCCTTCCCCGGTTTCCAGGCCCAGGCTGCCGGCGCGGGCCATCCGCGCCCGGTCCACGTCGGTCAGATGGCCGGTCATCCCGGTCCGCTGCGCCCAGTAGCCCCACGCGGTACTCGTCGCCGGCAGGCCGAGGTCCCGGCGGTGCTGGGCGAGCGCGTCGAGGAACGCGTTCGCCGCCGCGTAGTTGCCCTGTCCCGGGGTGTCGATGGTCCCCGAGCTCGACGAGAAGAGCAGGAAGTGGGTGAGGTGGTGGTGCCTGGTGGCGTGGTGGAGGTGCCAGGCGGCGTCGACCTTGGGCTTGAGGGTGGCGTGCAGGTCCCGTGGGGTGAGGTTGGTGAGGGTGGTGTCGCGGAGGGTGCCGGCGGTGTGGACGACGCCGGTGAGGCGGTGCCCGGTCTGGTCGATGTGGTCGACGACCTCGGCGAGTTGATGGGGGTCAGTGGTGTCGCAGGCGGTGATGGTGACGATGGCGCCGCAGTCGGTGAGCTGGTGGATGAGGTGGGCGGTGTCGGGGTGGTGGGGGCCTTGGCGGCTGACGAGGTGGAGGTGGCGGACGCCGTGGTGGCTGGCGAGGTGGGTGGCGACCTGTTGGCCGAGCGTGCCGGTTCCGCCGGTGATGAGGGTGGTGCCGGTGCCGGTGCCGGTGCCGGTTCCGCCGCCGGCGGGGCTGGTTTCGGTGGCGGGGAGGGCCGGGGGGAGGGTGAGGGCGATTTTGCCGGTGTGGCGGGCGTTGGCGAGGTAGCGGAAGGCGGTGGGGGTGTGGCGGATG
>NZ_JBITMC010000039.1:0-14145 GCF_044465805.1 Micromonospora sp. NPDC049497 | reverse complement strand
CGCAGCCACCAAGACCAACGACTGAACATCAACAACCAGCGAGGGGGTCAACATTCGGCCGGAACAGAGGGGTCAAGGTTGAGCCGGCGTTGACAGCTCGTGGCTATCCGCAGACTCCTCGATGAGGACCGCGATCGCATCGAGCGCCGACACCACGGCCGCAGCACCTCGGATCCCAGATTCGGCCGCCCGGCGCCGGAACTGTGGGATGTCCAACCGCACGACACGCCGCAAGGCGGTCGCTTTCGGTGGCCCACCAAGTTCGCGCCACACCAGTTCAACACCCTGCGTGACGTCCGCCTGGTCCGTGTTCGCCAAGCCGGCCATGCGTCCGAAGAAGATCGACACAACCGGACGCACTCGGCCCGCCGCTGCTGCCGCGAGGCAAACAGCCACTGAGGTGCGCTGTCCTCTCGCTTCTTCACCAGCCCCACTCATCGCCCGGACCCTACCTCCCCAAGGGCAGCACCTGGCCAACAGGCTGCACCGAGCGGTCCGCATCTAGTCCGCAAGAGGTCGAGGACAACGGAAAAGGGGTGCGAGATGGCGAGAGGCGTCTCCGCTGCTAGACCTCGGGCTGTCAGGTGGTCGGGTTAGGCAACTTGATCTCATAATCCCTCGGTCGCCGTGCCCGTTGACACGGGAGTCGTGGATCAACGGCGGTCAGCTCGTCTGCGCGAGATCGGGCTCATTGTGAGGGATGGCGGGTTGCGTCCAGGGCCGATGTGACCGGTTCACCGGAGAGCGGCGTGCAGCGAACGTGCAACTAGCGGCGGCGATCAAAGGCCAAGAGCGGTCAACCACGGGCACCGGCGATCCAGCCGGCAAGGGCGCACAAAGCAAGATCCCCACCGGCGTTTCCGCTGGTGGGGACCTCTGTAGCCCGGCGAAAGGCTATGTGGCCAGGGGCGGGGTCGAACCGCCGACCTTCCGATTTTCAGTCGGACGCTCGTACCAACTGAGCTACCTGGCCGTGGTGCTCGGCTCATGCTACCCGCAGCGACGGTTCTCCGCCCGGAGGGTTGCCTGCTCCGATACGCAGAACGCCGCGCGGTGTAGGCGCGGCGTCAGCGCTTGCGGTCCTGACGGGACTTGAACCCGCGACCTCCGCCTTGACAGGGCGGCGAGCACTCCAACTGCTCCACAGGACCTAGCTTCATTGCCTCCGGCCGAAGCCGGATCGTGCCCCCAACGGGATTCGAACCCGTGCTACCGCCTTGAAAGGGCGGCGTCCTGGGCCGCTAGACGATGAGGGCGGCCCCGCCATCATCGCACATTCGCAACTTCAAGCGGACTTGCTCCCATCCGGCCCCGCCGGAGGCTTGGAAAGCATACGTGATGCCCGGCCGCCCGACCAAACCGGTATGGCCCGAGCCACAACGATCTACGAAATCGCAGGTCAAGTGGCATCTACCCCAGCCGGGCGACGCCGTGCCGGCGCTTCAGGTCGCCGATCAGGCCGGGGCAGGCGGCCAGGGTGGCGGCCCGGTCACCGCCCCCGTCGTGCAGCAGGACGACGGAGCCGGGCCGGGCCGCGACGCGTACGCGGGCGGCGATGGTGGTGGCCGTCGGCTTCCCCCAGTCCTTCGGGTCGACGGTCCAGTGCAGCGACCGCATGCCGAGCTTCTTCGCGACCGCCACCACCTCGGGCGTCCACCGGCCACCCGGCTGCCGGTAGAACGGCACCTTCGCCCGGGGGACCGCGGCGCGGATGGCCTGGTTGGTGCGGACCAGGTCGGCCTGGATCTCGGCGACCGGCCGGCGACCGAGGTCGAAGTCGTGGCGCCAGCTGTGGTTGCAGAGCTGGTGGCCCTCGCGGACGATCCGGCGGACCAGCGCCGGGTGCCGTGTCACCTCGCTGCCCACCACACAGAACGTGGCGGTGACCCCGGCGGCCTTCAGCTCGTCGAGGACCTTCGGCGTCCAGACCGGGTCCGGACCGTCGTCGAAGGTCAGGGCCACCGCGCGTACGCCGGAGGTGCGCTGCAGACCGGCCGGCAGCCTGGCCGGCAGCGGGCGGAGCGGGGGCCGGGTCGGGACGGCACGGGTGGGCGGGGGCGTCGTGGGTGCGGGCGGCTCGTCCGGCATGGCTCCGGAGGCCACCGGCGTGGGGCCGCCGCCGGCCGCGCCGGGACTGTCGGCGTCGCCGCAGCCGGCGACCAGGAGGAACAGGGCCAGGCCGTACGCGGGGAGAGCGCGGAGGCGCATGTCGCTCCCGAAGGGGGTCGGGGTCGGCGGACCCCAGAACGCTAGCGGACGGCGTCCCGTCCCGGGAGTCCTCGACCGCCGCCCTGGTCCGCCACCGACTGGTCCAGCGAGTCGCGTACGGCCACGGCCAGCGAGACCGCCTCCCCGAGGTCGACGGGTCGCACGACCCCGGCCGGGAGCGTGTCGGCCCGCCATCCGGGCCCGGCGGCGAGCACCAGCAGCGGCCGTCGGGGCGCGGCCAGCAGGGCGGTGAGCTGGGCGGGATCGGCGGTGGCCCGGGTGTGCGACCACACCACGACGGCCGCCGGGCCGGTGCGGTCGACCGCCTCCATCAGCGCGGCGATCGGCACCCGGGCGCCGAGCATCCGGTACGCGACGCCGGCCTCGGCCAGGGCGGCGGCGAGCGCCTCAAGGGGGAGGCTGTGCTGCTCCTCGTCGGCGCAGGAGAGCAGGAGACGGGCCGGGCCCGGGACCGTGGCGCTCCGGGCGACCGCCGCGAGCGCCTCGGAGACGCACCGGGACACCAGGTGCTCGACCTCGATCAGGCCGGCGGTGGCGGCGTGCCGCTCGCCGATGCCGACGAGCACCGGGCGCAGCAGCCCGTCCCAGGTGGCCACCACGCCGTCGGCCTCGACGGTGCGCATGATCGTCTCGCTGATCGCGGCGGAGTCCAACCGCATGGCCGCCCGCGCCAGCCCGCGGGCCGCCGGCCCGGCCCGGCCGACGGGGATCGTCGGTCCGCCACCGTCCCGGCCGCCAGCGGCGCGCGCCCGGGTACGGACGGTCTCCGGCGGTACGGCGTCGGGCGCCTGGCGGGCCCAGCGGGCGGCCTCCGCGGGGGTGACCCCCTCGGCGGTGAGCCGGCGCATGATCTCCAGGCGCGCGAGGTCGGACGGGGTGTAGCGCCGGTGGTGCCCCGGGACGTGCTCGCTCGGTCCGAGCCCGTAGCGCTGGTGCCAGGTGCGCAGCGTGGTGACGGCGACTCCGAGCCGCCGGGCGACGGCTCCGGCGCTCAGCGCCTCATCGGCCACCCGACCGCTCCGCCGCGTCGTCGGCCGGGAGCCGGGGAGGGGTCCGGGTCAGGTCGGACGACGCGACGGCCGACCCCGAGGGGCGGAGCAACCGGTTCACCACCCCGCCCAGCCAGGGTGCGTACGAGCAGGGGTCGGCGTCGAGCTCGGCCTCCAGGGCGACCGGGTCGACCCACCGGAGCTCGGCGACCTCGTCCGGGTCGGGGTGCACCGGCAGGTCGGCCGGCACGTTCGCGCGCAGGACGTGGTCGTACTCGAACTCGACCCGCCCGGTGCTCGGGTCCTCGGCGTAGTAGATGTAGACCCCGACCTCGGTCAGCTCCACCGGGCCGGCGCCCAGTTCCTCGTGGAGCCGGCGGTTGGCCGCCTCGGCCAGCGACTGGCCGGGAGCGGGGTGCCCGCAGCACGAGTTGCCCCAGCGCAGCGGAAAGCGGGTCTTGACGGCGGCACGGCGCTGGAGCAGCACCCGGCCCGCCGGATCGACAAGCAGCACCGAGAAGGCCCGGTGCAACTGGCCCGGAGGCTGGTGCGCGGCCGAGACGCTGGTCTCGCCGACCGCCTGCCCGGCGTCGTCGACCAGCTCGACGAGGTGCTTCTCCCGGTAGGTCATCGGGTCGCCCCGGTGATGCGGCCGGCGGCGAGCTTGCCCGAGATGAGCACCATCGGCACGCCCACGCCGGGCTGGGTGCCCGAGCCGACGAAGACCACGTTGTCCAGCGAGCGGTGCAGGTTGGACGGGCGGAACGGGCCGGTCTGGAAGAGGCTGTGCGCGGACGCGAAGGGCGTGCCGGCGGCCATTCCCTGCTCCTCCCACTCGGCGGGGGTGACGGTGCGCAGCACCTCGACGCCCTCGCCGAAACCGACGTAGCCGCGCTCCTCCAGCGTGCCGATGAGCTGGTCGGCGTACCGCTCGGTGAGGTCGCCCCGCCAGTCGAAGGGCGCCCGGTCGAGGTTGGGCACCGGGGCGAGGACGTAGTAGGTGTGCCGGCCGGCGGGCGCCACCGACGGGTCGGTCCGGCTCGGGTTGGTCACCATCAGCGACGGGTCGCTCATCAGCTCACCTCGCCGGATGATCTCATCGAAGGTGCCCTTCCAGGCCCGCCCGAAGTGGATGTTGTGGTGGGCGATCTTGTCATATCCCTGCTTCGACCCCACGTGCAGGACCACGCAGGACGGCGAGTAGGTGAGCTTGCGCCGGCGGGCCGGGGGCAGCAGGTCGCGGTAGGCGACCGGCAGGTCCGGGTTGAGCACCACCACGTCGGCCGGGATCAGCTCGCCGTCGGCGGTCACCACGCCGGTGGCGCGCCCGCCGGAGGTCTCCACCCGGGTCACCGTCGTGTCGTACCGGATCTGCACGCCGTGCTTCTCCGCGGCGCCGGCCATCCCGCGCGAGAGGGCGTGGATGCCGCCGCGCGGGAAGAAGACACCGGCGACCGAGTCGAGGTACGCGATGACCGTGTAGATGGCCAGCGCATCCTGCGGGGCGAGGCCGGCGTACATCGCCTGGAAGGAGAAGATGCGCTGGGTGCGCGGGTCCTCGAAGAACTGGTTGATCTTCGTCTGCATGCGCCGGAAGGCGCCGCTGGCGACCAGCTTGAGCAGGTTGCCGGTGAGCAGGTCGGTGGGCGCGTCCAGGTTGCGCTCGATGAAGTCCGCCCGCTCCAGCTGCCACAGCTTCCGCGCGTAGTCGACGAAGCGCAGGTAGCCGTCGGCCTCCCGGGGACCGCACACCCGGGAGATCTCGGCGGCCATGCGGGTCGTGTCGGTGATGACGTCCAGGGTCGAGCCGTCCGGGTAGTACGCCCGGTAGGCCGGGTCGAGCGGAGTCAGGTCCATCCAGTCGTCCAACTCCTCGCCGACCGCACCGAGTGCCTCGGCGATGAGGTCCGGCACGGTCAGCACGACCGGCCCGGTGTCGAACTCGTACCCGTCGACGCTGAGCCGGCCGGCCCGCCCACCCGGTACCGGCTCGCGCTCCAGCACGGTCACCTGCCGGCCGCTGCCGGCCAGGTGCAGGGCGCACGCCAGCCCGCCGAGACCCGCGCCGACGACCACCACGCGGTCGGTCCGTCCGTTCACGGTGCGCACGACGCCACCTCCTTCTCGAGATTGCCCATCATGAACGCCGGTGGGTGGCGGCGGCGGCGAGGCCGGTCAGCGCGGTGCGCGCCGTCTCGTCGATCGGTGCGGTATCCAGTGCGGCCAGCGCCTCGGCCACCCGGTCGTCGATCATCCGTTCCATGCGGGTGACCGCGCCGGTGTCGGCCACCACCCCGGCCAGCCGGGCGATCTCCTGGTCGGTCGCTTCGGCGCCCGCGCCGTCGAGCCCCCGTCGCTGTGCGGGCGTGGCCAGTTGCCGGGCCAGCATGAGCAGCGTGGTGGGCTTGCCGATGCGCAGGTCGTCGCCGGCCGGTTTACCGGTGGTCACCGGGTCGCCGTAGACGCCGAGCAGGTCGTCGCGGAGCTGGAACGCCTCGCCGACGGCCAGCCCGTAGCGGCTGTACGCGGCGGTGAGCGGCCCCTGGGGCTCGGCGCCGGCCAGGCAGGCACCGAAGAGCAGCGGGCGCTGCACGGTGTAGCTCGCGGTCTTGTAGCGGGCGACCCGCAGCGCGCGATCCACCGACCAGTTCGCCGCGTCGCTCTCGCCGAGCACGTCGAGGTACTGCCCGGCCACGGTCTCCACGCGCATCTGGTCGTAGCAACGGCGGACCTCGAGCAGGCGGGCCGGCGGAAGGGTGGCCTGGGACAGTAGCCGGTCGGCCCAGACCATGCAGAGGTCGCCGATCAGCACCGCGACGGCCTCACCGAAACGACCCGGATCGCCGCGGTGGCCGGCGGCGGCGTGCTGGGCGGCCAGCGCCACGTGGGCGGTGGGCCGGCCGCGGCGGGTGGCGGACGCGTCCATCACGTCGTCGTGCACCAGCGCGAACGTGTGCAGGAGTTCGAGAGCCGACAGGGCGGGCAGCACCGGGGGCAGCGGGTCGCCGTTGCCGATCACGCCGCGCCAGCCCCAGTAGGCGAACGTCGGGCGGACCCGCTTGCCGCCGCCCAGCACGTAGTCGCTCGCCGTTGCGGCGAATCCGCCCATCGCCGCGTCGATCCGGGTGAGGGCGGCGACCTCGGTGGCGAGGAAGCCGGCGAGCGTGTCGTCGACCGCTCTGATCAAGTCTTTCGTGTACGCGGCCAGGACCGCGCGGACCGGATCGTCCCCATCGGCCGGCCCCGCCGGCGCCACGCGGAGCGCATTACCCGCAACTGCGTCGTTGGCCATGTGGGCGAGCGTACCCTAAGGTTACGAGTTGCGTCGATTGGTGCGTCGATAAATGAGGAGGGCCGGTGGACACGGATCTCACCGCTGCCTATGAGCGTTGCCGCCAGCTGCACAGGCGTCATGGCCGGACCTACTATCTCGCCACCCGCCTGCTCCCCGCATGGAAACGGCGCCATGTGCACGCTCTGTACGGTTTCACGCGGTACGCGGACGAGATCGTCGACCGGACCGAGGACCTGCCCCCCACCGAGCGGGCGGCCCGGCTCGACGACTGGGGCGGTCGCTTCATCGCCGGACTGCACGGGGAGCCGGTCGGCGACCCGCTGCTCCCGGCCGTCCTGCACACCATCGCCATCTTCGATCTCGACCGGGACGACTTTGCGTCGTTCCTGAAGAGCATGGCGATGGACCTGACGGTCAGCTCGTACCGCACGTACGACCACCTGCTCGACTACATGGAGGGCTCCGCCGCCGTCATCGGCACCATGATGCTGCCGATCCTGGGCAGCTCGGATCCGATCGCCGCCCGGGAGCCGGCCCGTCAGCTCGGCTTCGCCTTCCAGCTCACCAACTTCATCCGCGACGTGGCCGAGGACCTGGACCGGGGCCGGACGTACCTGCCGGACGAGGACATGGGCCGCTTCGGTGTCACCCGCGAGGACCTGGCGCGGGCGCGGGCCGCCGGCCGCACCACCGAGCCGATCCGTGAGCTGATCCGGTACGAGGTGACCCGCGCGCAGGCGCACTACCTGGCCGCCGCCCCCGGCATCACCCTGCTCGCGCCCGCCTCGCAGGCCTGCATGCGCACCGCGTACGCGCTCTATGGCGGCATCCTCGACGAGGTGGCCGCCCAGGACTACGACGTGTTCGTCAATCGCGCCCTGGTGCCCCAGCGTCGGCGGATGGCGGTGGCCGCCCGCGCCCTGCTCACCCCCGCCGGCGCCCCGGTCGTGGTCCCCGGACCGCCGGTCCCGTGAGCGTACGAGCCACCGGGGCCGGCCGTGGGGCGGCGGCGTGAGCCCGCGTACCGGCGTCGTGCTCCTCACCCGCGACCTGCGGGTGCACGACCACCCGGCGCTGGCGACCACCTGCGCCGCCTTCGACCGGGTGGTACCCCTGTACGTCCTCGATCCGGCGCTGGCCGGGCTGTCTCCCAACCGCACCCGGTTCCTGCACCAGAGCCTGGCGGCGCTGAAGGAGGCCCTGCGTCGCCTGGGCGGCGACCTGGTCGTCCGGCGGGGCGACCCGGTGGCCGAGACGGTGCAGCTCGCCCGCGAGGTCGGCGCCGAGGGGATCGCCCTGTCCGCCGATGTCAGCCGGTACGCCCGCCGACGGGAGCGCCGGCTGCGCGCCGAGTGCGAACGGCACCGACTGGCCCTGCGGCTGTTCCCCGGTCTCACCGTCGTGGAGCCGGGCGACCTGCGCCCCGGCGGCGGCGACCACTACCGGGTGTTCAGCCCGTACCACCGGGCCTGGTCCCGGCGCTCCTGGCGCGAGGAACTGGCCGCGCCCCGTCGGGTCCCGCTCCCCGACGGGGTGACCGTCGGGCGGCTGCCCGACCCGCCGGCCGGCGACTCACCGGACGCCGCCGTCGGAGGCGAGGACGTGGCCCGGCGTCGGCTGACGCAGTGGCTGCCGACCCTGCCCACGTACGACGACCTGCACGACGACATGGCCGGTGACGGCACCTCGCGGCTCAGCCCGTACCTGCGGTGGGGCTGCCTGTCCCCGCTGACCGTCGCCGAGGCCGCCGGGGACCGCGACTCGCCGTTCGTCCGGCAGGTCTGCTGGCGCGACTTCTACTACCAGGTCACGGCCGGGTTCCCGGAGATATCCGGCACGGCGTACCGGCGGGGGGCCACCGAGGACTGGCGGTACGACGAGGACGCTCTCGCGGCGTGGACCGAGGGACGTACCGGGGTGCCGATCGTCGACGCGGGCATGCGGCAGATGCGCGCCGAGGGCTGGATGCACAACCGGGCCCGGCTGATCACCGCCGGCTACCTCACCAAGAGCCTCCGGCTCGACTGGCGGCCGGGTGTCGCGGTCTTCTTCCGCTGGTTGCTCGACGGCGACGTGGCCAACAACTCCGGCAACTGGCAGTGGGTCGCCGGGACCGGCAACGACACCCGCCCGTACCGGGGCTTCAACCCCGTCCGGCAGGCCGAGCGGTACGACCCTGACGGCGCGTACGTCCGGCGGTGGGTGCCCGAGCTGGCCGGTGTCGAGGGCAAGGCGGTCCACCAGCCCTGGCGGCTGCCCGACCAGCTCCGCCGCACCCTCGACTACCCGCCCCCGACAGCGACCCCGTCGCGCTCCGCTGAGGTGTAAGGAAGGGCCCCCGCTTAACGCCTCGGGTAGAGGAAGGGCCCCCTCTTAACAGCTCAGAGGCACGAGTGCAGCGCCTCGACCAGATCGTCCACCCGGTCGTGGTCTGCCAGGTGGGCGGTGGTGTACGCGAAGGTGTAGCCGCGTTCCGGGTCCGCCCAGGCCGAGCTGCCCCCGAGGCCGCCCATGCCCCAGCTGCCGTCCGGCTCCCACTGCATGCCCAGCGTCCACCGCGTACGCCGGTCCAGCAGCAGGTCGTCGCCGTCGTACTGGACCCGGGTCGCCTCGGCCACCAGGTCGGCACCGAACAGGCGTACGCCGTCGAGCGTGCCGCCCGCGAGCAGACCGGTGTAGAGGCGGGCCAGGGCGTCGGCGGTGGCGTGCAGGTTGACCGCGGGCACCTCGGTGCCCCGCCACAACGGGCTGTTCAGCACCGACAGGTCCCGCCCGCCGGCCGGGTTGCCCACGGCGCGGAACCGGAGCGAGCCGGGCGCGCCGGCCACCAGGCGGGGCCACTCCGGGTCGCCGTACCGCAGGTCGGCGCAGCGGAGCTGATCCGCCTCGCCCAGCCCGTAGCCGAGGTCCAGCCGCCACGGGCCGGCGATCTCCTCCGCCAGGAAACGTCCGACCGGCCGGCCGTCGACCCGCCGGACCAGTTCGCCCACCAGGTGCCCGTACGTCCAGGCGTGCTCGGCCGCGACGGAGCCCGGCTCCCACTCGGGGTCGGCGGCGGCGAGGTCGGCGCAGAGCAGGTCCCAGTCGGCGACGGCCTCGGCCGGTCGCGGCACCGGGAAGGCGGGCAGCCCGGCGGTGTGGGTGAGCACCTGGCGGACGGTGGCGGGGGTGCGGAAGCCCGGCCAGTACGCGGCGACCTGCTCGTCCAGGTCGACCCGCCCCCGGTCGACGAGGGTCAGCAGGCAGAGCGCGACCACCGGCTTGCCGACCGAGTAGACGGCCACGAGGGTGTCCGGCCGCCACGGATCGGTGCCCTTCCCTGCACCTCCGGTGAGGCGGACGGCGGGCTCGCCGTCGACGTCGATCGCCAGGGCCGCGCCGGTTTCGCGTCCGGAGGCGAGAAGGTCGTGGAAGCAGTCGTGGACGGCGTCGAAGCGTACGGGCATGCGGCCACCGTAGGCGTCGCCGTCCTGACCGGCCGGGGAATTGTCGCGTGGTCCGCTGGCACGCGGGAGCGCTGCTGGGGAATGCTGGCCGCATGGCGGAGCCGGAGATCGTGGACGTGGTCGTTGTCGGGTTGGGCGTCGGCGGCGAGGAGGTGGCCGGGCGGCTCGCCGAGGCCGGGCTGACCGTCGTCGGCATCGAGCGCGATCTGGTCGGCGGCGAGTGCCCGTACTGGGGCTGCATCCCGAGCAAGATGATGATCAGGGCGGCCAACGCGATCGCCGAGGCCCGCCGGATCGACGGCCTGGCCGGGACGGCGCAGGTCCGTCCGGACTGGGCGCCGGTGGCGAAGCGGATCCGCGAGGAGGCGACCGACACCTGGAACGACCGGGCGGCGGTGGAGCGGTTCACCGGGCGCGGCGGCCGGTTCGTGCGGGGCGCTGGCCGGCTGGACGGGCCCGGCCGGGTCCGGGTCGGCGAGCAGGTCTTCCAGGCCCGGCACGGGATCGTGCTGGGCACCGGCACCCGGCCGTCGGTGCCGCCGGTCGACGGGCTGGCCGACACTCCCTACTGGACCAACCACCAGGCGATCGAGGTCGAGGAGCTGCCCGGATCGCTGCTGGTGCTGGGCGGCGGCGCGATCGGGCTGGAGCTGGCCCAGGTCTTCGCCCGGTTCGGGGTGCGAGTCACCGTGGTGGAGGCGCTGGACCGTGTCCTCGCAGTGGAGGAGCCGGAGGCGTCCGAGGTGGCCGCCGCCGCGCTGCGCGCCGACGGGGTGGAGATCCACACCGGCGTGAAGGCCGAGCGGGTCAGCCACGACGGGCAGAACTTCACCCTGCACGGGGCCGGCGGGACCGACTTCACCGCCGAGCGGCTGCTGGTGGTCACCGGCCGCCGCGCCCACCTGGAGGAGCTGGGCCTGGACACCGTGGGCGTCGACGCGAAGCAGCGCTACCTGTCGGTGGACGACCGGTTGCACGTCTCCGACGGGATCTGGGCGGTCGGCGACCTCACCGGCGAGGGCGCCTTCACCCACATCGCGATGTACCAGGCGGCGATCGTCGTCGCCGACGTCCTCGACCACGTCCGGCACGCCGACGGCGGCCCCGACGCGAGCGGCACCGCCAGCGTCGTGGGCGGCGCGATGGGCGCGACCAGCGCCCTCGGCGCGAGCGGCTCCAGCGGGTCCGCCGGCACCGTGCCCCGCGCGGACTACCGGGCGTTGCCCCGGGTCACCTTCACCGACCCCGAGGTCGGCGCGGTCGGGCTGACCGAGCACCAGGCCCGCGAGCGTGGCATCAACGTGCAGATCGGCTTCACCGAGCTGTCGTCGTCGACGCGGGGCTGGATCCACCGGTCCGAGGGGTTCATCAAGGTGGTCGCGGACGCCGACCAGGGCGTCCTCATCGGCGCCACGTCGGTCGGCCCGGCCGGCGGCGAGGTGCTGTCCGGGCTGGTGGTGGCGGTGCACGCGGCCGTGCCGCTGGCCCAGCTCCGGCACATGATCTACGCGTACCCGACGTTCCACCGGGCCATCGGCGACGCCATCCGCGACCTCAGCTGACCGTGGGCGGCGCGCCGTGCCGGCCGGCGCCGGCGACGAACCGGGCGGCCCCGGCGGCCGCGTCGGTGGCCAGCGACCCCATCCCGTACGCCAGTTCGGTGCCGAGCGCCTCCGCCTCGGGCAACCCGGCGCCGGCGAGGACCGCCGACCGGTCGTTGCGCAGGCACGTCTGCGGATGTCCGGCGATCTCGGCCGCGAGCCGCTCGGCCGCCGCCCGCGCCTCACCCGGCGCGACCAGTCGGTTCACCAACCCCATGTCGTACGCCTCGGCGGCCGGCACGGCGCGGCCGGTGAGGATCAGGTCCATGGCGCGGCTCTCGCCGACCAGTCGGGGCAGCCGGACGGTGCCCCCGTCGATCAGCGGCACACCCCAGCGCCGGCAGAAGACCCCGAGCACCGCGTCGGACTCGGCGACCCGCAGGTCGCACCAGAGCGCCAGCTCCAGCCCGCCGGCCACCGCGTACCCGGAGATCGCCGCGATCACCGGCTTGGACAGCACCATCCGGGTCGGGCCCATCGGACCGTCCCCGTCCGGCTCGACGCGGTTGCCGCTCGGGGTCCCGATCGCCTTCAGGTCGGCACCGGCGCAGAACGTGCCGCCGGCGCCCCAGAGCACCGCCACCGCCGCGTCCTGGTCGGCCTCGAACGCGCGGAACGCGTCGGCGAGCGCCCGGGCGGTCGGCCCGTCGACCGCGTTGCGCGCCGCCGGCCGGTCCAGGATCACCGTGGTCACGCCTGCGGCGCGTTCGACGCGTACGCCCATCGGGACAGCATGCCCGCGGCGGCCCCGGCACGCCAGGTCCCCCCGTCTCCCGTTCCGCCGTGGTGGCTAGCATCGGCGGCGGAACGATCATGTGAGTGTCCCGCGCGAGCGGGGAGACGCGTGGGCCGAGCGCGGCGGGAGCCTGCCATGGATCTGTACGACGCCATCCACCGCCGTCGGGACGTACGCGGCCAGTTCACCGGAGCGCCGGTGCCCGACGACACCCTGCACCGGGTGCTGGCCGCCGCGCACGCCGCCCCGAGCGTCGGCCACTCCCAGCCGTGGGACTTCGTCGTGGTCCGCGACCCGGACCTGCGCCGCCGTTTCCACGAGCACGTCCACGCCGAGCGGGCGACCTTCGCCGCGACCCTCGACGGTGCGGCCGCCGAGCGGTTCAGCCGCATCAAGATCGACGGAGTGCTGGAGTCGACCCTGTCGGTGGTCGTCACGTACGACCCGGCGCGGGGCGGCCCCGCCGTGCTCGGCCGGCACGCCATCGCCGACACCGGGCTCTACTCGGCCTGCCTGGCCGTCCAGAACCTCTGGCTGGCCGCCACCGCCGAGGGGCTCGGCGTCGGTTGGGTGTCGTTCTACCGGGAACCGTGGCTGGCCGACCTCCTCGGCATCCCCGACGGCGTACGCCCGGTCGCCTGGCTCTGCCTCGGCCCGGTCACCCATCTCGAAGCCGTCCCCGACCTGGTCCGGCACGGGTGGCGACGCGACCGCCCGCTGGCCGAGGCGGTCCACCACGACGGTTGGCGGGCGGCGGAGGGCACGCGGTAGGGGCCGGCGATCACCCGATGGTGGTACCCGTCCCCCGAGGCCGGTTTGCTCCTGCTCGTACCGGGAAGTCGGTACTCGTGCGAGCACTCATGACGAAGATCGAGCAGGCCTCCGCGCTGGACCGGGTCGGCGACCGGCTGCAGAGGGCCGTCCAGGCCACCCTCCGCCCGCAGCGGGTGCGCGACCTGCTGCACGGTGTCTGGCTGGGGCATCCGCTGCATCCGGCGATGGTGCAGGTCCCCGTCGGCGCGTGGATCAGCACGGCGGTGCTGGACCTCATGCCGGGACAACGCCGGGCGGCCACCACCCTCTGCGCGCTGGGCACGGTCAGCGCCCTGCCGGCGGCCGTCGCCGGCCTCAACGACTGGGCCGCGCTCGCCCGCGACCAGCGCCGCATCGGGCTCGTGCACGCCGCCTCGAACACCGTCGGCCTGGCGTTCTACGCCGGTTCGGTGGCCGCGCGACTGAGCGGGCGGCACGCCCTCGGCCGGACGCTGGGCTGGCTCGGGCTCACCGCGGCCAGCACCGGCGCGTACATCGGCGGGCATCTGGCGTACAAGCAGGGCGCGCAGGTCAACCAGAGCATCTCCGAGCTGCACCGGATGAGCGCCGGCTGGCACCCGGTGGCCGACATGACCGCGCTGCCGGAGCGGAAGCTGGTCACCCGCGAGATCGACGACGTGTCGGTGATCCTCTACCGGCACGGCGACGAGGTGACCGTCATGCTGGAACGCTGCCCGCACCAGAGTGGTCCGCTCGGTGAGGGCGAGGTCCAGCGGATCGACGGGCACGACTGCGTGGTGTGTCCGTGGCACGGCAGCGCGTTCCGGCTCAACGGCGGCGAGGTCGTCCACGGACCGTCCGCGAACGACCAGCAGATCCTGCCGACCCGCATCGTGGACGGTGTGCTGGAGACCCGCATCCCCTGACCGTCGACCCCCGCGCCGGGTCCCGCCCCGCCCGCGCCGGGTCCCGCCCCTCCCCCGCGATCTGTGAGTGGGGGTTGTCAAGGGGTTCGGTGGTGGGTGGTGATGGTGCGGTAGAGCTGTCGGGCGATGTAGCGCTTGAGGCAGCGGGT
>NZ_JBITMC010000038.1:0-20601 GCF_044465805.1 Micromonospora sp. NPDC049497 | reverse complement strand
GGATTCATCGCCACCAACACGTTCGGCGAATCCCCCGGAGTCAAAATGTCGTAGTCGGCGAAATGCACCTGAAAACTCGACACCCCCGGAAGGGTCCCGGCAGGCGCCCGAATCTCCGCCGGGAAATTCGGCAACGTCGAGATGTCATTACCCAACTGCGCCGTCTCCGACGTGAAACGATCACCGGTCAACTGCATGCCGTCGCCGGAGTCACCGGCGAACCGGATCACGACCCGGTCCAGTCGGCGGGTTCGCTTGCCACTGCTCGCTGCCAGGGTCATGACGGTCCTCCACGGGATCCGGCCGGACTGCCGGCGTCGCGGCCGGCACGGCGCACCCGACCAGGCGCCGGCCGCGGCCGGCCACCCCGGTCCGCGTGATGTCCTGCCGGCGAGCGGTCCACCGGCGCGAACGGGCGCCGAGGACAGCGAAGCGCGTACGCCGTGATTCAGCAACCCCTACCTGAGCAACTGGATTTCACTTCTGACGACACCGGATCCGGGGTGGACTAGGGGTTCAGCGCCGTGCGAGATCGTCGTTAGCGTGAGGACACTCTCTCCCACTCCACCCACCCCGCGCTGCGGAGGTCCAGCATGACGGTCACACTCACCGCACGCCTCGACGGGGAGTCGGTCCACACCGACGACCGGCACCCGCGCACCCGCCTCGGGCGGCTGCTGGACCCGGGCAGTCTGCTGCCGATGCATCCCGCCGACGACAGCGGCGTGACCGCCGTCAGTGGCCGGATCGGCGGCTTCCCGGTGGTCGCGTACTGCACCGACGCCGGCCGGATGGGCGGGGCGCTCGGCGCGGCCGGAGCCGACCACATCATCGAGGCGATCCGGCTGGCACTGTGGAAGCACTGGCCGGTGATCGGGTTGTGGCACTCGGGTGGGGCCAAGCTGGCCGACGGCGTCGAGTCGATGGACGGCGTCGGACGGATGTTCGCCATGATGACCAAGGCGTCCGGTCGGATCCCGCAGATCTCGGTCGTCCTCGGTCCGGCGGCCGGAGCCGCCGCGTACGGTCCGGCGCTCACCGACCTGGTGATCATGTCGGACGCGGCGCGGGTGTTCGTCACCGGTCCGAACGTGGTGCAGAGCGTCACCGGTGAACAGGTGGACATGGAGTCGTTGGGCGGGCCGTCGGTGCACGCCCGCCGCTCCGGGGTGGCGCACGTGACGGCCGCGTCGGAGGCGGAGGCGTACCTCCGGGCCCGGCGGATCACCGAGTTGCTCGCCCGCCCCGGCCACGTCGTCCCGGCCGCGGCAGCGGGCGGCCCGGACCTACGGGCGCTGCTGCCGGAGTCCAGCCGGCGGGCGTACGACGTGCGTCCGTTGGTCCGGCACCTGCTCGACCGGGACGACGACGGGCCCTCGTTCGAGGAACTCCAGCCGAACTGGGCCCGGAACATGGTGATCGGGCTGGGCCGGCTCGCCGGTAGGACGGTCGGCCTGCTGGCCAACAACCCGTTGCGCAAGGGCGGCTGCCTCGACTCACAGAGCGCCGAGAAGGCGGCCCGTTTCGTGCGGATGTGCGACGCGCTGGGCGTGCCCCTGCTGGTCGTGGTCGACGTGCCGGGCTACCTGCCGGGGGTCGGGCAGGAATGGGAGGGGGTGGTCCGGCGGGGGGCCAAGCTGCTGCACGCCTTCGCCGAGGCCGAGGTGGCCCGGATAACCCTGATCACGCGGAAGTCCTACGGCGGGGCGTACATCGCGATGAACTCCCGCTCGCTCGGCGCGACCGCGGTCTTCGCCTGGCCGGAGGCGGAGGTGGCGGTGATGGGTGCGGAGGCCGCGGTGGGGGTGCTGCACCGGCGGGAGCTGGCGGCGGCCTTGCCGGAAAAGGCCGTCGAGCTGCGCGCCCAGCTGGTGGAGGAGCACCGCCGTGAGTCCGGTGGAGTGAAGCGGGGCCTCGCGCTCGGCGTCATCGACGAGATCATCGAGCCGGCGGACACCCGCCGACGGCTCGCCGAGGCGTTCGCCGCCGCGCGGAACCGGCGGGGCCGGCACGGCAACATCCCGCTCTGACGACTCGCTCCGCCCGGTACGCGTACCGCCGCCCCGCGTCGCCGTCGGCGCAGGGCGGCGTGTCGGCGGTCAGTGGTGGACGGAAGCGAGCACCTCGGTCACCACCGCGAGGACGTCCGCGGGCCGCTCGGTGAGGTAGAAATGGCCGCCCGGGAAGTAGCGGACGTCGGTGGGGCCGGTGGTGTGGGCCCGCCACGCCTCCGCCTCGTCCGTGGTGACCAGCGGGTCCGCGGTGCCGACCAGCACCGTCAGCGGGCAGCGCAGCCGGGTACCGGGCCGCTCCCGGTAGGTCTCGATTGCCCGGTAGTCGGACCGGAGCGCGGGAAGGATCATCCGCAGCAGCTCCTGGTCCGCCAGCAGCCGGTCGTCGGTGGCGCTGTGCCGCCGCAGCTCGGCGACGATCGCGTCGTCACCCCGCTGGTGCAGGTCCTCGATGCGGACCTGGTCGGGCGCCCTGCGTCCCGAGGCGAACAGGTGCAGCAACGACAGCCCCCGGTCGCGCTCGAGCCGGTGGGCGACCTCGAAGGCCACGCTCGCCCCCATGCTGTGGCCGAAGAAGGCGGTCGGGCGCCCGTCGTCGAGCGGAAGCACCTCGGCGATCCGGTCGGCCAACTCGTGGATGGAGTCCACCGCCGCCTCCCGGCGCCGCTCCTGGCGCCCCGGATACTGCACGGCGAGCACCTCGACACGCGGCGCGAGCGCCTGGGACACCGGGAAGTAGAAACTGGCGGACCCGCCGGCGTGCGGGAAGCAGACCAGCCGCACCGCGCCCGGGCCCGCGTCGTGGTAGCGGCGGGTCCAGACGTCCTGGGAAAAAGCCGTCGTCACCTGCATTCACCGTCCTGGTAATGAGGGCCGGCCCGACCGGCCAGGCCGGGAACATCGGCCGGAGTGGCATGCGATACGTGTCCGGCGATTGTATTTGCCACAGAGGCTCGACCGCGACTTTGCACGCTGTTTCCGCTGGCCCCACCAGCAAGATAGGGGTGCATTACGGGTGCACAATCCCGTGACCTCTCGCAATACTGAAGGAAGTCGATGCACAAGATTTCCCAACAGGACGGGAGGGTAGCGATGACCAGCTCGCCCGAAAACGTCGTCGAAAACACGATCGAGGCGGTTCTCGTCGGCGGACCGAACGACCTACCGGCAACCGTTCGGACCCAACGACTGCCCCAGGACGGACAAAAGATAAAGATTCACCACCGGGGCGGCTACGAGCACTTTGAGCGGGAGATCGACGATCCCGCACCCTCGCCCGATCCGGTCGTTTTCCGCTGGACGACGCGCACCCGGGTCGCGGAGTGATCTTAAACGCGTAAATGCGACAGGTTGCGCGTGTCCACCTAGGACCGACCTAACCACAGCAATTTGACAACCCAGCGCACTTGATCCGTCACTCAGCGCCAGCATTGCGATACCATCTGCGCGTGGTAGGGGTCGTTGTTCCGATTCGCGACGGTGGAGCGGGATTTCTCGGAAATGCCGGCAGCCTGACCCGCATAACAGTGATCTGTGCGCGTTCTGGCAGCGACCATCAGGAGGCTCGCCGTGGGGGAGACCAATTATTTGCTGGGGGGCAACGGTGAAAGACGGCATCCGACGAGCCATTGACGCGATCCGGGATCGATACGAGGAGCCGCTCAGCCTCGACGACCTGGCGAGGTCGGCGATGATAAGCAAGTTTCACTTTCTGCGGACCTTCCGCCGGGTGACCGGGGTGACGCCGGGCCGTTTCCTCTCCGCCGTCCGGATCCACGAGGCCAAACATCTGCTTTCCACCACCACGCTCAGCGTGGCTGAGATCAGCGTCCAGGTGGGCTACGGCAGCCTCGGCACTTTCACCCGCCGGTTCACCGAGTGCGTCGGCCTCTCCCCCACCGCTTACCGTCGAGTGGCGCAGGGCGAACCGCTCCCCCACGACGGCGCGCCCGAACCTCTGCGGGACCATCCGGCCGGCAGCCTGTCCGGCACGATCCGGGCGGTCCCGGGGGCCAACTCTCCCGTTCTTGCCGGTGTCTTCGACACTCCCGTTCCCCGCGGGCTCCCGGTCACCTCGCAGCTGGTCGCGGAGCCGGGGCCGTGGCGGATGGACCACGTGCCGGTCGGCCGGTGGTATCTGCTCGCCGCCGCTATCGGGCCGGTCGTGGACGACGGCCGCGCGCCGTCGCTGCTGGTGGGCATGTCGGACGAGCTACGGGTCTGCGCCGGACGACACCTCCGGGTCGACCTGACCATCCGGCCGCCGGACTGGCGGCATCCGCCGCTGCTGTCGGTACTGCCCGGCATCGAGCGGCTCCGCGTCACGGTCTGACGAGGCCCCGCCCGGGCGGGTCGGCACCGGCCGGCCCGCCCGGGCATTGTGCCGTCAGGACCGGTCGCAGCGGGCGGTGCCCACCGGGAACAACTGGTCCGGAGTGGACTCCATCGCCATCGAGACGTCGTTGTAGAGCTTGTCCGGCGCGGGCGAATAAAGATCGTCCCGGCCGATGTGCCGGAACCCGTTGAACAGGTAGGTGCCGGTGAAGACCGCGTGCCCGTTGGTCACCGGCGGTGCGCTGCCGCTGCCCTGGCCGTCCGCATCGTCGAAGTAGTAGGTGGTGAACTGCTGCGCCACCGGGTCCCAGCCGTACACCTGCCGGGCGACGACCCGCTGCGGGTTCGAGGTGCTGGGCAGCTGAAGTGAGCGCAGCTCGTACCAGTGCCCTCCGAGGATGGACCGCACGGAGAGGTAGGTGATGTTCTTCATCTCCGGCTGGCCGTGCACCTGGGTGATGACCACGCACCGCCAGTCACCGAGCATGAAGTCGAGCTGGCTCATCTCAGCGGGCACGGCGGTGGTGGAACGGTTGGCCGCGGCCCGGTCGTCGGTGAGCGCCGGGAAGCCCTGCGATGCCGCGTTGCCGGGCGCCGCCGGGCCGAGGGCCAGGGAACCGAGCACGGCCGTCGCGCCGAGCGCCAGCCCACGGCGCAACCGAGACCGGGGACCGCCCGAAACTGCCGCTTTCCGAGAATTCATTCTTCCTCCCGATTGGTGGGAAACGCGCGCCAACGCCGCCCGACCGTCGCAATTCCGCGCTTCGCGGGAGCGTACGGCCGGGCGCGCCGGCGACGTCCGCTCGCCACAGTTGGGGAGTGCACAACGGGAGGATTCGGCCAGCGCCAAAAAGTGTCGAACGGTAACGTAATGGGAGTCGATCCGGCGAGTCAAGACAGCCGGCGACAGAAGCCCGACAAAGGTGCGCGAGGTGGGGAGCCGGCCGCGGAAGGGCTCCGGCAGAACCTCGTAAAACAGGGGTGAGCAGGGGTTCCGCACCGCTCCCGCGAGGTCGAAGTAGGGGTGCTAGGGGCTATCCGGCCTGATTGCCGCTACCTATCCTTGACGACTGGGCAGACAATTGTCGGCGCCGATGCCGTCGTTTTTGACGTCAACCGGGCACCTCACTGTCCCTTACAAATGTGGAATTGCGCACCCGGATGGCATTTTGCCTGCCGCCGGCCCGTCCACCAGAAGAGGAACGGAAGATGAGGAAAGGCACATGACCGGACCTGACGCCGCGCCTGGAGAGGAAAATGGTCGGCCGTGCCCGGTGGCGGTGGTCGGGATGGCATGCCGGCTGCCCGGCGCGGCGGAACCGGAAGCCTTCTGGCGGCTGCTGCGGGCCGGGACGAGTGCGGTGGGCGAGGTGCCCGAGGACCGGTGGCGGGCCGACGGAACGGTGCGACACGGAGCCTTCCTCAACGACGTCGGCGGGTTCGACGCGGATTTCTTCGGCGTCTCACCGCGCGAGGCGGCGGCGATGGACCCGCAGCAACGGTTGATGCTGGAGCTGGCGTGGGAGGCGGTCGAGGACGCGGGGACCACGCCGGCCGCGCTGGCCGGGACGGCCGCCGGTGTTTTCGTCGGCGCGATCTGGGACGACTACGCCCACCTGACCTACCGCGTCGGGGTGGACGGAATCACCCCGCACACCGTGACGGGGCTGCACCGCAGCATCCTCGCCAACCGGATCTCCTATCTGTTCGACCTGCACGGTCCGAGCCTGGCGGTGGACACCGGACAGTCCTCGTCGCTGGTCGCCGTCCACCTGGCGTGCGAGAGCCTGCGCAACGGCGAGTCCACGATCGCGCTGGCCGGCGGTGTGAACCTCAACATCCTGCCGGAGAGCGCAGTCGGTACCGAACGGTTCGGCGGCCTCTCCCCCGACGGGCGGTGTTTCACCTTCGACGCCCGGGCGAACGGGTACGTGCGGGGCGAGGGCGGGGCCCTCGTGCTGCTGAAACCCCTGGCGGACGCGCTCGCCTCCGGTGACCGGATCTACTGCGTCATCGACGGCTCGGCGGTGGGCAACGACGGGGCGACCGATGGGCTGACCGTGCCCGGCCGGGAGGGGCAACGGCACGTGCTGGCCACCGCGTACCGCCGGGCCGGGGTGGACCCCGCCGAGGTGCAGTACGTGGAGCTGCACGGCACCGGCACGCGGGTCGGCGATCCGGTGGAGGCGGCGGCGCTGGGCGCCGTGGTCGGTCGGGGGCGTGGTGGGGCCGGGCTCGCGCGGGTGGGGTCGGCCAAGACCAACGTCGGGCACCTGGAGGCCGCCGCGGGCATCGTCGGGCTGGTCAAGCTGGCCCTCTGTGTACGGCACCGCGAACTGCCGCCGAGTCTGAACTTCGTCACCGCCAACCCGGACATCCCGTTGGACGACCTGGGCCTCGCGGTGCAGCGGGAGCTGACCGGCTGGCCTCGGCCGGACCGGCCACTGCGCGGCGGGGTGTCGTCGTTCGGCATGGGCGGCACGAACTGCCACGTGGTGGTCCGCGACGCCCCCGCCCGGGACACCGCCGCGCCGGCTGTCGACGACCCGTGGGACGGGTGGGTGTCGTGGGTGCTGTCGGCGAAGTCCGAGGCGGCGCTACGCGCGTACGCCCGACGACTGGGCACCTGGCTGGTCGACCACCAGGACGTCGCACCCGCCGCGGTCGCCGACACCCTCGCCCGCCGGACCCGCTTCCCCCACCGCGCCGTGCTGGTCGCCCGCACCCACCACGACTTCACCGCCGCCCTCACCGCACTGGCCGAAGGCCGTCCGCATCCGGCCGCCGTCACCGGCGTCGCCCGCGACAACGGCGGCAAGGTGGCGTTCTGCTTCACCGGCCAGGGCAGCCAATACCCCGGCATGGGCACCGACCTCTACACCACCAACCCCACCTACCGCGACGCCTTCAACCAAGCCTGCGACGCGTTGAACCCCCACCTCGAGCACCCACTCCAAGACATCGTCTTCGCCGAACCCCACACGCCCCAAGCCGACCTCCTGAACACCACCGCCTACACCCAACCCGCCCTCTTCGCCCTCCACATCGCCCTACACCACGTCGCCACCACCCAACTCGGCCTACACCCCGACCACCTCACCGGCCACTCCCTCGGCGAAATCACCGCCGCCCACCTCGCCGGCGTCCTCACCCTCACCGACGCCGCCCACCTCATCACCGCCCGCGCCCGGCTCATGAACACCATCACCACACCCGGCGCCATGATCGCCCTCCACGCCACCCACCACGAAGCTAAAACCCTCATCGCCGACCACCCCGGCGTCACCATCGCCGCCATCAACACCCCCCACACCACCGTCATCAGCGGCGACCACCACACCTGCCACCACCTCGCCAGCCAATGGCGCAACACCGGACGCAAAGCCACCACCCTGAAGGTCAGCCACGCCTTCCACTCCCCCCACATGACCACCATCACCGACCAGTTCCACGCCGTCGCAGCCAACCTCACCTACCACCCCGCGACCATCCCCGTCATCAGCAACCTCACCGGACAACACGCCACCGAAGAGCAACTCACCAACCCCAATTACTGGGTCCAACACCTCCTCAAACCCGTCCACTACGCCCACGGCATCACCACCCTCCACCACGACCACGACGTCCACACCTTCATCGAAATCGGACCCGACACCACCCTCACCACCCTCCACCACCAGACACTCACCGACATCAACGCCATCCCCACCCTCCACAAGAACCAACCCAGCCCACGCGCCCTGCTCACCGCCGCCGCCGCCGTGCACGTCGTGGACGCCGGTCACGTCTGGGCAGGGGGTACGGCGCAGTTCGACCCGCCGCACCTGCCGGGCTATCCGTTCCAGCGCCGGCGTCACTGGCTGGACGTCAAGACCGGGCCGCCGCAGCCACCCGTGCCGGTTGCCGGACCGCCCGCCACGCCCAACCCGTGGACGAACGTGGTGGTCGGGGCGGGAGACTCGGACGTACCGGCGGTGGCGGACGACGGGGCGGACGCGCAGGTGGAACCGCCACTCCGTGACCAGCTTGACGACCTCGACGCGGCGGGCCGGCACCGGCTGGTTCGCCGGACGGTGCTCGGCCAACTCGCGTTCACCCTCGGTCACGCGACGGCGGACGGCATCGACCCCACCCGCACCTTCAAGGAGCTGGGCTTCGACTCGCTGATGGCGGTGCGGTTCCGCAACGATCTCGTGGCGGCGACCGGCTTCGACCTTCCGGTCGGGATCACCTTCGACCATCCGACGCCGGAGCAGCTGGTCGACTTCGTCCACCGGTTGGCGGTCGGCGGCCCGGTGCCGGCGGTAGCCCTCGCCCCGACGGCCCCACTGGACGAGCCGGTGGTGATCGTGGGGATGGCCTGCCGCTACCCGGGAGGGGTCACCACGCCGGAGCAGCTGTGGGAGCTCCTGGTGGACGGCCGGGACGCGATCGGTCAGCTCCCCGCCGACCGGGGATGGGACCTGGAGTCCCTCTACGACCCGGACCCGGACTCCCCCGGCACCACGTACACCCGGGAGGGCGGATTCCTCGCCGGCGCCGGGGGTTTCGACGCGGAGTTCTTCGGGATCAGTCCGCGGGAGGCGACGGCGATGGACCCGCAGCAGCGACTGCTGCTGGAGACCGCGTGGGAGTGCGTCGAGCGGGCCGACGTCGACCCGGGCAGCCTGCGCGGTGAGCGGGTCGGCGTGTTCGTCGGTGCCATGCCGCAGGACTACGGCCCGCGAATGCACGAGGCGTCGGGTGAGGCCGCGGGGTATGTGCTGACCGGCAACACGACGAGCGTCGCCTCGGGCCGGATCGCGTACGTGCTGGGGTTGGAGGGGCCGGCGATCACGGTGGACACGGCTTGCTCGTCGTCGCTGGTGGCGATGCACCTGGCCGTGCAGGCGATCCGTAACGGCGAGTGCGACACGGCCCTGGCCGGCGGCGTCACGGTGATGGCCACCGCGGGCATGCTCATCGAGTTCAGTCGGCAGCGCGGGTTGTCCCCGGACGGCCGGTGCAAGCCGTTCGCCGCCGCCGCCGACGGCACCGGCTGGGGCGAGGGCGTCGGCCTGCTGCTGCTCGAACGCCTCTCCGTCGCCCGGGAACGCGGGCACCGGGTCCTCGCCGTCATCCGCGGCTCCGCGGTGAACCAGGACGGGGCGAGCAACGGGCTGACCGCACCCCACGGCCCCTCCCAGGAACGGGTGATCCGACAGGCCCTGGCCAACGCGAGGCTGACCCCCGCCGACGTCGACGCCGTCGAGGCCCACGGCACCGGCACCACCCTCGGCGACCCCATCGAAGCCCAGGCGCTCATCGCGACCTACGGACAACACCGGCGCGACGACCAGCCACTGTGGCTCGGGTCGGTCAAGTCGAACATCGGCCACACCCAGGCCGCCGCCGGCGTCGCCGGCGTCATGAAGATGGTCCTCGCGATGCGGCACCACCGGCTGCCGCACACCCTGCACATCGACACGCCCAGCCCACACGTCGACTGGGACAGCGGCAACGTCCGCCTGCTCGACCGGCCGGTCGACTGGCGGCCCGGTCCGCAACCACGTCGGGCCGGGATCTCCTCGTTCGGCGTGAGCGGCACCAACGCCCACCTGATCATCGAGGAGGCACCCGCCGACGCACCGACGCCGGTCGACGGGCCGACCCCGGTCGACCAGCCGGTGCCGGCCGGGCCGCGTGCCGCCGCGGCGGAGCCCGTCGCCGTACCCGCCGTCGAGGCGGTGGCGGACGAGCTGGTGGATCTGCCGGGTGAGGGCTGGGTGCCGTGGCTGCTGTCGGCGAAAACCGAAACCGCGCTACGCGAATACGGCCGCCGACTGCACGACTGGGCCACCACCACCACCGACGACCTCGACCTCACCGCCGTCGCGCACGCCCTCACCCGACGAACCATGTTCGCCCACCGCGCCGTGATCCTCGGCCGCACCCCCACCGACATGACCGAAGCCCTCACCGCCCTGGCCAACGGCCTGGAGCACCCCAACCTCACCACCGGCGAAGCCACACCCGCAGGAAAAATCGCCTTCATCTACCCCGGCCAGGGCAGCCAATGGCCCGCCATGGCCCACCACCTCTACCGCACCTCACCGGTCTTCCGCGACAGCATCAACACCACCCACACCGCCCTGAACCCCCACACCAACTGGTCACTGCGCGACGTCATCCTGCAAACACCCGACGCGGCCAACCTCGACCGCGTCGACGTCGTCCAACCCACCCTCTTCGCCGTCACCACCGCCCTCACCGCACTGTGGCGACACCACGGCATCACCCCCGACGCCGTCATCGGCCACTCCCAAGGCGAAATCACCGCCGCACACACCGCCGGCATCCTCACCCTCCACCAGGCCGCCCACCTCATCGCCCACCGCGGCCAAGCCCTCACCACCATCGAAGGCACCGGCGGCATGCTCGCCATCACCGGCCCCACCCCAAACGAACTCACGGCCCTGGTGACACGGCTCCTGCCACACCACGCCCCCGAGTTGCACCTCGCCGCACACAACGCCCCCACCAGTTGCGTCCTATCCGGCGAACCAGCCGCCATCGAAGCAGCCCACCAAACCCTCACCCAACACGGCCACACCACCCGCATCATCCCCGTCACCTACGCCAGCCACAGCCCCCACATCGACCCCCTCCACAATGAACTCACCACCACCACCATCACCCCACACACCAGCACCACCACCTACTACAGCAGCACCCACCAGACCACCCTCCCCGGCACCCACCTCACCACCGACTACTGGTGGCACAACCTCCGCCAACCCGTCCACTTCCACCCCACCCTCCAAACCCTCATCACCGACGGACACCACACCCTCATCGAAATCAGCCCCCACCCCCTCCTCACCCCCACCATCGACAACCCCACCACCACCACCTGCCACACCCTCCGCCGCAACACCGACCCCTGGCACACCCTCCTCACCAACACCGCCCACCTCCACACCCACACCACCCACCCCATCACCTGGACCCACCTCATCCCCCAACCCCGAGCACACGCCACCCCACCCACCTACCCCTTCCACCACCAGCCCTACTGGCTCACGGCCATCCCCCGCACCGACCCTCACCACCTCGGACTGCGACCCAGCACGCACCCGCTCCTCGGGGCCGCCATCACCACCGCCATCAACGGTGAAGATCTGCACACCGCCCGGCTCTCCACCCGCACCCACTCCTGGCTGGTCGACCACACGATCAGTACCGGCTGCCTGCTGCCGGCGACCGCGTTCGTGGACATCGCACTGCACGCCGCGACTGCCGCCGGGCTGAGCCGGCTCGACGAGCTCACCCTGCACAGCCCGCTCGGCCTCGGCGAGCAGCCGACCGACGTCCAGATCACCGTCGGTGGGCCGGATGAGCCAGGCCGGCGGACGCTGACCGTCCACTCCCGGCTGTCCGGCGCTGCTGCCGAGGTCGCCTGGACCCACCACGCCACCGCTGTCCTGGACGCGGATCCGGGCGAGTCGGGCCCGGCGCCGCTCGCGGCCTGGCCGCCCCCGGGCGCCACCCCGGTCGACCTCGACGGCCTGTACGGACGGCTCGGGTCGAACGGCTACCACTACGGACCAATGTTCCGCGGCCTGCGCCGAGCGTGGCGGGCCGGCGACGACCTGTATGCGGAGGTCGCCCTTCCCCAGCCGGGCGAGACCGACGGGTACGGGATCCACCCGGCATTGCTGGATGCGACGCTGCACCTGGCCGTCGACGAAATCGTGACGCGGGAGCCCGGTCTGCTGTGGCTGCCCTTCTCCTGGTCGGGAGTACGCCAGCTAGGGAGTAGCAGGGCGGCCACGGCGCGGATGCGCCTCACCTGGCGGGGACCGCACGAGGTCGCCCTCACCGTCCACGACGACGCCGGGCAGGCGCTCGTCGCGGTGGAATCGTTGGCCTTCCAGCCGGTCACCGCGGCGCGGCTCGACGCGAGTCGGCAGACGTACGACGGTCGCCTGTGGCGGTTGGAGTGGGTGCCGGTGGCGTTGTCGGCCGGTCCGGCCGTCACCGACGGGTGGGTGACCGTCGGCCAGCCAGTCCCAGGGTGGGATCTACCCTGCCACCCCGACCTGAACGGTCTCCGGCAAGCCATCACCAACGGTCAGGCCACCCCACCCCAACAGATCATCATCACGCTGCCCGACCACAGCGACGGCACGGACGTACCGACCGCCGTGCACCACGCCACCGAACAACTCCTCCACACCCTGCAGAACCTCCTCACCGAACCTGCCTACGCCACCACCCACCTGACCGTCCTCACCACCGGCGCCATCAGCACCGGCGACCACGACCCGCTCACCAATCTCCCCGCCGCGACCTGCTGGGGCCTCACCCGCACCGCCCAGACCGAACACCCCGACCGCATCACCATCGTCGACACAGACCACACCGAGGAAAGCCGGCGAACCCTCGCCACCGCCATCACCAGCGGCCACCCCCAACTGGCCGTTCGCAACGGCACACCACACACCCCCCACCTCACGACCGACACCACACCACCCGCACCTCGACCCCTCAACCCCGACGCCACCACCCTCATCACCGGCGGTACCGGCACCCTCGCCCAACACACCGCCGGCCACCTCGTCACCAGTCACAACGCACGCCACCTACACCTGATCAGCCGCCAAGGCCCCCATCACCCCGAAGCAGCCCGCCTCATCCACCACCTCACCGGCCTCGGCGCGACCACCACCATCACCACCTGCGACACCACCAACCGCGACCACCTCACCCAGGTGATCCACGAGATCGACCACAGCCCCCACCCGCTCGGCGCCGTCATCCACACCGCCGGTGCCCTGCACGACGCCACCCTCACCAACCTCACCACCGACCAGCTCCACGCCGCACTGAACCCCAAGGTCGACGGCACCTGGCACCTACACGCCCTCACCCGCCACCACCCCCTCACCCACTTCCTCCTCTACTCCTCCGTCGCCGCCATCCTCGGCACCCCCGGCCAAGCCAACTACGCCGCCGCCAACACCTTCCAGAACGCCCTCGCCGGACACCGCCACCAGCAGCAACTCCCCGCCACCAGCCTCAACTGGGGTTACTGGACCGACACCAGCACCCTCACCGCCCACCTCCACACCACCGACCTCCAACGCCTGCACAACACCGGGATCACCCCACTCACCACGCCCCACGCCGTCACTCTCCTGAACACCGCCCTCACCACCGCCCAACCCGCCCCCATCACCGCCCACCTCAACCCCAGCAACCTCCCGCACCACCTCATCCGGGTGAGCACCACGGCCTCAACCGCGGGGCGGTGGCGGGAGCAGCTTGCCGGCCTGCCGGAGCCGGCCCGCGAGGAGGCGGTCCGCGAGATGGTGCGGAGCGAGGTGGCACGAGTGCTCGCCCTGCCCGCCGCGTCGCCGGTGCCGCTCGACCGGGCGTTCAAGGATCTCGGGTTCGACTCGCTGGTGTCAGTGGAGCTGCGGAACCGACTGAGCGCCGCGACGGGACTCCGGCTGCCGGCGACGCTGGTCTTCGACCACCCCACCCCCGAAGCGGTGGCCGGTCACCTGGTGACCCAGTTCTCCGCCGTACCGAATGCGACCGAGCCGGCGGCGGTCGCGCCCGCACCGGCGGCGCTCGACGACCCGGTGGTGATCGTGGGGATGGCCTGCCGCTACCCCGGTGGAGTGGACAGCCCCGAGCAGTTGTGGGACCTGGTGATCCACGGTGGTGACGCGATCGGCGGGTTTCCGGAGGACCGGGGGTGGAACCTCGCCGGGCTCTACGACCCCGACCCGGAGCGGACCGGGACGACCTACACCCGGCACGGCGGTTTTCTGTACGAGGCGGCCCGGTTCGACGCGGAGTTCTTCGGGATCAGTCCGCGTGAAGCGACGGCGATGGACCCGCAGCAGCGGCTGCTGCTGGAGACCGCGTGGGAGTGCGTCGAGCGGGCCGGTGTCGACCCGACCAGCCTGCGCGGCAGCGCGACCGGCGTATTCACCGGCGTGATGTACGACGACTACGGGGGGCGGATCCAGCGGGCGCCCGAGGGGTTCGAGGGGCACCTGCTGACGGGCAGCATCAGCAGCGTCGCGTCGGGCCGGATCGCGTACGTGCTGGGGTTGGAGGGGCCGGCGATCACCGTGGACACGGCGTGTTCGTCGTCGCTGGTGGCGATGCACCTGGCCGCCCAGGCGATCCGCAACGGCGAGTGCGACATGGCCCTGGCCGGTGGCGTCACGGTGATGGCGACCCCCACGGTGCTGGTGGAGTTCAGTCGGCAGCGCGGGTTGTCTCCCGACGGCCGGTGCAAGCCGTTCGCCGCCGCCGCCGACGGCACCGGCTGGGGCGAAGGCGCCGGCCTGCTGCTGCTGGAACGCCTCTCGGTGGCCCAGGAACGCGGCCACCGGGTCCTCGCCGTGCTACGAGGTTCGGCGGTGAACCAGGACGGGGCGAGCAACGGGCTGACCGCACCCCACGGCCCCTCCCAGGAACGGGTGATCCGGCAGGCCCTGGCCAACGCGAGGCTGACCCCCGCCGACGTGGACGCCGTCGAGGCCCATGGCACCGGCACCACCCTCGGCGACCCCATCGAAGCCCAGGCCCTCATCGCGACCTACGGACAACACCGGCGCGACGACCAGCCACTGTGGCTCGGCTCGGTCAAGTCGAACATCGGCCACACCCAGGCCGCCGCGGGAGTCGCCGGGGTGATGAAGATGGTCCTCGCCCTCCGGCACGGCCAGCTCCCCCGGTCCCTGCACATCGACGCACCCAGCCCGCACGTCGACTGGACCGCCGGCAACGTCCGTCTCCTCGACCAGCCGGTCGAGTGGCAGACCAACGGCCGGCCGCGCCGGGCGGGCGTGTCCTCGTTCGGCATCAGCGGCACCAACGCGCACGTGATCCTGGAAGAAGCGCCCGCCGGGAAACCCGCGCCGCTGATCCCGTCGGCCGCCGACCCCGCGTCAGCGGCCGCGGTTGTGCCGGACCCGGTGGACGCCCTTGACGGTGTCGAGTTGGTGGATCTGCCGGGTGGTGGGTGGGTGCCGTGGCTGCTGTCCGCGAAGACCGAAACCGCGCTACGCGAGTACGGCCGGCGGCTACGTGATTGGAGCACCACCACCGACGACCTCGACCTCACCGCCGTCGCGCACGCCCTCACCCAACGGACCATGTTCGCCCACCGCGCGGTCATCCTCGGCCGCACCCCCGACGACTTCACCGACGCCCTCACCGCCCTGATCGACGGGACCGAACACCCCAACCTGACTGTCGGCGAAGCGAGCGACGGCGGGAAGGTCGCGTTCATCTACCCCGGACAGGGCAGCCAGTGGCCGGCCATGGCCCACCAGCTCTACCGCACCTCCCCCGTCTTCCGGCACAGCATCGACACCACCGACACCGCCATGCGCCAGCACGTCGACTGGTCACTGCGCGACATCGTCCTCGGGCGGCCCGAGGCGGCGAGCCTGGACCGGGTCGACGTCGTCCAGCCGACCCTGTTCGCCGTCACCACCGCCCTCACCGCACTCTGGCGACACCACGGCATCACCCCGCAGGCGGTCATCGGCCACTCCCAGGGCGAGATCACCGCCGCCCACACCACCGGCGCCCTCACCCTCGACCAAGCCACCGGCCTCATCACCCACCGCGGCCGCGCCCTCACCACCATCGAAGGCACCGGCGGCATGCTCGCCGTCACCGGCCCCACCCCCCACGAACTGCCCGCCCTACTGCAACGCCTGGTCCCCGAACACGCCACAAACCTGCACCTCGCCGCCCACAACGCCCCCACCACCTGCGTCCTCTCCGGCACCCCGACCGCCATCCAAGCCACCCACGCGACCCTCACCAACGCTGGACTCACCGCCAGGACCATCCCCGTCAGCTACGCCAGCCACTGCCCCCACATCGACCCACTCCACACCGAACTCACCGGCGTCACCGTCGACCCCCAAGCCACCGACACCGCCTTCTACAGCAGCACCCGACAGCAACTCATCCCCGGCACCGAACTGACCACCGACTACTGGTGGAACAACCTGCGCCAACCCGTCCACTTCCACCCCACCCTCCAACAACTGACCACCGACGGACACCACACCCTCATCGAGATCAGCCCCCACCCCCTGCTCGCCCCCACCATCGACACCGACTCCACCACGGTCTGCCACACGCTTCGCCGCGACACCGACCCCTGGCACACCCTCCTCACCAACACCGCCCACCTCCACACCCACACCACCCACCCCATCACCTGGACCCGCCTCATCCCCCAACCCCGAGCACACACCACCCCACCCGGCTATCCGTTCCAGCAACGGCACTACTGGCTCACCGCCACCCCCGCCACGGACACCCACCACCTCGGACTGCGAGCCAGCACGCACCCGATCCTGCCGGCGGCCCTGGAACTGGCCGGTACGCCGGACGTGGTCCTGACCGGCCGGCTGGGCGTCGGCGAGCAGACTTGGCTGGCCGGGCACCGGTTGCTGGGGACGGTGCTGCTGCCGCCGACCGCGACGCTGGACCTGGCCCTGCACGGGGCGAAGCAGGTGGGGTGCGACCAGGTCGACGAACTGACCGTCTGGGAACCGGTCGCGCCGCCGCCGCAGGGGCACGTACGGGTCCAGGTGATCGTGACCGCGCCCGACGAGTCCGGCCGGCGGCTGATCACGATCCATGTGGGCACGTCGGCCGACGGCGACGCGGAGGTGGTGTGGCGGCGCCACGCCACCGGGTCGCTGTCCACGTCGGGCGCCCCGGCGCCCCGTTCCGACGCCGCCTGGCCGCCCTCCGGGTGGGCGCCGGTCGACCTGGCCGCGCTGCGGGAGCGGGTGGCGGCGGCCGGTGGTGAGCCGGGCACCGGGTGTCCGTCCGCCGGCTGGCGGCGCGACACGGAATTCGCCGCGGAGGTACGCGTCGACAGCGGGGACGGTCACGTCCTGCACCCGACGCTGCTGGCCGCCGCGCTGCGGATGGTCGCGCCCGAGGCGGCCGGTGGCGACGACACGGTGGCGTTGCCGATGACCTGGTCCGGCGTACGGCTGCACGCAACACCCGCGACCGATCTGCGGGTCCGGCTGCGCCGGGAGGGCGCGGACGGGTACGCGCTGCTGGCCACGGACCCGGCCGGCTCTCCCGTGCTGTCGGTGGCCAAGGTGGAGTTCCGGCCGGTACGGGTCGACGACCTGGCCGACCGGGCCACCGCCCAGGGGCAGGGGTGGCGCTTGGGCTGGGCGCCGGTGACGCTGCCGGCGGGTCCCGCCGCCACTGACGGATGGGTGACCATCGGCGAGCCGGTGCCAGGCTGGGAGGTGCCCTGCCAGCCCGACCTGGACGCCCTCCGCGACGCCGTCACCGCCGGGGAGATCACCGCCCCCGAGCAGGTCATCGTGCCGCTACCCGATCATCGCACCAGCGACGAGGTGGACGTCCCGGCGGCCGTGCACCAGGCCACCGCTCGGCTCCTGCACACGCTCCAGGCGTTCCTCACCGACCCGGCCTACGCCGGCACGCGCCTGACCGTCCTCACCACCGGCGCCGTGACCACCGGCGACCAGGACCAGCTGACCAACCTGCCGGCCGCCACCTGCTGGGGTCTGGTCCGGACCGCACAGACCGAACATCCCGACCGGATCACCCTCGTCGACACCGACCTGGACAGCCTGCGCGTCCTGCCCGTCGCCGTCGCCAGTGGCCAGCCGCAACTGGCCCTCCGGGCCGGCAGACCCTTCACCGCCCAACTGATCCCCGACACCACACCGCCGGCGGCCACCCGTTCCCGGCCGGTCCCGGAAAACCGACCCTTCGATTCCGACGGCACCACGCTCATCACCGGCGGCAGCGGCACCCTCGCCCGACACACCGCCACTCATCTCGCCGCCCACCACGGCCTACGCCACCTGCACCTGGTCAGCCGCCAAGGCCCCCGTCATCCGGCGGCACCGGCGCTCGTTCACCAGCTCACCGGCCTCGGCGCCACCGTCACCGTCACCACCTGCGACACCACCAACCGGGGGGAGCTCGCCGAGGTGATCGGCGACATCGACCGGACCCCGCACCCTCTCGGCGCGATCATCCACACCGCCGGCAGCCTGCACGACGCCACCCTGACCAACCTCACCCCCGACCAGCTTCACCCGGTCCTGAACCCCAAGGTCGACGCCGCCTGGCACCTGCACACCCTCACCCGCCGGCACCGATTGACCCACTTCCTCCTCTACTCCTCCGTCGCCGCCACCCTCGGCACCGCCGGCCAGGCCAACTACGCGGCCGCGAACTCCTTCCAGAACGCCCTCGCCCACCATCGACACGTGCTCGGCCTGCCCGCCACCAGCCTCAACTGGGGCTACTGGACAGACACCAGCACCCTCACCGCCCACCTCCACGAGGGGGACCGCCAACGCCTCGAAGACACCGGCATCGCGGCGCTGTCGACCTTCCACGCCCTCACCCTGTTGAACACCGCACTCAGCACCGATCACCCCGACCCCGTCACCGCCCACCTCAGCCCCGGCAACCTCCCCGCACACCTCACCCGGTCCACCACCGTCGCTCCCGCCACCGCACCCGGCCGGTGGTCCGACCTGCTGCGCGACCGGGACGGCGCGGAGCGGCGGCGCACGTTGGCGGAGCTGATCCGCGAGCTGTTGGCGACGGCACTCGGGCACGCCGACGCGTCGGGAATCGGGGAGAACCGGGGCTTCCTGGAGCTGGGCTTGAACTCGCTGACCGCGCTGGAGTTCCGGAACCAGCTCAGCCGGCTCACCGGCCGGCCGCTGCCCGCCACCGTCGTCTTCGATCACCCGACCCCGGTCGCGCTGGCCGCGTACCTGGCGGAGCAGTTGACGCCGCGCCAGCCCGACCCGGCCGAGCTGGCACTGGCCGAGCTGGACCGGCTGGAGAGCGCGGTACGGGCGTTGAACGGCGACGCCTCGGACGGGCGGGACGCCCTGGTCAGCCGCCTGCAAGGGCTCCTGCACCAGCTCACCGGCCCGGAGCCGGAACCGGCGACGTTTGCCGCCGACATCCTCACGGCCACGCCGGAGGAGCTGTTCCACCTGCTCGATCAGGACCTGGACGTTGAACTCACGCAGCTCGATCTCACCGGTGAGGTGGCCACGGATGGCGAATGAGGAGAAGCTGGTCGCGTACCTCAAGCGGGCCACGGCGGACCTGTACCAGACCCGCCAGCGCCTGCAGGAGGTGGAGGAACGCGCCCGGGAGCCGATTGCGATCGTCGGGATGGCGTGCCGCTACCCGGGCGGAGTGACCTCCCCGGAGGAGCTGTGGCGGCTGCTCGCCTCCGGCACCGACGCGATCGGCGACTTTCCCACCGACCGGGGCTGGGACCTCGCCACCCTCTACGACCCCGACCCGGACACCCGGGGCACCACGTACGTCCGGGAGGGCGGCTTCCTCTACGACGCGGGCGACTTCGATCCGGGATTCTTCGGGATCAGCCCCCGGGAGGCGCTGGCTACCGATCCGCAGCAGCGCCTGCTGCTGGAAGCCGCCTGGGAGGCCGTCGAGCGGGCCGGCATCGACCCGACCAGCCTGCGTGGCAGCAGCACCGGCGTGTTCACCGGGGTCGTCGCCCAGGACTACGGCCCCCGACTGCACGAGCGGCACCAGGCGCCGGAGGGGATCGAGGGCTACCTGCTCACCGGCAACACGTCCAGTGTGGTCTCCGGGCGGGTGGCGTACGTGCTGGGGCTGGAGGGGCCGGCCGTCACGGTGGACACGGCGTGCTCGTCGTCGCTGGTGGCGCTGCACCTGGCGGCGCAGGCGATCCGGAACGGGGAGTGCGACCTGGCGCTCGCGGGCGGGGTGGCGGTGATGACCACGCCGGACAACTTCGTGGAGTTCGCCCGGCAGCGGGGGTTGGCCGCCGACGGGCGGTGCAAGCCGTTCGCGGCGGCGGCCGACGGCACCGGCTGGGGCGAGGGCGTCGGCCTGCTGCTGGTGGAGCGGCTGTCCCGGGCGCGCCGGCTCGGGCACCCGATCCTGGCGGTTGTCCGCGGGTCGGCGTTGAACCAGGACGGCACGAGCAGCCAGCTCTCCGCCCCTAACGGTCCGTCCCAGGAGCGCGTCATCCGGCAGGCCCTGGCCAACGCCCGGTTGACCCCGGCCGACGTGGACGCGGTGGAGGCGCACGGCACCGGCACCAACCTGGGTGACCCGATCGAGGCGCAGGCGCTGCTGGCCACGTACGGGCAGCACCGGCGGGACGACCAGCCGCTCTGGCTCGGCTCCATCAAGTCGA
>NZ_JBITMC010000037.1:0-21951 GCF_044465805.1 Micromonospora sp. NPDC049497 | reverse complement strand
GGTTGGCTCGACACCACCGGACCTACCGAGGGCCTTCCCTTACCTCCAACACGACACGCCGCCGAACCAACCCACTTCTCAAACGCTCACTAAGAGGGGGCCCTTCCTTACACCTGGGCTCACCTGGTGGGCGGGGAGTGGGTCCGCGCCGGCCGGGGCGGCCGGCACCGGTAGCGTCCTCGTCATGACGGTCGTGCATCCGATCGCCCGGGCCTGGATCACCACTGGCGGCACCGGCGCGCAGAACTACGACGAGTTCGCCGACGACGCGGAGATCACCGCGATCATCGAGGCGAACCCGCACAGTGCCCTCGGCATCGAGATGCCGCACCGGGCGCCGGACAGCCTCGGGAAGTCCTTCCTCGACGCGCTGCCGGACGCGGTGTCGCGGCTCGCGGAGGCGAAGGCCGACGGCAGCTACACCCCCGCCGGGCAGGTGGTCGTGCTGTACCGGATCAGCGCGCCGGGTGAGGAGTCCGCGTACGGGCTCTTCGCCATGGTCGACACCGACCAGATCTCCACCCGCGCCGACGAGCCGGGGCTGGTCATCCGCAACGAGGACGTTTTCATCGCCAAGGTGCGGGAGCGGGTGGCGCTGGCCGAGGCGCTGGGCCACCTGCTCTCGCCCGTACTCCTGCTCCAGACCGGCCGTGGCGACGAGCTGCACGCCGCGCTGGCGGCGGCGACCGAGTCGGCGGGTGCGCCGGCCGCGACCGACACCGACCAGGCCGGGCGGACGCACGCCATCTGGCTGCTCGGCCCGGGTCCGGAGCAGGACGCGCTGACCGCCCTGGCCGGCGGCGGTGAGCTGGTGGTCGCCGACGGCAACCACCGCAGCCTGGCCGCCCAGACCGGCGGCCTGCCGCGCTTCCTGTCGGTGGTCACCACGCCGGCGTCGGTGGCCATCCAGCCGTACAACCGGCTGGTCAGCGAGCTGACCACCACGCCGGAGGAGCTGCTCGACCGCCTCCGGGCCGCGGGCGCGGAGATCACTCCGATCGACGGCCCGGTCGAGGTTCCGGCGGCCGGCGGCACCGTCGTGCTCCGGCTCGCCACCGGGGCGTACGCGGTACGCCTCCCGCACGCCGGCGGGTCCCGCCTGGAGAACCTGGACCACGCGCTGGTCGAGCGGCTGCTGCTGCGCGACGCCCTCGGGCTGGACCCCGGCGACAAGCGGATCACGTACGTCGGCGGCGACTACCCGGCGGCCTGGTTGACCGGTGAGGTCGACGCCGGCCGTGCGGAGCTGGCCGTCCTCGTCGCCCCGGTGACCGTGGACGACTTCGTCGCGGTGAACCTCGCCCGGGAGAAGATGCCCCGCAAGAGCACCTGGTTCACCCCGAAGGCGCGGGGCGGTCTGGTGGTCGCCGAGCTGTCCCGCTGAGCCGGTTGTGACGAATCCACTCCGGGGCACCGCCCGCGCGGGGTCCCGGAGAGCGGCCTGAGAGACTGCGGGTCATGCGCGTCTACCTGGGATCCGACCACGCCGGTTTCGAGTTGAAGGTGCACCTGGCCAACCACCTGGCCAAGCAGGGGTACGACGTGGTCGACGTCGGCCCGCACGCCTTCGACCCGGACGACGACTACCCGGCCTTCTGCCTGCACACCGGTCACCGGGTAGTGACCGACGCGGGCAGTCTGGGTGTCGTCATCGGCGGCTCGGGCAACGGCGAGCAGATCGCCGCCAACAAGATCGCCGGGGTGCGGGCGGCGCTGGCCTGGAACACCGACACCGCGCAGCTGGCCCGCGAGCACAACGACGCCAACATCGTCGCGGTCGGCGCCCGCCAGCACACGCTGGACGAGGCGACCGCCATCGTGGAGGCCTTCCTCGCCACGCCGTTCTCAGGCAACGGGCGGCACGCGCGCCGCATCGCCCAGGTGGCCGACTTCGAGCGCACCCGCGAACTCCCGCCCCTGCCCTCGCAGTGATCGTCTGCGGCTGAGCTGTCGGCGGCCCGGCGTGTCGGACCGCTGATCAGCAGACGATCATCGACGCACCGGCGGGGCCGGTCAGCGGCGGGGGAGGTCCTCGCGGGGGGTCCAGTTGCGGCGGACGATCTGCACGTGGGCCTCGGCCTCGGCCAGGTCCTCGTCGGTGGGCCGGGCCGCGTCGCGCGCCCGCATCGCGGCCGCCACGCCGACCTGCGAGGAGCCGGAGCCCACGAGGCCACGCAGCCCCCGCTCACCCTCGTCGCCCGAGCCGCCCCGGCGATGCCGCGGCGGCTCGGGCCCGTCGTGCACACCGGCCGTGGCCGCGCTCGGCTCCTCCGCCGGACCGGCGTCGCCGTGATGGCGGTGCCGGCGTCGCCGCCGCTCCACGTCGCCCATCAGCCGACCGTACCGCCCCCACCGGCGCCCCGCCGACCCGACGGGACCCCGTGGCGCCCCGCCGACCCGACGGGACCCGGTGGCGGGTCAGAAGATCTCCATGCCGGCCGGGGCCCGGTGCCAGCCGAAGGCCGGGCCGGCCGCAGCCAGCGCGCCCGGACGCCGCTCCTCGACCCGCCCGGTCGCGGCGAGCGCGACGAGCCCCGTCCCGCCCAGGTAGAGCTCTCCGAGGCTGCGCACGTCGCACGCCAGGTCGGCGGGCGCATCCGTCGGTACGCAGGTGGCGTCGTCGGGCCCGCCGGTGAGACGCCAGCGGCCGGTGTTCTCCGGCAGCAGGTCGTCGGTGATGTCGAGGACCACGTCGACCGCGGTCGCGTACCGGCGGGCGGCCAGCGCGGCCGGCACGTCCACCACGCGCAGCCAGAGCCCGTCGACCAGGCGGGCGCCCAGTCGTCGCGGCTCGTTGACCAGCCGCAGCAACGGCTCGTCCAGCGCCGCCCCGCGCCAGGTGAGCCGCCGGGTCAGGTCGACGGAGAGCAGCATCCGCCACAGCGCCCGGTACCCGGCCGGCGTCGCCGCCACCACCTCGTGCACGGTGACCTGACCCTGCGGGCCGGCCTCGTTCCATTCGCTGCGGGTGCGGAAGAGGGCGTACCCGTCGACCCCGTCGGGACCGTGGTGCAGCACCGCGCGGAGTTCCGTCGCCCCGCCCCGCTGGGACGCCGGGTCGCCCAGCACGTACCCCCACCACCGCTCGTCGCGGCCGGACCAGCCGGGCCGCTCGGGGCGTACCCGGTCGTACACCCTCTCCAGGTCGGCGCGGCACGCGGCCGGGCGGGCCACGCGCAGCCGGCCCTCGGCGGGCGTCGGATCCGGCAGGCGCAGCTCGGTGGTCTCGCAGTCGACGGTGAGCCGCGGGGCGGCGAGGCCGTAGCCGAAGCGGGGGTAGATCCGTCCCTCGCTGGCCCACAGCACCGCCACCGGCTCCCGGCCGGCGTCGCGGACCTCCCGCAACTGCCGGCCCATCATCCGGGTGAGGAGGCCCTGTCGGCGGTGGGTCGGCGCGACCCCCACCATGCTGACGTGCGCGGCGGGCACGCGGGCGCCCGGCACGGTCAGGTCCCGGGTGTACGCGGTGGCGCTCGCCACCAGCTCCCCGCCGTCGCGGGCGAGCAGGGTGCGCTCCGGTTCGAGGAGGGTGCGTTCGATCGTCCAGGACTCGGCGTCGAAGCCGCCGAGGAAGAGACCGTTGAGCAGATCGTGAAGGTCGTCGAGGTCCTCGGGGCGGGCGGTGGTGAAGTCCGGTGGGGGATTGGTCACGTCGCCTGTCTAGCCGACCGGTGCGTCGTCGGCGAGTGATTTGCGCGCTGGATACCCTCGAAGGCGGACGGTGGCCGGGGGCCGCCGTCGGGTCCAGGGGAGGACGAGATGGCAGACCAGCCGCAGCCGTGGGCGGAGCGGACCGTCGAGGTGCCGCCGCAGGCCGGGGTGCCGCAGCAGCGGGATCCGTACCGGCGGGGCGTCGCGTCGGTCGGCCAGCGCCGGACGCCGCGCACCGAGCCGTTCCCCGTCGTCGAGGAGGAGCCGCACGGCGCCGGCTGGTCGGACGCGCCGCGCCGGCCGCTGGGCTGGCACGTCGCGCAACTCAAGCGGGGCGGGGAGTGGAGCGCCGCGGGAGCCCTCTTCGCGTTCGTCTGCTGGGGCATCTGGGCGATCTCGGGCGGCGGCGACCTGGCCGCACCCTTGCTGATCTTCGTGCTCAGCCTGCTGGTGGCGGGCGGCCTGTTCGCGCTGGCTCGGCTGGTGGGCCGGTTGGTGCTGGAGCGGCAGATGGGCCGGGTGCGGCACAGCGCCAGGGGTGCGCACCTGGTGACCGCGGTGTTCCTCACCGGCCTCGGTGTCGCGTGGCTCCAGCAGACCGAGTGGGTCGTCTCGGCCTGGAACTGGATCACCAACAACTGACGGTACGCCCGGGCGGGCCGGCGTCCCGCGGCCCGCCCGGGCGCCCGGTCGCGGAGTGCCGCGACCCCGTCGTCCTCCACCAGGTCGGCGCTTCATACCCGGCCGGAGCCGGATCATCCGCGCCCGGCCGGGCGTCAGTGCTTCCCGCCGCGCCCCTCGGCGTCCGCCTTCGGCGAGGCGACCCGTGCCGCCGGATCCTCGACGCCCGGCTCGCCGCCGTCCGGAGCGACCATCCCGTCGTAGTTGTAGACCGTCGCACCCTCGTCACTCTGCTTCGTGGTCCGGATGTAGCGGTGCATCATGCCGTCGATCTCGACCTCCAGCAGCGCGTCACCCGCGTCGAGGGTGCTGCCGTCGCGGGGGCCGCCCACCAGGTGTGCCTTCGTGTTCGTGTCCATGACCGCTGCCCTACCCGGACGCCTCCGGTGCAAAACGGGCGGCCCCGACCCGTACGTGGTTCGTGGACCACTCGTCGGGTAGTGGCTGAGACAGGGACGGGGATGCGGAGGGGCTCATGCGGGCGCTGGTACTGGGTGGCGGTGGCGTCACCGGCATCGCGTGGGAGTTGGGCGTCCTCGCCGGCCTGCGCGAACACGGCGTCGACCTCACCGACGCCGACCTGATCGTGGGCACGTCCGCGGGGGCGTACGTCGGAGCCCTCGTCGCGACCGGCGTGGACCTCGCCACCGCCGTCGCCGACGCCGCACGGATCGAGGTGGAACTGTCACCCCGCATCGACGTGACCCTGCTCGCCCAGGGGTTCGCGGTCCTCACCGACCGCTCCCTGTCGCCGGAGCAGGCCCGCGCGCGGCTCGGTGCCCTGGCGTGCAGCGCCCCCGTGGGCGAGCCGGGCGAGCACGTCGCACGGTTCGACCAGAACCTGCCGGTGCGGCGGTGGCCGACCCGTCCACGGCTCGTCGTGACCGCCGTCGACACGTCGAACGGGAAGCTGGTGGCCTGGGACGCCACGGCGGGGGTGCCGCTGGCGGAGGCGGTCGCGGCGAGTTGCGCGGTGCCGGGCGTCTTTCCGCCGGTGCCGGTGGGTGGCACCGGGCACTTCATGGACGGCGGGGTGCGGTCGGTCACCAACGCCGATCTCGCCGCCGGGGCGGATGCCGTCGTGGTGCTGGCGCCGACCGTCGGGGTCTTCCGCGCCTCGCCCCGACAGGAACTGGCGAGGCTGGCGGCCGCCCGGACGGTGCTCCTCGCTCCCGACGACGCCGCCCGTGCGGCGATCGGGTCGAACGTCCTGGACCCGGGGCGACGTGGTCCGGCGCTCGCCGCCGGCACCGCGCAGGCCGTGACGCTCGCCCCGGAGGTGGCGCGGGTGTGGCGCGGGTGACGGTGATCGTTGTGAATGCGCTTGTCGTGCAGCCGCGGCGGCCCGAGCGTCCCGTCGCTCCGCTGGCGGGGTGACCTGATCGCAGGTAGTGTCACCGCGCGTGAGCGCTCTGACTCGCAACAACATCACGGTGACGGGTCAGGACGGCGGCAGGACCCTGGTCTTCGCCCACGGGTTCGGCTGCGACCAGCACATGTGGCGGTCCCTGGTCCCCCACTTCGTCGACGACCACCGGGTCGTGCTCTTCGACCACGTCGGTGCCGGCGGTTCGGACCTGTCCGCCTACCGGCCCGGGCGGTACGCGGACCTGCGCGGCTACGCCGAGGACGTGCTCGAGATCCTCGCCGAGCTGAATCTGCGCGACGTCGTCTTCGTCGGCCACTCGGTCAGCGCGATGATCGGTGTGCTCGCGTCGATCGCCGAGCCCGACCGCTTCTCCCGTCTGGTGCTGGTCGGGCCGTCTCCGCGGTACGTCGACGACGAGGGCTACCGGGGTGGCTTCAGTCGGGCCGACATCGACGAGCTGCTGGACTCGCTGGACAGCAACTACCTCGGCTGGTCCGCGGCGATGGCTCCGGCGATCATGGGCAATCCGGACCGGCCGGAGCTCGGTGCCGAGCTGGCCAACAGCTTCTGCCGCACCGACCCGGCCATCGCCCGCCAGTTCGCCCGGGTCACCTTCCTGTCCGACAACCGGACCGACCTGCCGAAGGTCACCGTGCCCAGCCTGATCCTCCAGTGCACCAACGACGTGATCGCACCGTCGGAGGTCGGCGACTACGTCCACCGCCACCTCCCCGGCAGCACCCTGGTCACGCTCGCGGCGTCGGGGCACTGCCCCAACCTGAGCGCTCCCGAGGAGACGGCGGCGGCCATCAGCGCGTACCTGCGGGCCGACTGAACGTGGTCGACCCGGTCCCGCCGCCCGACTGGTTCGCCCCGCTGCTCGAGGAGAGCGCGGAGGACCTGTACGAGCGCGCGACCTGCGGCTACCTCTCGGTGCTGCCGGACGGCACCGTCGCCCGGGTGAACCAGACGTTCCTCGACTGGACCGGTCGCCGGCGGGAGGACCTGGTGGGGCGTCCGGTCCAGGCGCTGTTCACCGTCGGGAGCCGGATCTTCCACGAGACGCACCTGCGTCCGCTGCTGCACATGCAGGGCGAGGTGCGCGAGGTGGCGATGGAGTTCCGCCGGGCCGACGGCGGCCGGTTGCACACCCTGGTCAACGCGGTCCTGCGGCGGAACCCGGGCGGCGGGTCGACCGTCCTGCGGCTGACGGTGTTCGACGCGACCGACCGCCGCGCGTACGAGCGGGAACTGCTCGACGAGCGCCGCCGCGCGGAGCTGGTCGCCGCCCGGCTGCGTGTGCTGCAGGAGATGGTGGCCCGCTGCGCGGCGATCGAGCGCGCCGAGGAGATCGTCGCTCCGATCGTGGTCGCGGCCACCGCGGCGTTCGAGGCGACCGCCACCACGGTCTGGCTGCTGGATCCGGAGGAGGCGGTGCTGACGGTCGCCGGTGGCGCCGACGGCTCGGCCGCCGTCCCCGCCGCGCCGATCGCGCTGGACGGCCCGGAGTGGGAGGCGCGGGCCGTCCGCACCGGCGAGGTCGTCGTGTCCGACCGGTCCCGGCTCGACCGGCGGGTGGTGACCCCGCTGGTCGCCGACGACCGGGTGCTCGGTGCGGTGTCCGTCGACCTTCCCGAGGCCCGCGCTCTGGCCACCGACGAGGTGAACCTGATGCGGACGCTCGGCCAGCAGGCGGGGCAGGCGCTGGAACGGGTACGGCTGTACGAGGAGACGACCCGCCGCGCCTGGCAGTCGGCCTTCCTGGCCCGCCTGGGCCGGGACCTCGACGAACCGGTCGGATCGGCCGACCGGGCCCGCCGGCTGGTCGAGCTGCTGGTGCCGGACCTGGCCGAGTACGCGCAGGTGGACCTCGCCACCACCGACCCCGACGGGCGGCCGGACCAGCCGACCGGTCCCGACGGGGTGATCGCCAGCGGTACCCCGAGGCCGTGGCTGCTCGGCGACGACGTCCGGGATGCGGTGCGGGACGCCGGCCGGTCCGGCCGTGCCCTTCCGCTGGCGGCGCCGGACGGTCGTCGGGGCGTGGTGCTGCCGTTGCGGGCCCGCACCGTGGTGATCGGCACGCTCCTGCTGGTGGAGGCGCCCGACCCCACCGGCCGCGCCGAGCCCGACTTCCTGCTCGACCTCGCCGACCGGGCGGGGCTGGCGCTGGACAACGCCCGCCTCGCCGAGCAGGACCGCGAGGTGGCGCGCACGCTCCAGCGCAGTCTGCTCGCCGGGGAACGCCCCACCGACAGCCGCTTCCACGTGGTCACCGTCTACCGGCCGGCGGGGGAGACCCTGGAGGTCGGCGGCGACTGGTACGACGCCTTCACCACGTCCAGCGGCAGCATCGGGGTGGTCGTCGGCGACGTGGTCGGCCGGGGGCTCCGGGCGGCCAGCGCGATGGGCCAGCTCCGCAGCGCGGTACGGGCCCTGGGCAAGGCCCGGTGCAGCCCCGCCGCCGTCCTGCGGCACATGGACGACTTCGTCGCCACCCTGGAGGCCGGGCAGATGACCACCCTCGCGTACGCCGAGCTGTCGCTGGACACCGGCGTCCTCCGGTACGCGTGCGCCGGCCACCCGCCGCCCCTGCTGCTGCCGCCGGGTACCGAGCCCCGCTACCTGTGGGAGGGCCGGTCCGGTCCGCTCGGCACGCGCGCGGCGAGCCGGACGCGCCAGCAGGCCGAGTTGACCCTGGCCCGGGGCTCGCGGCTGCTGCTCTACACCGACGGTCTGGTGGAGCGGCGCGGTGAGAGGATCGACCAGGGGCTCGGCCGGCTGGTGGACGTGCTGGGAAAGTGGCGGGACGCCCCGCTGGCGGCGCTCGCCGAGGAGGTCAGCGACGCGATGCTGGAGGGCGAGGGTGGCCACGACGACACGTGTCTTCTCGCGCTCGCGTTCGACGGCGCTCCGCGGTTCCGCCGGGACGTGCCGGCGGGGATGGCCGAGCTGGCTCCGCTCCGGGCGGCGCTGGACGAGTGGCTGACCGGTTGCCAGGTACCGGAGTCCGAGCGGTACGGCATCGTCCTCGCCACCTCCGAGGCGGTGGCCAACGCGATCGAGCACGGCTGCGGCGGCGACCCCGCCGGGCGGGTCAGCGTGACCGCCACCCTGGACGGGGACGTCCTCGACCTGCGGGTCTCCGACACCGGCCGCTGGCTGCCGCCGCGCGCCAGCCTGCATCGGGGACGGGGCATGGCGCTCATGGGGCGGCTGATGGACGACCTCGTCGTCGACCGGGGTGGGGGCACGAACGTGTTGATGCGACGGCGGGTCGAAAGGAGGGCGAGATGACCCGGGACCGTGTCGCGGTCGCCGGTGAGCGCGGCTGCGAGGTCGTGCGGCTGTACGGCGACGTCGACCACGCGAACGCCGACGAGGTGGAGCGAGGCGTGCTCACCGCCATCCGCGCGGCCGCCGGCGTGGTCATCGACCTGTCCGGGGTGACCTTCCTCGACAGCGCCGGGCTGCGGTGCCTGGACCGGCTGGTCACCGCCTTCGTCAACCGGCAGGCGGCGGTACGGGTGGTCGCACCGGAGGGCGGCGCGGTCCGGTTCACGCTCGACCTGATCGGCTTCCTGCCGGACCTGCTGGCGTCCACCGTCGACGAGGCCATCACCGACCTAACGGCCTGATGGGGCGTGGGCCGGGTCAGTCGAATGGTCGCTCAACCCTCGACGCCGAACCCTGACCTCCCGGAGCGGGCGCCGCACCGACCGCCGTTCGCGCCGGCGCCACTCGTGACGAAACCGCTATGGTCGCGGCATGCCGGACCTGGTCGCGCCCACTGTCCGCCTGCACGCCGCCTGGCTCAAGGTGGACTCGCCGGTCGGGTTCACGGCCTGGGTGGCCCTGCTGGCCGGTCGTCTGCGAGATGGACAACGCCGCCTCGGCGAGGACGATCGACCGCCGCGGCGGTGTCCTGGACGAGGGTCAGGACACCGCCGTGGCGGTGCGCCGGTAATGGATCGCGCTCCAGAGGGAGCGTGACATTACGATCGACCCATGAGGGCAGCAGGTACTTTCACGGTCAAAGCCTTTGTCCCCACAGAGTTGGTGCCGGAACCAGCCGTGGCAACCGGGCTGCCGGTCGGGGTTTCGACGATGGAGAAGCGCTTCGAGGGTGAGGTGGTCGGGCGCTCCGCGACCGTGTTCACCTCCGCTTACGATCAGACGGCAGGCGTCGGCACGTACGTGGCCATGGAGTCGTTCGAAGGCTCTCTGCACGGAAAGAGCGGCGCGTTCAACTTCGTACACTCGGCAGCGACCTCCGGCAGCGACCGTACCGCCGAGTTCTTCGCCATCGTGCCGTCGAGCGGCACCGGCGAGCTCGCCCGCATCTCCGGCACCGGCGGAGTGGCCGTGGACGCCGATGGCAACCATCGGATCTGGTTCGACTACGAGATCGGGTGAAGAGCAGGCGACGGAGTAGACCTTCCAGTCTCCTCCGAACGGGGCACGTGGACGGCAGCGTCAGTGCTGCCTGACGGATATGTCCTTGGTGAGGCAGGTGGTTCCGTCAGGAGCGGCGAGTGGCGCCGACCGGTATCCCTCGCTGTGGTAGAGGTCGATGTTCCGCAGGCTCTTCGCGCCGGTGAACAAAAGGACGCGGCGGCAGTCCGGTTGGGCGCCGGCTTCGGCGGTGCGTAGCAGCCACCGGCCCAGCCCCTGACCTCGCAGGTCCGGCACGACGGCGAGCCGACCCACGTGCCAGTCGGTGTCGACGCGGCGGGCCCGCACCATGCCCAGCAGTCGGCCGTCCAGCCAGACGCCCGTGGTGTGCCAGGTCGCGAGCCAGTCGCGTACGTCCTCCAGCGACTCGTGCAGTGCCGGTATCGCCAGGGTGTCGTTGGCGACGGCCTCGTCCACCCAGGAGCACCGCTGCAGCACGGTGACCTCGGGTGCGTCGTCGGGGGTCAGCCGCCTCACGTAGGACCCCGGCACCGGTCCGGACAGCGCCCCGGCTCGTGCGCGTTCGCGCAGTGGCCGCAGGGCGTGGGCGACCCGGACCAGCTCGTCCAGCAGCCCGACACCCGCCGCGTCGCGCGATGCGTCGGACCGCAGCCGTCCACCCTCCACGGCGTCACCGATGCGAATCGCGACCGTGGCGCCCAACGGAACCAGGCGCAGCGTGGTCACCACCTGCTTGGCGTGCTGAACCGACCGGGTGCCCGCCGACGTGTGGCCGTAGCTGACGAAACCGATCGGCTTCCACGCCCATTCGCGGCTGAGGTAGTCCAGCGCGTTCTTCAGCGTCGCCGGCATCCCGTAGTTGTACTCGGGCGTGACCACGACGAACCCGTCCGCCGCGTCGACGACCTCGCTCCACCGACGTGTGTGCTCCTGCTGGTAGACCCCCGCCGACGGGTGCTCCTCCTCGTCCAGGAAGGGCAGGTCCAGATCGCCGAGAGCCACCGGTACGAGCTCGACGCCAAGTTCCGCGGCACGGGGGGTCATGGTTTCCATCAGCCACTGCGCCACCAGAGGGCCGAGGGCGCCGGGGCGGGTGCTGGATGTCAGGACAAGGACACGGGCCGATTTCGTTAACATGGAAACGAAGCCTAGGTGCTACCTTGATTACATGTCAACTAAATCTCCGTCCGGGTCCGTACGCTGGTTGACGCCAGACGAGGAGCGGGCGTGGCGGGCGTTCCTGCGCGTGGTCGTCGCCGTGCAGACGGGCACGGCCCGTGATCTGGCCGCCATCGGGCTCTCCGAACCCGATTACGAGGTGCTCAGCACCCTGTCCGAGCGGCCCGGTCGGACCAGCACGCTGGGGGAACAGGCCGACAAGATGGGCTGGTCACGCAGCCGGCTGTCCCGGCACGCCACCCGGATGGAGGCACGCGGGCTCCTGAGGCGCGCGCCCGACCCGGCCGACGGCAGAGGCTGCTTCCTCGTGCTCACCCCGGAGGGCCTGGACGCACTCGAAAACGCCGCACCGGCCCACGTCGAGTCGGTACGACGCCACTTCATCGACCGGCTCGCCCCACAAGACCTCGGCGCCATCGAACAGATCGCCCGGAGGCTGGAAGAACCCCAAGCCGGCGACAGTCCACCACCCGGACGGCACCCGTCGGCATGATCGCCTGTGTCCGGACGGGCGCCGCGCTGGGCTGGTGCATCGCCCCGGCTGGGGGAAGATGACAGCATGCCGAGTCGTCTTGCCGTCATCGCCATCGACGCCCTTCGACCACGACTTATCGCCGACTTCTGGTGCTCGGTTCTCGGCTGGCAGGTTGTCGATGAGGATGCTGAGGTGATCACCATCGCGGCGTCCGACCGTTCCTGGCCGATGATCGACGTGGCGGCAGTGCCAGAGGGCAAGGTGACCAAGAACCGGTTGCATGTCGACCTGCGTGCCGACGGCGTGACCACCGCGCAGGAGCTTGACCGGCTGCTCGCCCTCGGTGCACGACGTGTCGACGTGGGACAGCCCTCCGACGCTAGCTGGGTCGTGCTTGCCGATCCTGAAGGCAACGAGTTCTGCCTGCTGTCACGTCCGGTCCACGAGCTCCAGGACACCGAGCGGGCGCAGGCCCCGGGCGGGGTACGCGGGCCTTAGGGGCGGCAAAGTAGCCGATGTCCGGCGCTGGCTGTCCCAGGGCGGACATCAGCTACCCCGTGGTGGCGGGGCGGCCGACCAGCACCACGTCTGCGCCCGGAGCGGTGTACGAGCGCGGCGAGCAGGCGGCCGACGGCGCCAGTGCCGAGGACTACCAGCACGTCAACTCCTCGGGCCCGGAGTCGGTCGGGGGTGGAGCAGGCCAGCGGCGAGCAGGTCGACCGGTTCACCGGGCACCATCCATCGCGTCGTGGTGCCTGCCGCGCGCAACGCCGCAGCCGCCTCGTCGCGGGTCTGGGTGAAGTGGGCCCAGTCGTCGTAGTGCACCGGGAGCACCGTTGTGGCATTGATCAGCCCGGCAAGCGTGGCGGCCTCGTGGGCCCCCAGCGAGTATGTGGTGGAACCGGTCGCGGGGAAGCGGGCCCGCCCCAAGTGCAGCAGCGCCGGGCCGACGGTGAAACGCTGACCGATTTCGGTGAGCCCGTCGTGCAGCACCGTGTCGCCGGATATGTACAGCGCGCGGTCGAGGCCCTCGGCCTCGATGACGAACCCGATCACGTCGCCGACCACCCTGTCCATCCCTGGGGGGCCGTGCCGAGCGGGAGTCGCCGTGACCCGGGCCTGGGTTGAGCCGCGTTCGATCACGACACTCTGCCAGGGTTGCAGTCCGTGCGCGTTGCCCCGTAACCGGCGTGCCCCGGCGGTGGTGGTGAGCACGAGATCGGCGTTCGCCGCGACGGCGCGGCCTGAGGTGTCGAAGTTGTCGGGATGCTGGTCGTGGCTGAGCAGCACAGCGTCTAGGTGCGGCAGGTCATCCGGGGGCAGGCACGCGGGCCGGGTGCGCTGCAGCGGGATCCGCATCGGGGTCTTGGGCACCCGGAATTCCTGGGGGGCTTCCGGTGGGTCGAGCGCGGGATCGGTCAGCAGCACGAGGTCGCCGATGCGCAGCAGGACCGTGGCCGTGCCCAGGTAGGTCGCTGTCGCTGCGGGCGGAGTGGGGGCGCTCACGCTGGCACCTCGGCAGCGGCGAGCATCTGCAGGAAGCCGAACTCGCGCACGTAGCGCCCGGCGGTGGAGGCGGGCCGGCGCTGCGCCTCGGCCTGCATCGCGGCGGACAGCCAGGCGGTGAACCCCACCCGCGGCCACCGTTGCAGGACGTCGTCGAGCAGCCCGTCGGGTAACCGGTCGAGCCCGATGCCGAGCACGTCGGCGGCGGCGCCGACGTGCAGGGCGGCCACCTCCGGCCGCGGGTCCTGGCCGGTGGTCAGTTCCAGGTGCATGGCCACAGCGTCGCGGACGAGCGTCGCCCGCTGTTCGTCGCCTCCGTGCACGCGGAGCAGGTCCGCCGCAACGGCGGCACCGACGTGCTCGAAGCCGTGGGCGTCGACGTGGCCGTACGCCGCGGTGAGCCCCAGGTCGTGCAGCGCCGCGGCGACGAAGAGGATCTCGGCGTCGTACGCCTCGCAGCGGTTGGTGATCAGAGCTGCGCCCAGCGCGTAGCTGCGGTGACAGTGTGCGACCAGTGGTGCGGGCGCCGTGCGCCGCAGCAGGTCGGCCGCGGACCGGCACAGCGCGGAGTCCGGCGGGTCGACCGAACGCTCGGGTCGGTGGTCACGCATGTGCGGGCTCCTCTGCTGTCGTAGTGCGTCTCTCCGACCGGTCGGACACGGTTGGCTGGCTCGCCGTGCCGAACTGGGTTCGGTGCCGCGCCGGTGTGGTGCCGTGGGCCCGGAAAGCACGTTGCAGAGAATCCACGGATCCGTAGCCGCACACGCGCGCGATGACGTGCAGCGGCTGCCCGCCCTGTTCGAGGTGGCGGCGGGCGGCCTCCAGCCGCAACGCGGCGACGTACTCCGCCGGCGTGCAGCCCGCCTCCCGGGCGAACACCCGGCTGAAGTGGCGGACGCTCATCGACAGCCGCGCGGCCAGCGCCGGGACGGAGAGGTCTTCGTCGAGGTGCTCGACGATCCACCGCTGCAACCCATGCACGGGACCCGGCGTCGTGGCGTCGCGGGCCAGCGCCGCGCTGTACTGCGCTTGGCCGCCTGGGCGGCGCAGGTAGACCACGAGCCAGCGGGCGACCGCCCGGGCCACATCGTCACCGCAGTCGTCGGCGACCAGCGCGAGCGCCAGGTCGATTCCCGAGCTGAGTCCCGCCGAAGTCCACACTTTGCCGTCGCGCACGAACACCGGATCGGCGTCGACCGCCACCGCAGGGTGGTCCGTGCGCAGGGTCGCCGCCGTGGCCCAGTGTGTGGTGGCACGGCGACCATCGAGGACACCGGCAGCGGCAAGAACGTGTGCACCGGTACACACCGACGCGACCCGACGGGCACGCCTGGCAAGGGTCCGGACCGCCGCGACGACCGCGCTGTCGACCACGGGCTCGACCCGCCGCGCCGTGATCTCCGCGCCGCCCGGTACGAGCAGGGTGTCGATCACGGACGGCAACTCGGTCAGCGATCGGTCGGCGACCAACTGCACCCGGTTCAACGTGTTCACCCGGCCAGGCACCGCGGCGGCGAGCAGCACTTCGTACCTCCCGCCCCCGGTGAGGCGGTCGGCCACCGTGAACACCTCGACAGGTCCAGCGACATCGAGGAGGTCCACGCCGTCGTAGATGGGGACCACAACGGTCTTGGGACTGGTCGGCCAATGCGATGAGGAGGACACGTCCACACCCTTGCAGTGGCGGTGAACGTGGCACAAGGCCGCACTTACTGCATATTCGGCCACGGAGGCCTCGGTGGTTGTTGACGCGCCGTGACGCCGCGCCGCCTGTTAGCCGGGCGGCGTCCCGGAGGTCCCGGCGCGCCAACTGCGCAAGCTCTGTGTACGACTTGAAGCGTTCCTCAACCCTTCGCATTTCTAGGGCGAGGTGCCGTTCGTGCCGCTGGTTCGTGCGGGCGACCACGGCTTGGATTAGGCCACCGGCAAAGATGCCCAGCAAGCCGTGACCGTGAGGTCGCGCAGGCGATGGACCGCCGCATCGCCGGAAGTGGCCGTCGCCGGCCGTGAATGGCACGTGGATGGCACGCAGGATCGGAGATGGGGGAGAAGTGAAACGGCCCAGGTGCCGCGATCATGCGGTCTACCTGGGCCTTCGTGGGTGGAGCGGGCGACGGGAATCGAACCCGCACCGTCAGTTTGGAAGACTGAAGCTCTGCCATTGAGCTACGCCCGCGTTCGCCTCGACGTGCGAGGCGCGCCGACAGCGTACCGAATGCCTCCGCCGCCCGCCCATTCGTATCCCGGGGCGCGTCCCCCGACACGACCCGCGCATCCGCTTTGGGGTGGTTCGGCGCGTTGGCTGCCGCCCCGGCACCTCCTACGTGCGACGACGGCATAGACTGCTTCCCGCCACGGGGTGTGGCGCAGCTTGGTAGCGCACTCGCTTTGGGAGCGAGGGGCCGTGGGTTCAAATCCCGCCACCCCGACTGCCGTCCGCGGCCGGGTCGCCCCGGGCGCCGCCGATCCCGTGCGGCCCCCGGGCGCTGCCGGCAGGCTGCGCCGGCTCGCCTACACTCGATGGGCTGATCGAACGCCCAGAATCAAACCGAGATCCGTCAAGGAGTACGCCTGTGAAGAGCACCGTCGAGACTCTGAGCCCGACGCGCGTGCGGCTCGCCATCGAGGTGCCGTTCGTCGAGCTCGAGCCGAGCCTCAAGAAGGCGTACCGGGAGATCGGTTCGCAGGTGCAGGTTCCCGGGTTCCGCCGGGGCAAGGTTCCGACCGCCGTGATCGACCAGCGGGTCGGCCGGGGCACCGTCCTCAACGAGGCGATCCAGGAAGCCATCCCGCAGAACATCCTCGCCGCGGTCCGCGAGCACGACCTGAAGACCCTGGGTCGTCCCGAGGTCGACATCACCGAGTTCAACGACGGTGACACCCTCAACTTCACCGCCGAGGTGGACGTCCGGCCCGAGATCATCCTGCCGGACCCGGCCACCGTCGAGGTGACCGTGGACGAGCTCCAGATCGACGACACCGAGATCGACGAGCAGGTGAAGAGCCTGCGCGAGCGGTTCGCCACCCTCAAGACCGTCGAGCGCGCCGCCGCCGAGGGCGACTACGTGCAGATCGACCTGAACGCCACCGTCGACGGCGAGGACGTGCCGGGCGGTTCGGCGAGCAACATCTCCCACGAGGTGGGCAGCAAGCAGCTCCTGCCGGGCCTGGACGAGGCGGTCGTCGGCCTGTCCGCCGGTGAGAGCACCACCTTCACCACCCAGCTGGTCGGCGGCGACTTCGCCGGCCGGGACGCCGAGGTGGCGGTGACCGTGCGCACGGTCAAGGAGAAGGAGCTGCCCGAGCTGAACGACGAGTTCGCCCAGATGGCGAGCGAGTTCGACACGATCGAGGAGCTGCGCGACGACCTGCGCGAGCGGGTCGCCCGGGGCAAGCGGGTCGAGCAGATCTACGCCGCCCGGGACAAGGCCCTGGAGCAGCTCGTCGCCGCGGCCGAGGTGCCGGCGCCGGAGGGTGTCGTCCGCGAGGAGGTCGAGAGTCGCAAGGCGGCCATGATCGACCAGCTGGAGCGGATCGGCGCCTCCCTGGAGGAGTACCTGGCGGCCGAGGAGAAGACCGAGGAGCAGATCGACGCCGAGCTGGCCGAGGCGGCCACCGAGGGCGTCAAGATCCAGCTCCTGCTGGACACGCTCGCCGACGCCGAGGAGGTCCAGGTCTCCGACGACGAGTTCGGTCACGAGATCGTGCACCGGGCGCAGCGCGCCGGCATGGCTCCGCAGCAGTACTACGACCAGCTGGTGCGCTCCGGCGCCGCGAGCGCCGTCTTCGGCGACGTGCGGCGGGGCAAGGCGCTGGCCTCGGTCATGGAGCGCATCAAGATCAAGGACACCGCCGGCAACGAGGTGACTCTCGACGCGCTGCGCGCCGAGAGCGAGGCCGAGCACAACCACGAGCACTGATCGTCGGGCGCGGCCGCCGTCCCTCCCTCGCGGTGGGGCGGCGGCCGAAGCCCTTTCCGGGTACGCCCCGTACGGGGCTGCGCTGTCAGCGAACAGTGTCCCGACCGGGAGTGCGCCGCCCGATCAAGCGGTTAGTGTCGGAGAAGACGGTACGGAGAGCGAAGGGCTGCCATGACCGACATGCACATCCCAGCGAAGCCGCTCCGGGCGATCGAGGCCCGAGGTGGCGACACCATTGGCAACCTCGACGACTCGGTCTACAACCGGTTGCTCAAGGAGCGGATCATCTTCCTGGGCAGCGAGGTGACCGACCAGGTCGCCAACCGCATCTGCGCGCAGCTCCTGCTGCTCGCCGCGGAGGACCCGGACCGCGACATCAACCTCTGGATCAACTCGCCGGGTGGCTCGGTCTACTCCGGCATGGCGATCTACGACACCATGCAGTTCATCGACAACGACGTGTCGACCGTGGCGATGGGCATGGCCGCCTCGATGGGCCAGCTGCTCCTGTGCGCGGGCACCAAGGGTAAGCGCTACGCCCTGCCGCACGCCCGGATCATGATGCACCAGCCGTCCGGTGGTCTGGGCGGCACCGCCTCGGACATCGCGATCCAGGCGGAGCAGATGCTCTACACGAAGCGGATGTTCCAGGAGCGGGTCGCGCACCACACCGGCCAGAGCCAGGCGCAGATCGAGTCGGACTCGGACCGGGACCGCTGGTTCACCGCCCAGGAGGCCATGGACTACGGCTTCATCGACAAGGTGATCATCGGGGCCGCGCAGGTTCCGGATGGCGCCGGGACCCTGAGCTGAGCGAGGAGCTGACGATGACCGACCTGAGCCTGCCGCCCCAGTTCGCGGCCGTGCACAACCGCTACGTCCTTCCGTCGTTCGTCGAGCGCACGTCGTACGGGGTCAAGGAATCCAACCCGTACAACAAGCTCTTCGAGGACCGGATCATCTTCCTCGGCGTCCAGGTCGACGACGCGTCGGCCAACGACGTGATGGCGCAGCTGCTGACGCTCGAGGGCACCGACCCGGACCGCGACATCATCATGTACATCAACTCGCCCGGCGGCTCGTTCACCGCGATGACGGCGATCTACGACACCATGCAGTACGTCCGCCCGGACATCCAGACGGTCTGCCTGGGCCAGGCGGCCAGCGCGGCCGCCGTGCTGCTGTCCGCGGGCACGCCGGGCAAGCGGATGGCTCTGCCGAACTCGCGGATCATCATCCACCAGCCGGCCACCGAGGGCGGTTACGGGCAGGGCTCGGACATCGAGATCCAGGCCCGGGAGATCCTGCGGATGCGGACCCAGCTGGAGGAGATGCTCTCGCGGCACTGCAACCAGCCGATCGACAAGGTACGCAAGGACATCGACCGTGACAAGATCATGACGGCCGAGGAGTCCAAGGAGTACGGGCTGGTGGACACGATCCTCACCAGCCGCAAGAAGGGTTTGCTGGCCGCCAACGCCGCCAGCTGAGCTGCTCGGGTCGGAGGTCGGCCGGGTTCGTTCCCGGCCGACCTCTGACACACCCGTTTTGGGGGTCGGAGAAACCTCCGCCAGCGGGTAACGTCGGGTCCGTACCGCTTCGCCGGTCGGAGTCGGCGGGATTGAGAAGACGGACGGAGCGCAGCGTCCGCGGGTCAGGGCCGGAGCTCCGGCCGATGAGTGCAGGGAGAACGTAGGTGGCACGGATCGGTGACGGCGGCGACCTACTGAAGTGCTCCTTCTGTGGCAAGTCGCAGAAGCAGGTCAAGAAACTCATCGCGGGCCCTGGGGTCTACATCTGCGACGAGTGCATCGATCTCTGCAACGAGATCATCGAAGAGGAGCTGGCCGAGTCCGGCGAGGTGAAGTGGGAAGAGCTTCCCAAGCCGATGGAGATCTGCCAGTTCCTCGACACCTACGTCGTGGGGCAGGACCAGGCCAAGAAGGCGCTCGCCGTGGCGGTCTACAACCACTACAAGCGGATCCAGGCCGAGTCGGCCAGCGCGCCGGGCTCCGGCAGTGACGCCGTCGAGCTGGCCAAGTCCAACATCCTCCTCCTGGGTCCCACCGGGTGCGGTAAGACCCACCTGGCGCAGACCCTCGCCCGGATGCTCAACGTCCCGTTCGCCATCGCGGACGCCACCGCGTTGACCGAGGCGGGCTACGTGGGCGAGGACGTGGAGAACATCCTCCTCAAGCTGATCCAGGCCGCGGACTACGACATCAAGCGCGCCGAGACCGGCATCATTTACATCGACGAGGTCGACAAGATCGCCCGCAAGTCGGAGAACCCGTCGATCACGCGGGACGTGTCCGGCGAGGGCGTCCAGCAGGCGTTGCTGAAGATGCTGGAGGGCACGGTGGCCAACGTGCCACCGCAGGGGGGCCGCAAGCACCCCCACCAGGAGTTCATCCAGATAGACACGACCAACGTCCTGTTCATCTGCGGCGGCGCCTTCGCCGGTCTGGACCAGATCATCGAGGCCCGCACCGGCCACGGCGGCACCGGCTTCGGCGCCCGGCTGCGCGCGGTCTCCGAGCGGTCGACCGACGACATCTTCGGCCAGGTCATGCCGGAGGACATGCTGAAGTTCGGGCTCATCCCCGAGTTCATCGGCCGTCTCCCGGTGATCACCAGCGTGCGTAGCCTCGACCGGCAGGCTCTGGTGCGGATCCTCACCGAGCCGCGCAACGCCCTCGTCCGGCAGTACCAGCGGCTCTTCGAGCTCGACGGCGTCGAGCTGGAGTTCGACGATTCGGCGCTGGAGGCCATCGCCGACCAGGCGATGTTGCGGGGGACGGGCGCCCGGGGCCTGCGCGCGATCATGGAAGAGGTCCTGCTCTCCGTGATGTACGAGGTGCCGAGCAACCCGGACGCCGCCCGTGTGCTGATCACCCGCGAGGTGGTCCTGGAGAACGTCAACCCGACCATCGTGCCGCGCGAATTCACGGGCCGCCGTGCCCGTCGGGACCGCGAGGAGAAGTCGGCCTGACGCGCAGGGGTCGAGCCCGCCGACCGGCGGGACGGCGACGACCGGCCGGTCGCGCCGGTCGCACCTCTGTCGCCGGGGACTCTCCGCCCGTACGCTGAGGTCCATGCGGGTCGCCGTCTGTCAGCTGAACGCGCGGGACGACCGCAAGGTCAATCTGGAGGCCGCGGAGGGCCTGCTGGAACGCGCGGCCGCCGGCGGCGCGGACCTCGCGGTCCTCCCGGAGTACGTGGACTACCTCGGCCCGGCCGCCCGGCTCCCCGAGCCGGAGGCGGTCGACGGCGAGGTCGGGCAGTTCTTCGCCGGCGTCGCGCGGCGGCTGGGCATGTGGGTGATCGCCGGATCGTTCCACGAGCGCGGACCGGATCCCGAGCACACCTGGAACACGTCGCTGGTCTTCGACCGGTCCGGCGCGCTCGCTGCCAGCTACCGCAAGATCCACCTGTACGACGTGGAGATCCCCGGTCGCGTGTCCTACCTGGAGTCGGCCACGGTGGCGCCCGGCGACCAGCCGGTGGTGGTCGACGTCGAGGGGCTCCGGGTCGGGCTGTCGATCTGTTACGACCTGCGTTTCCCGGAGCTGTACCGCCGGCTTGCCACGGAAGGCGGCGCACAGCTGCTCGTGGTCCCGGCGGCGTTCATGATGCACACGGGTCGGGACCACTGGGAGGTTCTGCTGCGCGCGCGGGCGATCGAGAACCAGTGCTTCGTCGCCGCCGCCGGGCAGACCGGTGACCACGAGCCGGCGCGGACCTGTTTCGGACGCAGCATGGTGGTCGACCCGTGGGGGACCGTGCTCACCCAGGTGCCGGACGGTCCGGGCGTGGCCATCGCGGAGCTCGACCTGGACCGTCTGCACACGATCCGCGCCGAGCTGCCCAGCCTGGCGAACCGCCGGCTCTGACCGCTGCGCCAGCCGGCCGTCCCGGCTCCGACCGGTCAGCCCTGAAGCAGGACACCCACGACCGCGAAGCCGGCGATGGCCGCCGCGGTGACCAGGAGCGCGGTGGTCATACGCGATGGGCCCCGGCGGGCCAGCCGGCGTACCGACGCCAGGACGGCCACGAGCACGAGCGCCCCGATGACCAGCTGCCAGATCGGGAGCAGCAGTCCGAGCAGGGCATCCTCGGCGAGCACCGTCGTCGGTGAGCGCGGCAGGTCGTCCATGCCAGCAACTCTGACATGCCCGGCACGGTTACGGATCCCGTGCGGCCGGTCCGATTCCATCCGCGCTCCCGCGCGGGGCTGTGTGGACCCTCCACGGAACGCAGTGACGAACGTTGATTTGCCTTCGGTGGGCCATCCGCGTAACTTTCTCTCTGCACGCGGGAGGCCGGATAAACTGGCCGAGAACGGGCGCCAGGCTCGTGGCGGGAACGCCGAGCGAGACTGAGGATCGGGCGGTGCGAACGACTCCGGCGACGGGGTTGCGATCGCGAAGCCGACCGGGTAGGGTTCTGAAGCCGGCAGGAGCCGGGCGGATAGCCGCGAAGCGGCATCGGCCGGTCTGCGGTTTCCCACGACAGCAGCTAGCACCGCTGGGCGGTGCGGTTCGGGCGTGGTCCGGAACGAGCCAAGCTGATCAACTCGGACACGAGTTTGACGGCGAGGAACGGATCGGGTAAGTTAGAGAGGTTGCCCCGGACGGGGTCCTGCTGGTGCGGGGTCTTGGATGGTGTGTGGTTGTTCTTTGAGAACTCAACAGGGTGCTTGATAAGCCAGTGCCAATTGTTTATACCCCGGACTGGTCGGGCCTTAGGGTTTG
>NZ_JBITMC010000036.1:0-24807 GCF_044465805.1 Micromonospora sp. NPDC049497 | reverse complement strand
ATCGCTAGCAGAGTCACCCAAGTGATCACCAACGCCGAACCCTAACGGCAACCAGCCGAACCGATCACCACACACATAGAAGCGTCTTGCACTTTCTGCCCCGACGAAAGGTACTTACCACCCATACCGCGGACCGAAAGTGCAAGATCGCGGGGGCTGGGGCTGGGGCTGGGGCTGGGGCAGGGGTGGGGGTGCCGCTCCGCAGGGTGTGGTTCAGCTGCGTCGGTGACGGCCGACTGGGATGTCGCCGGGGGAGGTTCCCGTCGCGTCGAACCGGACCGTTCCCGGCCGACGACGGAGGCCCAGTACCGCACCGATCTGCGCGCCGACGATGCTGGACACGGCCAGGACCGCCGAGATGGCGAGGGGTCGGTTGACGCGGTCCGGGTCGCCGGCCCGTGCCGCGCCGACCGTCATCACCGGGCCGTGGTCGCCGGACGGCCGTCCGGTGTCTCCGTCCGGTGTCTCGGCGGCCGGTGGTGCGGGCGTCGCCTGCTGGGGCGCGTCCGGCTCGGCGGACGGTGCGGGCTGGGCCGGTGCGGGCCGGGCGGGTGCGGGTCGTTCGGCGATGTACCCGCCGGGACGGACCACCAGCCGGCCGGTGGCGTGCGGACGGGCACCCTGGTCGTCAACCTCGGCGGGCAGCCGGAGCAACTGTCCCGGGTGGATCCGGTCGGGATCGTCCAGACGGTTCAACTCGGCCAGCTCCCGGTAGTCACCGAACCGGTCCAGGTACCGCTCGGCGACCGCGCCGAGGTGGTCACCCTTCGCCACCCGGTAGACCGGCGCGGCGGTCTTCGGCGAACCGGGCTGGGCGGACTGCGCCGCCTGCGCGGGCTGGGCGAGGGGAGCAGCGGCGTTCGGTACCGCCGCGGCGGGCCGTACGACGAGAGCGGAGGGCGCGGCGTACGACGTGTGTGCCCCGGCGGACGCGGCCACTGCGGGTGCCGGCAGGGCGTACGGGCCGGCCAGGGTGGCCGCGCTCGCCGCCGCGGGGCTGGCCGCGACGATCAGCGCAACCGATCCGACCAGCGCGGCGGCGGCCCGCTGCTGCCGGCTCATCCCGGGCAGCCGGGGCGCCGGCCGGCGTAGCGTCTGTGCACCCAGCTCGACGAGGACGGAGAGGGCGAAGGTCGCCCAGCCGAACCAGCCGGCCAGCGCCAGCGCGCGCAGGAACAGCTGACCGTCGTCGCGGCTGGTCAGCGCGGCACCGATCTCGGCCAGCGTGGGCACATGGTCGGGCAGCGGGTTGCCCGCGAGGGTCAGCAGCGCCACCGGGGCGCCGACCAGCACCCCGCAGAGCACGACGAGCGCGCCGAGTCCGGTGAGGACGCGTCCGGTCCGCCGTACGACGGACCCACCCGATGCGGTCATGACTGCCTTCCTTCCTACGGTGCTCCGGTGAGTGCGCGCGCGGTCGCCCGGCCCGAGACGGTGACCGTCCTGTCGAAGCCGACCAGGCCGAGCAGGGACCGCTGGTAGGTGACGGTGACCTCGACCTGGACGAGGGTCTCGCCGTCGACCACCGGAAAGGTGACGGTGTGGCCGGTGGAGCCGGCGGCGGTGAGGTACTCGGCGACGGCCTGCCGGGCCTGTGGCTGGTTGATCTGCTTCGGCCCGCCCTCGATCGCGGTGGCCCGGTCGATCGACTGGCCACCGGCTCGGGCCGCCTCCGCGGCGAGGTTCTCGGCGCGTTGCAGGGTGCGCAACTGCCCGGCGCCGTCGAAGGCGAGCGCGATGATGGTGAGGACGCCGACGGCGGCCACCGCCAGGAAGACGCTCACCCGGCCGTCGTCTCGGCGGTGATCTGTCAGCGCCGCGCGGCGGGCGGTCATCCCCGACTCCGGTAGCGGTCCAGCGGGGAGGTGAAGCTCGCCGACACCTCGTTCTGCAGCGTCATGCCGGGCAGCACGGAGAGCTTCATGTCCTGGTAGGAGACGGTGCATTCGATGCGGACGGTGACTGCGGCCTCCTGCCCGACCGGGCTGCCGAACGCGTCGTCGAAGCTCGCCGGCCTGCCGGCCACCGACCCGCCGAACGTGAGCTGCGGCGTACCGGTGCAGTTGAGGCCCTTCCATTCGAGCTGCTGGCGGGCCGCGTCGTGGGCCTCGGCGCGGGCGGTGGACGCGTTGCGGGAGATGGACGCCGCGCGGGCCGCGTCGTGCGCGGCGGCGTCGACCGCCTCGGCCGCCACGGCGGTACGCCCGGCCACGCCGGCCAGCACGATCAGCGCGATGAAGGCCGGGGCGAGCACGGCCACCTCGATGGAGACCGCGCCCCGGTCACCGGTACGGCTCATGGCACCGTCCACCGTTCCACCGTTCCGTGCGCGGTCTGCCGCACCGGAAAGTCCATCCCCGGCACGACCGACAGGGAGCGTCCGGTGACCGTGCAGGTCACCTCGGTCGCCGTGGTGACGCAACTCGGGCCGGGGGACTTCCAGCCGACCAGCCAGCCACCGGCGGCGGTGAGGAAGCCGGTCGCGCGGGCCGTGCCGGCGCCCGGCGGCGCCTGGTGGACGCGTTGCGCGTTGACCCCGCTCTGTGCCGCGTTGAGCGCGGTGGAGCGCGCCACGAACACGGCGGCGACCTGGATCGAGGCGAAGAGCAGCACCAGGATCGCCGGCATGGTCACCGCCAGCTCGACCGGGTTGGCGCCCCGGTCCGCGCCGGACCCGAGCCGCTGCCGCACATCGGCCGGCACGAGACGCCGGACGGCGGTCGTGGCCGCCCGGCGTCCTGCGTGGATGACTGCGTGGATCACGGGTCAGGCTTCTACTTCGGGTCCTGGTGCTTCGGGATGTTGTCCATCCAGTCGTTCGCCGCGCCCAGGGCCGCGGCGGTGACCGCCATGGCGACGGCGACCAGGCCGAAGATGATGACCGCGGTGGGGACGGGGCTGTCGCCCCGCTCGCCGTCGCGGCGCAGCTCGGCCAGGCGTGCCGCCAGCGTGGCGTGCACGTAGTTGATGACGGACATGGCGTGCTCCTTCTCTCGGGGTTTCACAGGCGGGCGATGAACGGGTAGATCACGAAGCCGAGGAGGACGAAGACGAGCAGCGACCCGGGGATGTCCAGGCGGCTCGTCACCCCCTCGGCGCGGGTCAGGTTGTCGGTGCGGATCTGGTCCCGCAGCGAGTCGGCGCGGCTGCGCAGCGTCTCGTGCACCTGCGCGCCCTCGCTGCCGGCGGAGCGCATGATCGCGCCCACGTCACCGAGTTCCGGGATGCCGATGCGATCGGCGAGGTCGCGCAGCTCGTCCCAGGGCGAGTGCATCTGCATCTGGGCGATCCGCAGGGCCTCCCGGATCCGTTCGAAGACCCAGCCGTCGCAGACCGCCGCGGCGCGCTCCAGCGACTGCACCGGACCGTGGGCGGCGGAGAGCTGCAACGCCACCAGGTCCAGGTAGGTGCAGATGGCGGCGCGGAACTCGTCCCGGGCGCGGTCGGCCCGGGTGATCACGGACCGGTGGGCGGACAGCGCGCAGACCAGCGCCAAGCCGAGGCTGCCGAGCACCGGCACCACCACCGGCAGCCGTACGCCGACGGCGAGCAGCGTGACGCCGAGCAGGGTCGGGGCGGCCAGCCCGATCAGCCCGGAGAGCAGCAGCGACAGCGCGTACCGCTCGGGTGTCTGGTCGATCAGCGCGAGCTGGCGGTGCGGCGGTCGCAGCCACCGGGACAGCCCGGTCAGCCATTCCGGCTGCCGTGCGGCCGGTGCGACGGCGGCGGTGCCGGGCGGCTGGTGCAGCCGGCGCAGCGCCGGGCCGAGCGCCGGGGTCGCCGGCACCAGTTCCCGGACGACCAGGAAGACGCCCAGCCCGACGGCCGCCCCACCGACGACGGCGATCGCCAGGTGCCAGTTGAGGACCAGGTTCACGCGACCACCTCCTGCGGGTCCGGGGCGGGCAGGAAGCGCGCCGGACGCTGGGGCTGGCTCATCGACCGCACCCAGGCGAGCAGGCCGATGAAGGCCGCGCCGAGCACCGCCATCACCAGCTGCCCGAAGGGCGTGCCGTACGGGCGGACGTACTCGACGTTGACCAGCCCGTACGCGACGGTGGCCAGGGTCATGCCGGTGAGGAAGCGGACCGCGAACCGGGGTTGGGTGCGCTTCGCCTCGACCTCGCGCCGGGTGGCCACCTCGGTCGCCGCCGCGGTGGCGATCGAGCCGAGCACGTCGCCGAGCCGTTCGCCCCGGTCGGTGAGGTGCAGGATCAGCGCGGCGACGACCTGGTCGCAGACCGGGTCGCCGATCTCGTCGGCGAAGGCGAGCAGCGCCGGTCGGGCGAGCCAGCCGGCCTGGAGGCGGGCGGCGAGCAGCCGTACCTCCTCCTGGATCTCCTCCGGCGCGGTGGCCACCGTGCCGGTGATCGCCGCCTGGAGGCCCTGGCCGGTGGCGGAGACGTCCTTGAGTCGGCGGGTCCACTCACCGACGGCCTCGATGCGCGCGATGGCCCGCTGCTCCTCCTTGCCGACGGAGAAGAGCCACGGGGTGCCCGGCACGGCGATCGCCACCAGCAGGCCGACCACGGGCAGCCCGGTGATCAGGAACGCCAGCGCGCCCGCGACCACCGCGCCGACCAGCAGCACCTGGTGGGCGCGCTGCTCGCGGGGGGTGGCGCCGGAGCCCTTCCAGAGCCGGTCGACGCCCTTACCCGATCCCGGGGCGGGACCCGGCGGGCGGCTGGTGCCGACGATCGCGACGACGGCCAGGATCAGCCCGGCCACGCAGGCGGCACCGGCCAGCACCGCGACGAGTTCCACGTTGTCCGGCACCGGTCACCGCCGTCCGAGACGGGTCTGCCGGGGCCGCCGCCAGGCGCCGGTGCCCGCCTCGATCCACCGGCCCAGCAGGCGGGCGTCGTAGCCGACCCGGAGCAGTTGGGCGCGGATCCGTTCCGGCAGGTGCCGCGGCACCGCCCGGCCGTCCGGCCCCGGACCGAAGACCGTGGTGGTGATGATCCGGTTGTTGTCGCCGACGCCGATGACCTCCTCGACGTGCGAGACGAAGCGATGCTTCCGCCCGCCGATCGCGGTCTCGTCCTCGACGGTGACGTAGACGATCAGGTCGAGCGCGTTGCCGGCCATCCGACGGGCCTGGTCCACGGTCATCTCCCGGCCGTGCGCCAGCGCCAGCTCGATGATCCGCTCGCTGACCCCGCCGGGCGTACGGGCGTGGATGGTGCACATCGAGCCCCGGCTGGTGGTCATGGCCTGGAGCATCGGCACGATCTCCCGGGACCGGACCTCGCCGACGATGATCCGCAGCACGCCCATCCGCAGCGAGACGGGGATCAGGTCGGCGATGCTCACCTCACCGGCCGGTCGCCCGTCCATCCCCCGTTCGCCGTGGCCCTCCCGGGCCTCGAAGCTCATGACCGCCCGGTGCCGGTGCCCCCGGCGGGCGGGGAGCAGTTCCCGGCTCTCCTCCAGCAGCACGTACGGCTCGTCGGGTGGGATCTCGCTCATCAGTGCCCGGATGACGGTGGTCTTCCCGGCCCCGGCCAGTCCGGCGACCATGATGTTGAGGCCCGCCCGCATCGAGGCGCGCAGGAAGTCGCGCAGCAGCGGGTCGATCATCTCGTCCAGGTCGCCCCGGGCCCCGGCGACGTCGTCGAGGGAGACGTCGAGGGTGTTGTGCTTGCGGATCACCGCGTACGGGCGGTGGCTGACCAGGAACACCGCGGCGAGCCGACTGCCGTCGGGCAGTTGCAGGTCCAGGGTCGGCTTGGAGGTGGACAGCGACCGCTCGGTGGCCCCGGCGCGGCGGGCCGCCGCCTGGAGGATCTCCACCAGCTCGTCGTCGCTGTCGGCGATCGGGTCGACCCAGTCCACGCCCCCGCCGTGCCGGGTGATCCGCACCTGGTCGCAGCCGAGGATGTGGACCTCCTCGATGGTGTCGTCGACCAGCAGGGTCTGGAGCCGGCCGAGCCCGGCCAGTTCAGCGGTGACCTGGTCGAGCAGGAGTCGTTCCTCACCGGCCGCCATCGGGGTGCCGGAGCGGCGGACCGCGTCGGCGTACTCGGCCACCACCGCCACGGCGAGCCGGGCCCGTTCGACGTCCTCGGCGTCGGCGTCGAACTCCCGGCCGCGCTGCCAGAGGGTGAGCCGTTCGCTCAACTCGCGGCGCAGCTCGCGTACCACCTGGAAGTCCACCCGGCGGGGCGGCGGCTCGGGCTGCGACGCGACCGCCGGCACCGGGGCGACGGCGGTGTGGTGGTGGCGACCGTTCGGCGGGGCCAGCGGCGGGGTGATCGAAGTGGCGGCGGGGGCCGGCCGGCGGGGGTCGGTGGAGACCGGCTCAAACCGCATCCGGCACCCCCTGCGTCACCGGCCAGGCCAGCCGGGCACGCCGCCGGTCCAGCAGCGATCCGACCGGCACCTCCAGCGCCCCGGCCGCGCGCATCAAGGGCCGTCCGGCCCGCACGGTGCCGCCGAGGCCGAGGACCTCGGCGGTACGCGGGTCGCGCGGCAGCCGGCCGATCACCGGTACGCCGAGCGCGCGGCTGATCTCGCCGTCGGAGTGTCCGTCGCCGACCAGCAGCAGCCGCAGCGTGCCCGGCGGCACCCGGTGCTCGGCCAGGTCCCGTTCGATCGCCTTCACCATCGCCTTCGTGCCGGAGAGGTCGGGCAGCCGCGCGCCGCTGACCAGCAGCACCACCGAGGCGGCCCGCAGGATCGGCCAGGGCGGGCCGGGGACGTGCAACCGGCCACAGTCGACGAGCACGTCGTACGCGGGGTCGCCCCGGTCGAGGGCGGTGAAGAAGTCGGCGAACCGCTGCCACAGTGGGACGACGCTGCCCGCCTGGGCGGGGTCGACCACGCCCGGCAGCAGGAGGCGCTCCCGTCGCGGGGCGTCCAGGTCGACGAGCTGGGACCAGAAGGCGTTCTCCAGGTTGCCGTCGCGCAGTTCGGAGACGGCCAGCTCGCCGATGCCCCGGGGCCCGTCGAGCGCCCCGCCCAGGTAGCCGGCGAGGATCGACCCGCCGGACGGGTCGGCCTCGACCAGCACCAGCCGACGGTGCCAGCTCAGGGCGCAGGCCAGGGCCGACGTGGTGACGCCGGGGGAGCCCTTCGCCGACACCAGCGCGATGATCGCCATGCTCAGGCCGCCCCGGTGAGGACGACCGCGATCCGGTCCTGCGCGGCGAGCGCCACCACGGCCGGTACGTCCCGGACGGGAAGCGCCAGGTACACCACCGACTCGTCGGCGTTGCCGGTGGCCGCCGTGTCGATGACGGTGGCGGTGAACCGGGTGGCGGTGCCGGCGGAGGTGCCGTCCTTGGTGTCCGGGGTGCTGACCAGCAGCACCTTGTCCCCGGGGTGCAGCTTGCGGGCGGGTATCTCCGCCGGGTCCAGCCCGAGCGCGATCTGCTGCTGACCGGGGCCGAGCAGTGGGTCGTCGGTGAGCTGGTCGTCGGTGAGCAGGGTGCCCGGCACGAGGGCCACGGCGGCCCGCTTGCCGACGACGTCGTCGAGCCGGCCGGCGGGCACCGGCGACAGCCCCCGACCGCCGGCCACCTGGACGGTGATCAGGTCGTCCGCCCCGATCTCGCGGCCCACCTCGACGGGCCGGGCTACCGCGAGGTAGCTGCCGGTGGCGCGGACGGATGTGACCGCGAACGCCGCGCCCAGCCCGCCGAGGGCGATGAGCAGGACGGCCAGCCCGAGCAGTCCGGGCCGCATCCGGCGTTGCCGCACCACCTTCGGTGGGGTGACCGGGGCGTCCACCGGTCCGGTTCCGTTGCGCGTCGCCAGGCTCACTCCGCCACCACCTGTAGTTCGTTGATCCGGATCGTCGCTGCGTTGCTGGTCCTGGTCTGGGGGATGGGGGGACTGCCCTCCACGCCGTCGGCCCACCAGCGCACCGTCCAGTACGTGGTGGCGTGGACCCGGTAGGTGCCGGCCTTCGCGTAGCCGCTGTCGTAGCCGCAGGTCGGTGACGTCCTGCCGGCGTGCGGGCCCTTCGGGTCGTACTTCGTGCCGGGCCCCGTGCAGGTCTCCCGGTGCCCGTTGCCCAGGTTCCACACGATCCGGTCGACCTTCGCCTCGATGGTGACGGTCAGGCCCCGGTCGGATTCCGAGGCACGGATCGGTCCGAAGTAGTTCGCGCCGGGGCTGGCCCACATCCACACCGGAAGGCCGACCAGGCCGGGGCCCTTGTCCTTGTCCGGCGCGACCGCCACCCGCGGGGGGAGCAGCGAGATCGAGGCCAGCGCCCGGCGGGCCAGCTCCTCCGGGTCCGGCGGTGCGCCGAAGCCGGGCGGCGGGTCGTCGCGCAGCACGACCTCCTGGTCACCGAGGTCGCCGCCGTTGCAGGTCTTCACGTACCACTGCTGGCCGTCGGGCGGCTCGGTCGGCTGCGGCTGGGCGAGCTTGAAGTAGCAGCCGGAGCCGTTGTCGAACCAGCCGAGCACGTCGTCGTAGCAGGGGATCGTGCGGCCGTTCCACTGGCACTTGCCGCCACCGCCGCCACCGCCGTCGCCGTCCCCGCCGCCGGGGTCGCCGCCACCGGGGTCGCCGGGGTCACCCGGGTCGTCGTCCCAGATGTTGCAGTCGTGCTGGCCGGGCGGGCACTCGGCACCCGGGGGATCGGCCCACCCGGCGCCGAGCGCCGGCACGCCGGCCGCCGCGGTGAGCAGCACCGCCAGCGCGAGTCCCGTGATCCCCCGCCGGGTCAGCACGGCTGGTCCTCGTGGTCGACGCCGGCGCTGATCAACCAGCGGCCGTCGGGATAGCGGGTGGCGGTCGCGGTGGCCAGGTTCCGGGTGCCCCGGCTGCCCGGGACGACCTTCTGGTTCCGCGCGTAGACGAGCTGGTAGCCGGTCGCGTCGAGACAGTCCTGGATCTCCACCGTCGGCGGGACGGCGTCCAGGTCGACCGACACCACGGTGGGGTCGGAGACCAGCTTGCCGGTGCGTACGGCGCCGTGCTGTCTGGCCTGCCGAATCGTCAACCGGACCCGCGTCAGCAGCGGGTCGGCGAGGAACGCCGACAGTTCCGGAAGGTGGGGATCACTGCGACCGCTCGCCTCACGAGACGCGGCGAGATATCCGGAATAGGCGGCCAGGGCAGCCTTTTCCGCCGCGCGTTCGTCGGCTTTCCGATCGGTTCGGGCGGGCGCGGCGTCGGCGGCCGTCGTGCCGGTGGACGTTTCGTCACCGGCACCGCAGGCCGTGGTGGAAGCGACCGTCGCGGCCACGACCAGGCAGGTTGACCACCGGCGAAGCTGCCGTCCTCGCACTGTCGTGCCTCCTCCGTGGCGGGCCCGGGGCCGCGTCGTGGCGGCCGGCGGGCATGCGGAAGCGCGGCCGAATGAGCACATCCGGACCCGCCCCGTGCGCTGCCGCATTTACCGTTACAGATCTTCTACAACGAAGATTTCCTGTTTCGTCCTGTCGGTTCCTCGTGGGTTGCACCACACCCAAGGGGCGAGCATAGGCTGACGCCCGCCGATGCAACAGAGGCAATTCATTTGGATACTCTGCGTGATGACGGGTGGTGGCGGGGCATGGTTGCGGGCAGGTTGCGGCAGTCCGTCCGGTGGGTGTGCGGGGGTGTGGTGGGCGGCCGGCGTGGTCAACCGGGGTGGACCCGGCCCGGGTGCCCGTGGAGGGTGTCGGTCCGACCCGATCGATGGGCACTGTCCGCTTTGCCCCTCGCCCGTCCGGGTCCACGGACCGGACCGATCGCCGCCGCCGCGCCCCGGCCGCACGACCGGAGCGTCCCGTCGGCTCGCGCCGGGGTCCGGGGTGGACCAACCCGCGCCCGTTACAGAAGTCCGTCCCCGGAACTACTCTCCGTGTCCACGGGATCGACGTCCGGCGGGAAGTCGGCATGGTGACGAGCGACCCGACCCGCGCTCCCGCCGCCCGCGCCCCGCGTCGGTCGTACCCCTGGGCGGCCCTCGCGGTCACGCCCGCGCTCCGGCTCGCGGCGCTGCGGTACGCCGTACCGTCGGGGTCTCCGAGCCGGACCGGATGCGATGCCTGCGGCGCTCCGATCGACCTGGATCATCCGTGGCCGGCGCTCGGCCCGGCCGCCCGGTGCGGGCGGTGTCCGGAGCGGGTCGGGCCGCCGCCGGGCGCCGTGGAGGTCGTCGTGGTCCTCGCCGTCGCGGTCCTGGCGCTGGTCGGACCGCCCGCCGGCGAGCTGGTGGCGACGGCCTGGTGGCTCGGGTGGATGGTGCCGCTGGTCTTCGTCGACGTGGCCGTGCACCGCCTGCCGGACCGCTTCACCACCCCGGCCACGGTCGGGACCGGGCTGCTGCTCGGGGTGGCGGCGCTGACCGGCGCGGGCGTCGCGCCCTGGCTGCGTGCGATCGTCGCCGGGGTCGGCCTCGGGCTGTTCATCGCCACCACGACGGTGCTGCTCGGACGGCGGGGCTTCGGCCTCGGCGACGCCAAGCTCGCGGTCGGCGCGGGGATGCTGCTCGGCTGGTACGGGTGGATCTTCCCGGTCCTGGGCCTGCTGGCGGCGTGTGGGCTGTCCGCAGTGGTCGCCATCGGTCTGCTGGTCGCCGGCCGGGTGCGCTGGTCCGCGAGCCTGCCGTTCGGCCCGTTCCTCGTCCTCGGCACGGTCGCGGCGCTCCTGCTGGCGACCCGGGCCTCCTGATCCGCCGTCCACGGCAGCCTGACGGGAGCGGCGGCGCCGCTCCCGTCAGGACGATCAGCCGTTGTCCGGCCCGCGATCCGACTGGCCCGGAGGCTCGTCGCGGTCCGATCGGCCCGGAGGCTCGTCGCGGTCCTGCCGGCCCGGCGGCTCGTCGCGGTCCGGTCGACCCGGAGGTGCCGTCGGGCGCCCGTCGCGATCCCGCTCGGTCGGCGGGGCCGTCGGAGACTCCGTCACCTCCGGCGGGACGGGAGCGGGCGCCGTGGTCTCCGGCGCGGTCGTACCGGGCGTGACCGGGGCCGGCGTCGTCGGGCTCGCCGGTGCCGTCGCCGGCGTGCAGTCGGACCGGCTGACCGCGTTGGTGTCCAGGGTGACCGCACCGTCTCGGCTGAGGGCGCCGCCCTGCTCCACCCGGGCGGCGGATTCGAGCCGGATGTCCTTGACGGCCATGATCCGGCCGGTGAAGGACGTGTTGGTGTTCAGGTCGGCGGAATCCCCGACGGTCCAGAAGACGTTGCAGGCGGGTCCCGGCGTGTTCACCTCCCGCACGGCGCTGTTCTCCGCCGTGTCCAGGTCGGAGCCCACCTGGAAGATGAAGACCGCTTCGGCGTCGCCCTGCGCGTCGAGGGTGAGCGTGCCGTCCAGGTCGGCGTCCTCGGAGACCTGGTAGACGCCGGGCATGAGTGTCTGTCCCCCGAGGTCAGGGCCGATGGTCGCCCTCGCGGTCCGTCCGGCGGCATCCTCGTACGCGTCCGTCAGGTCGGCCTGCGCCCGCTCTGCCGCGGCGTCACCGGCGTGGCGCTCGCCGTTGATGACCCCCGGTGGGAATCCCGACACCTCCGTGCCCGGGTGTACGCCCACGTCCCCGTCGATGACGGAGTTCCCGGTGTTGGAGACGGCGTCGTCGGCGAGGACGGCGTAGGAGGCCGCCGTGTCGAGGTCGACCGGGTCCACGGCCCTGGCCTCGGTGGCCGAGGCCGAGAAGGGTGCCAGCCCGGCGACGACCAGGCTCGACCCGAGGATGGCTGACCGGGCAAGGCGAAGCCCCCTGCCGGCGGTACGTGCGAAGTCCTTGGTCATGGCTGGTATCCGATTTCTGTGACGGTGATGGCAACTCGCTGGTTTCACGGCGGCCGGTCCGCGCCCCACCGCCTCCCCGCCGACCCGGGGCACAAAACCTGCCGTCGGGCGGCCGGCGGGGATGAGCCACCTCACCAACCATCCCGGCCGCCGCCCCAAGGTGAAAGGAAGGGCACCTTCTTAACGCCTCCGGTAGAGAAAGGGCCCCTTCTTAACACCCCCCACGGCGGGCACCGCCGCGGCTAGGGTGGCGCCGTGCCCGACCTCCAGCCGCTCGCCGCCCACCACGCCGATGCGTTGCTCCACTTCGAACGCGAGAATCGGGAGTGGTTCGCCCGGTCGGTGCCGGACCGGGGCGACGACTACTTCACCGGCTTCGCCGCGCGGCACGCCGCGCTCCTCGCCGAGCAGGCCACCGGCACCTGCCGTTTCCACCTGCTGGTCGACGACGACGGCACGGTCCTGGGACGGTTCAACCTGGTGGACGTCGCGGCCGGGGAGGCCGAGCTGGGCTACCGGGTCGCCGAACGCGCCGCCGGGCGCGGGCTCGCCACCGAGGGCGTACGCCGGACGTGCGCGCTGGCCCGCGACACGTACGGCCTCCGCCGGCTGACCGCCGCAACGACCCTGGACAACGCCGCCTCGCTGGCGGTGCTCCGGCGCACCGGCTTCACCCCGGCCGGGGCGGTGTCACTCGACGGACGGCCCGGGCTGCGGCACGTTCGCGACCTGACCGCCGACGACTGACGCGCCCGACATCCGCTGCCGGACCTCCTCCAGCGCCTCGAAGGCGTACGCCCAGTTGTGGCACTTGAAGCTGCGCAGCCCCTCGATCGGGGTGCGGCAGTCGGCGCAGTTGACGCCGGCGATCGCGTCCGGGATCTCGGTGTTGACGAATTTCCGGTCGCCCAGGATCACGGTCGCGATCATCATCCGGTCGTGCACTCCGGAGAGCGCGGAGGAGACGATGTCGTACCAGGTGATCCGTCGCGAGCACTTCGGACAGTCCGGCTCGTCGCCGCTGACCCACAGTGGGGCGCCGATGCTGCGCAGCGGCATGCCGAGCAGCTTCTCGATCCGGCGTACGTCCGACTCGGGGGTCGTCCAGCGGTGCCGGCCGGGCAGGGAGGCGGGCGAGTCGTACACGGCGCGGAACAGGACCGGGTCGACCTCCACGGTTTCGCGCTGACGGGTCATCGGCGTCCTCCTCGAGGTGTCGGTGCCCCTACCGTCGTCCCTGCTGGGGCACGGTTTCAACCGGATCAACGACACGAGGCGCCCGGGGTGGTCGCTGGACCTCGCCTGCGACACTGCGCGACATGGACGACCGGTTCCGGAAGCTGCCACAGCGCATCGAGCCGACGTACGCGACGGAGGACGTCTCGAACCGGCCCCCGACTCCGGAGGTGCGGGAGACCAGCCCGTGGTCCCCGGCGGGAGAGGTGTCCGGCTACGAGCGGTTGACCGACGGGATTCTCCACGCCCCGTACGCGCAGGCCCGCACCCGCCGGGTGGCGCTGGCGATCGTCGGTACCGTGGCAGTGGTCATGCTCGCCATGGTGGCGGCGCTGCTCCTGTTCGACTGACCGCGCCCACCTGTGTTGTCAGCTGGCCCGAACGGCCAGGAAATGCGGCGCGCGTGCTCAAGATCAGAGTAAGAAAATTGTCCGTGCTTCAATTCCCATATGGCCCTAGCCTGGTCGCAAGGCCGGCCGCAGGAATGGGGAATCCGCGGAGTTGGGGCGCGTCGGGGCTGGTGAGGGGCCGGTCCGGCGGCGATCGATCAATTCCGTCATGGGCCGGTAATTCCGCCGATCAGAGGGGTTCGGTCCATGATCTATGCCTATCTGGAGAGCTTTCGCTGTCACACTGAAACCGACGAGGCCGGTGCGGACGAGCCTTACGTGATCGTGGCTGCGGTCGACCTGAAGAACAACGTGGGTGGCTTCCCGGCACCGATCCCCGCCTCGCGGGCGTTCGTCTACGGCGCCTTCGGCGATGTCGACGCCAAGGAGACGCACGAGGTGCCGTTCCAGTCCTTCTGGGGCCTGTACGGCGAGGAGAGGGCGCTGCCGAGCCCGAACGACGTCATCTTCCTGGTGGCGTTGATGGAGTGGGACGACGGCAACGCACAGGCGCTGCGCAACATCGTCGCCGGCTCGGTCAACAGCGCCCTGTTCGCCAGTCTCGGCGCCGACCGCAACCGGCGGGTGGGGGTGGTGATGCAGGCGTTCAACGGGGCGTTGCAGACTCCCACCGGCGGGCCGAGCACCGACGAGTGGGTCGGTCTCGGCCGCGAACTGCGATTCACCGAGGCGGACATCGCCCTCGCGGAGACCGGCCACACGGCGCGGCAGTCCATCCGGGTCCAGGGCGACGGTGGCGACTACACGATGACCTTCGCGGCCCGCAACCGTGGCCAGGCCGCCTGGCGGTTCTGCGGGAAGTGCCACACGATGTTCTTCGACGGGTTCGAGGGCAAGGGCCTCTGCCCGGCCGGTGACGGCCACGGTGCGGTGGGCTGGATGTACTACCTGCCGCACGACCATGCCGGCCCGGACGGCGGCCAGGACCAGTGGCGGTTCTGCGACCGGTGCAACGCCATGTTCTACAACGGCTTCGGCGGTGGCGGCGTCTGCCCGGTCGGGGGAGGCCACAACGCCGCGGGTTACATGTTCTTCCTTCCCCACGACCACGGCGGCGCCGGTCAGGACCAGTGGCGGTTCTGCGGCAAGTGCCGGGTCATGTTCTACAACGGTTATCCGGACAAGGGCCGCTGCGCGGGCGGCGGCGGCCACGACGCGCAGGGCTACAACTTCAAGCTCGACTACACGCCCTGATCGATGGCCGGGCGCCCTCGTCGAGGGCGCCCGGCTTCCCCTTCCCTGACATTCGGCCATGATCGACACGAGGTCACTGAAGTCGGGGTGTCCATGCGCAGTGGACAGCCCGACTTCAGTGAACCCGAGTCGACCTTGCCGTGTGTTCGCCGCCGGCGGCCCGGAGCGCCGCGACGCAGGCGGCCACCGCCGGGTGGTCGCCCGCGCCCCGCCGGTAGGCGATCCGGGTACGCCTGCGGGACGGCGGGGGTGGTCGGGATCAAGCACGCGGTGGGCGGCATCGACGCGGACACCATCGCCTTCCTCGCCGACGTACCGCCGGGCTGCGCGGTACTCGCCGGTGAGGACGCGTACGCCTCGGCGCTGCTCGCGCTCGGCGCGCACGGCGGCATCCTCGCGTCCGCGCACGTGGCCACCGCCGACTACGCCGCGCTGGTCGAGGCCTGGCGGGCCGGGGACGTCGCCCGCGCCCGGCCGCTCGGCCACCGGCTCGCCACCCTGTCGGCCGCGCTCTTCGCCCAACCCAACCCCGCCGTGGTCAAGGCGGTGCTGCATGCCCAGGGACGCATCCCGACGCCGGCGGTCCGCCCGCCGCTGCTGCCCGCCACCCCCGCGGCCACGGCAAGGGCCCTGGCGTACGCGACCAGCTGACCGGGGTGCCGGCGTGACCGCCACCGACGGCACCGCCCTGGTCCGGGACCTGCTGCGGCACTTTTCGATCACATTCGTTCGGGGGTCCGGATACCGAGCAGGAACAGTCCCTGCCGGAGCACCCGGGCGGTCAGGTCGCAGAGCACCAGCCGGCTGTCCCGAACCGGTCCGTCGGCCCGCAGCACCGGGCAGCGTTCGTAGAACGCGCTGAACGCGGCGGCCAGCCGGTAGAGATATCCGGCCAGGTGGTGGAACTCCAGGCTGTCCGCCACGTCGGTGACCACCCTGCCGAACCCGAGCAGTTCGATCGCGAGCGCCCGCTCGGCCGGCTCGGCCAGCGAGATCCTCGCTTCAGGTCGTGCCGCCACCCCGGCCCGCCGGAAGATCGACCTGATCCGGGCGTACGCGTACTGCAGGTAGGGCGCGGTGTTGCCGTCCAGCGACAGCATCCGTTCCCAGTCGAGCACGTAGTCCCTGTGCCGGTCGCTGGACAGGTCGGCGTACTTGATCGCGCCGATGCCGACCGCCCTGCCCACCTCGGCCGCCTCCGCCTCGCCCAACTCCGGGTTCCGTTCCCGGGCCAGCGCGGTGGCCCGGGCGACCGCCTCCTCCAGCAGCCCGACCAGCTTCACCGATCCGCCGGCCCGGCTGCGCAGCATCCGCCCGTCCGGCCCGAGGATCGAGCCGAACCCGACGTGCTCGGCCCGGGCCGGCGGGGCCAGCCAACCGGCCTGCGTGGCGGCGGCGTACACCATCTCGAAGTGCCGCCGCTGCGGCATCCCGACCACGTAGAGCAGGCGCGTCGCGCCCAGCGTGCCGGTCCGGTGCCGGATCGCCGCCAGGTCGGTCGCCGGATAGCCGTACCCCCCGTCGGACTTGCGCACGATCAACGGCAGCGGCTCGCCGTCCCGCCCGACCGAGCCGGGCGGGAACACGCAGGCCGCGCCCTCGCTCTCCCGCAGCAGACCGCGCCGGTCCAGGTCCTCGACCACCGGGCCGAGCAGGTCGTTGTAGCTGCTCTCGCCGTGGAAGTCCCGTTCGGTGAGGGTCGCGTCGAGCAGTGCGTACACGGTCAGTAAGTACCGCTCGGACTGCTCCACCAGCAGCCGCCACAGCCGCAGCGTCGCCGGATCGCCGCCCTGCAGGGCCACCACCCGCAGCCGGGCCCGCTCCCGGAACGCCTCGTCGGCGTCGAACTTCGCCCGGGCCGCCCTGTAGAACGAGTCCAGGTCGCCCATGGACAGCGTCCGCGTCGCCTCGGCCTCACCCAGGTCGACCAGGTGCTCGATCAGCATGCCGAACGGCGTGCCCCAGTCACCCAGGTGGTTGGCCCGCAGCACCCGGTGCCCCAGCCACTCCAGCAGCCGGGCCGCCGCGTCGCCGATCACCGTCGACCGCAGGTGCCCGACGTGCATGTCCTTCGCCACGTTCGGCGCCGAGTAGTCGACCACCACCGTCTCCGGTTCGGCCAGCACCGGCACCCCCAGCCGCGGGTCGGTGGCCAGTGCGGTGACCAGCCCGGCCAAGGCGTCGTCGGCGACGGTCAGGTTGAGGAAGCCCGGCCCGGACACCTCCGCCACAGCGCACAGGTCGGCCAGGTCCGCGCGATCCAGCACCTCGGCGGCGATCGTCCGCGGCGGCCGACCGAGCCGCCGAGCCAGGGCCAGCGCCGCGTCGGACTGGAAGTCCGCGCGCGGGGAGCGCCGCACGACCGGGTCCACCGGTACGCCGGCCACCGTCGCGAACGCCGGCGCCAGCCGGTCGGTCAGCAGCTTCTCAAGATCCATCGGTACGCCGATCTCGCTCGGATCCGCCGCACGGATCACCGGAAGGGGATGCGGGCGGACCGAGGACGATCGACGACGACCGGCGGCTCGATCCGCCGGTCGCAGAGGGGAAGACTCAGCGCAGGCGGTCGCGGGACCGCCGGCGTCGCAGCGCGCCGACCTGGACGTCGGGGGACGTCATCGGGTACGCGGGCGAGCTGGTCATGGCCACAGCCTAAGCCGCCGGCCCGGGGGCGGCGCAACGGCATTCTTCGGGCCGTCACCGTCACCGACAGTGCCGACGCTGCCCGAACAGTTCCCGCTCCGCCGCGTCGACGGTCGAGGACGCCCGCATCGCGCGGTGCGATGCGGGCGTCCCGTCGATCCGGTCAGGGGTTGCTGTAGCCGAGGGCGTAGCTGCCGGAACCGCTGTAGGCGTGTACCCGCCAACGGTAGTAGCCGGCCGTACCGGAGTAGGAGACGGTCTCGTCGGCCGCAGAGGTGATGCCCTGCGCCACCACGGCCCACCCGCTGCCGTTCCACTTCTGCAGGTAGAGGTCGAAGTCGGTGCCGGTCGGGCCGTCGAGGCAGCCACGGTGGGTGCCGGAGGCCGACGAGTAGTAGTAACTGCCGTTCGGCTGGTAGGCGCTGCCGCCGCTGGACAGCGACCCGGTCACGGAGAACTCGTAACCGCTGCAGCCGGTCGGCGGGGGCGGGGGCGGGGTGCCACCGCCGCTGGTCACCAGTGTTTTGCCGTACGCGGAGAGGATCTCGTTGACCGGCTGGAAGTAGGTGGTGCCACCGGAGGAGCAGTTGCCGGAGCCGCCGGAGGTGACGCCCTGCGCCTGCTGACCGCTGAGCCAGGACCCGCCGGAGTCACCCGGTTCGGCGCACGCGTTGGTGCGGGTCAGACCCGAGACGGAGCCCTGCGCGTAGTTGACCGTCTGGTTGTAGGCCTGCACGGTGCCGCAACGCCAGCCGGTGGTCGAGCCGGAGCGGCAGATGGCCGCGCCGATCGCGGCCACCGTGGAGCCGGCCACGGTCACGTTGCCGCCGGCGTAGTTGTTGACCCACGGCTGCGGGGTCCAGTTGGAGTTGACCGCTACCCAGGCGTAGTCGTTGCCGGGGAACGAGGAGCCCTGGAAGCTGCCCTGGGCGACCTGGTTGTAGCCGGTCGTGGAGTTACCGGTGTTGCCGCAGTGCCCGGCGGTGACGAAGCCGCCGTTGACGGAGAAGCCGACCGAGCAGCGGCCGCCGCCGATGTAGTAGGCGTCGCCGCCACGTACGTCGTAGAGCAGCCGGGGCTGTTCGGTGGTGCTGACCACCCGCACCGCGGAGGCATCGACGCCGCTGGCCTTGATGAAGGCTCTGGCAGCGCCGCTGCCGCCGCGTGCCTGCACCACGACGGTGTTGGACTTGACGTCGACGTACCAGCCGGGCACCGAGGCCGGGGACGCCTTGGCGGCTGCGGCGTCCAGGCCGTCCTTGACCGCGTCGAGCTTACTGCCGCTGCGGGTCACCAACTTGGGTGTGGCGCCGGCGGCGGTCACCTCGGCGGCTTTGGCGCTGTCGGTGACGGCCACGACCAGCGACTTCGCGTCCGACGCCAGCCAGGCGCCGGCGAAGGTGGAGCCGAGCCGCTTACGCAACGCCAGTTCGGTACGGCTGGCGGCGTCGTCGGAGGCGATCCGGGCGCGAGCCGCGGCGGCGGTCAGGCCCAGGTCGCGTTGCATGGCGGCGAGCATCTCGGGCGAGGCGGACTCCCCGACCGGTGCGGCCGGTGTCGGGCCGGCGGGCTTCGCGCTGGCGGGCCCGGCGATGACGATGGCAGCCAGCCCGGCTGGCAACAGAATCGTTGCTGCCGTGCCGGCAAGGAATCGGTTCATCCGAAAACTCCTTCGGGTGGGCGGAGCTGCAGGTGCGGCCACATCGATCCGGCACCGACAGGTGGCCGTAACGTAGGCCCTCTTCATCGACGCCGGTAGATAACTTTTGGCTCATACCGCAGCGCCCGGCAGTATCCGCACCTCCCCGACACCGCCCTTTCGCCGATGCGCGAACCGCCACACGACTGCTGAAACGATGTGACGGCGCACCGCGCCCGTGTGGCTGGATCATGGGGTCAGCGCAGGGTTCCGGCCACTCCTCGGTCTCGCCGCGAAGCACCGCCGCGGGCTGCTCGGGCAGCCAGCGCCTCCGGTCCCCTGGACATCGCCCGGGCTGCCGCCGCCGAGGACGGTGCCTACTCGGGCAACTGGCAGGTCACCGCGTACGCCATCTGCGCCGACCCGGTGGGGGCGGCGGCCGAGGGATCGGTGCAGACCGGGGTCAGTTCGGCCAGCCACGTTTGCACGGGAGCCGGCTCGACCGGTCAGACCTTCCTGAACTCCCTCTACCCGGACGCTGGCCTCAGAGCGGTCCGCCTCTCGCTGACCGGCGTGCCCAGCGACGGCCTGGCCATCCAGGCGATCTGCGCCTGAGCCGACGGCCACGGTGTTCCCGAGGCCGGTGGAGACGACCAACCCGCACGACAAGTGGCCGACGGGCCGCAGAGGGCATCCGCCCCCTGCGGCCCGTCGCCGTCCGGGCGGCGTCCAGGCGTCCGACTGGCCCGTCGCTCAGAAGCGGTAAATGGTGAGCCGGGGGGATTACGAGATCAACTGCCCGTCCACCTCAGATGAGGCAGCGGGCGAGTTCTGAGTGGTCGTAGGTCCAGTACCCGAAGAATCCGGACCAGACCCAGCGCTTCACGTGCCAGTAGTGGTACTCGTACTCCAGGGCGAACCCGGGCCAACCCGGATTCGGCTCGAGGCCGGTCCGCGCGCCGACGTACTGGTACATGGTGGTCGAGGTGCTGCCGCAGCGATCGCCGCCGGTGGCGGTCACGGCCAGGTCCGTGCTGGTGACGATCGTCTCGCCGCTGCACCGCACGACGTAGCTGCGCTGGTAGTTGTCGGAGGTGGCCTCGACGACGTGCCAGTACCGATAGGTGCCTACGGAGCCGACCAGCCAGAAGGTCGTCGGCGTGCCGCCGATGACGCGGCTGTAGCTGCCGACCGCAGCGCAGGCCAGGCTGTCCGGTGCGGCGTGGGCGGCGGCTGGGAGGACGATGACGGAGGCCAGCGTCGCGGTCGCGACGGCAAGGGCGAGTTTGAGTCTCATGCCCACGCAACGTACGGTCGATTGTCGCATCGATGCAGGTCAGTGGCGGCTTCCCGACACGGCCCCCGGAATGCCGACCGCCAGAGACGATCAAGGCTCGCTCTGGAGCAGTCGGGCTGCTGTCTGCGTCCGGTTGCTTGCGTTGGGCCTGTTGCTGAGGGGTCACACCGGTTCGTACGTGAGCATGAGTACTCCAGTGGTGGTCGTCGTGCAGTCGACCAGCCGCAGCTGTCGCGGCCGGTCCATCTCCCGGAACAACCGCTTGCCGGTGCCGAGAAGCAGGGGATGCACAAACAAGCGGTAGCCGTCGACCAGATCGTTCGCGATAAGGTCCTGGACGAGCATTCCGCTGCCCAGCACGGCGATGTTGCCGTCCCCCTGTGCCTTCAGATCCCGAACGGCCGACACGAGATCTCCAGCGAGCACCCGGGAGCTTGACCAAGTGCAGTTGGTCAGGGTCCGCGTGGTGACGTACTTCGGTGTCGCGTTGAGGTGTGCGGCCATCGGGTTCTCGTCGGGCTGGCTCGGCCAGAACCCGGCCATTTTGTCGTAGGTCCTACGCCCGAAGAGATACGCCGTCGTCGACTTGAGCCCTTCGACCGCCGCAGCTCCCTGCACCTCGTCGAAGTATGACGCGGCCCAGCCGCCGTGCTCGAAATCGCCGTCGCGATCCTCGTCCGGCGATCCCAACCCCTGCATGACCCCGTCAAGGGTCACGAATTCGATGGCTATGAGCTTCCGCATGGCCTCGCCCTTCCGCCTTGCGGTCGGCACCGTGCCGACCGGTCACCCTCTATACGAACGGCTGCGGCCAAATCGACAGCAGGGCGAGAAGTTGAGCCCGCCGAAGAAGGACCGGCCACGCGGTGTGGTGGGCCAGCTCCTCCGGCAGGCCGATGTCAGACGAGGTGACGGCGGCACAAGCCAAGATCGGAGCTAGCTTGTGCCCTGGTTGTGCCCGATGATCGTGTTCGCAGCTCGGAGGCCGTAGATGGTGGGCCGCCAGGGACTCGAACCCTGAACCTATGGATTGCCGGCGAGCCGGTCGGATGGAGCTTGGTCCGAGGTCATCCGGGCTGCTGGGGGGCTTCTGGGCCGGGTTCGGCTGGCACGGTTGCTGTACTTCGCTGCTGTACTGCTGGCGTCAGACGAGGCGCTGGACGCGGACCTTTGGGCGCTCGTTCCTCAGGTGGCCTAGCTTGTGCTGGCGGACCTGCTCGTCCCAGACCTCCTGGTCGTAGTCCGGGCCTGGCGGGATCCACTTGTGGGAGCCGTCGCTGTAGTGGAACTTCTCGTCGCCGGGCCGCAGGATGCTCATCGGGTCCAGCCGAGGAATCGGTGGTGCAGGTGGCCGGCGGGGACGTGGCCCAGGTCCTCGGCGGCGTCGACGAGCTGGGCTGCCAGGTAGAGGGCGAGTGACACCGGGGCGCGGTCGTACTCCGCTCGCAGCTCTCGACGGCGAGTGTGGCAGGGCCAGTCGGCACCGCAGCCGCCGCACGTCCAGCCCGGCGTGATCGGGAGGTGGGTCGTCATCGCGGCGCGTCCTGGCTCGGCCAGTGGCCGCGGTTGATCGGGATGGGATGACGGCTTCGGCAGGGCAGGTCGCCGCCGCAGCGGCAGATGCGCCGCCAGTGCTGCCATGACCAGACGGGTCGGTGCCGGCGGGCGAGGGTCAGCGCCGCCGCCAGGACGTACTCGTCGTAAGACACGCGCCGCCGGCTGTTGTCCTGCCTCTGGTGGTAACCGGCACCCCGCACGCCACCTGCGGTCGAACCAGTTGCATCGTTCGGCCTGGTCATCACGCCTCCCGCCGACGCTTGGGATCCCGTGGGCACCCGGTCAGCCGTGTCCGGAGACAGGGCACCCACGGCAGGACGACCCGGCCGCCAAGCTGGGTAGCCCCAGGAGCAACTTAGGACGCAATGTGCGCAGGGTCAACAGCTACGACACATAGCGTTGTAAGTCGAGCCAGAGGTGTGGTCTGCTTGCACCAGCCGCCAAGCTGGGAGCACCACCTATGTCTGAAGCCGCCTACCTACAGGTAGCCCGGGATATCCGCGAGCAGGTCAGCTCCGGCCAGTTGAAGCCGGGCGACAAGCTGCCGTCGTTCGCCGCCCTTTGCGAGCACTACGAGGTCAGCAACACCGTGATCCGGGCCGCCATGCTGCTGCTCAAGGCCGAAGGGCTGATTGACGGCCGGCAAGGCAAGGGCGTCTACATCGCCAACCCGCTTCCCAGGTAAGCCCCGGTCGCCCTCTGATGGGCGCGACGTCCCGCTTACAAGCTTTGGGCGCTTCGTCCGGCCGGGTCCGTTCGTGTCTCCGGCCTCGGGCACCAGCGAATGTCGGGGCTTCTGCTGCCTTTTGCTGACAGACGGCGCGCCCGAGGCGGTCGGCCAGGTGACCGGCCGCTAATACCGGATGCCGGCCGTTGCACCCGGGCAGGATCGGACACGGGACCAGAGCGGTTGAGGCTAAGCCCGCGAGGCTTGTTCGGCCGAAGTTCGCCTCAGGACCTCACGGTAGAGATCAAACAGCCTCGTCGCGACACGCCGACGAACAGGCGTTCGTGTGACTTGCATCACGTAACCGTCTGTGGACGACTTGGGGATACACGACGGGTGCGATGAACACAGTGTGTAGTGCAAGCCCGAGGCTCGATCGACCTCCACTGTGGAGCTTGTTGGGAATCGATCTTCAAAGCCACAGGTCAGATAGACGATTGCCGCTGCAAGCGCCGAATCATACATCCCGACCCCGACACTTCGGCCGGATCAGAGCGTGGCGCCGCCGCCGGGATACCCACAGGGCTGTGGATATCCAAAACCGAACGTCCGTACGACTGATGGGCATACGTGAAACCGGGCCCTCATCGTGCTGTACTGCTCCTCGGCTCGGTCGATCGTCCGAGCTGACTGGGACCGAGCGGCGGCCGCGAGCGCTACAGATGCGAAGCGGCACCCGGACTGCCCACCGGGTGCCGCTCGACTCCAAGTCCAACGCGTGGGAGCGGGAGTATCGGGAGTCACCGTGACACTAACCCGGCATGTTGAAGTTCTCCAAGCAACGGGGTATGGACGTGCGCAGCGTGTTGCAGAAGCACACCCGCTGTCAGCGTTTGAGATCAAGGCTCACCTGACCGCGAACGCCTGGTTCGCTCTGGTCATTGCGATGGTCCTGGTGTCCGTCATGGTTGTGCTGTTCGCTGGTCGCGGTAGGGCGTCCAGGCGGCTTGAGGGCCTGGTCCGGGGATGGCGCGGCGAACCTCTTGCCAGATCCCGCCGACGCCGCCGGCGACTCGGTGAGCGGAGCGACATTACAGGCCCGGCCGGCCGCCGGCCGCGACAGATCACCAACTCGCGGCAGCAGCCGCAACGCGTGCCATCGGCAAATCGACGGCGGCGGCGGGTCGCTGACATGAAGCCATGAAAGGTGCACTATGACTTCTGCAGGCCCTATTTGTTTCTGGAGTTACACTCACCGCGACAACGATTTGGAAGGCGGCAGAATCCGACGTCTTGCCGAGTCGATCAGCAACGAATATGAGATCCTCACGGGTGAAACCCTCGAATTGTTCGTAGACAACACCGCCATCGCCTGGGGCGACAGCTGGGGGGGCATCATAAACGACGCTCTTGCGCGAACCGCTTTTTTCATTCCCGTAATCACCCCCCTATATCTGCGAAGCACTGAGTGCCGTCGGGAATTCTTGGAGTTCTTGGGCAGGGCCAAGAGTATTGACTCCATGAACCTTCTCCTGCCGATCCTGTACTCGCACACTCCAGCTGTGGAGGACTCCAGCAGTGAGGACGAAATAGTACGGCTTGTAAGGGCGACACAGCGCGAGGACTGGAGAACGCTTCGACTCGCGGACGAGTCGTCAGAAAAATACCGCACTGCGGTCCATCAACTAGCAGCACGCCTAGTTGAAGTGATGGCGACCGAGTCAGCGAAGCCGCTCCCTGAACTGCGCAATGACGAGGGCGAGGAAGGAGAATCCGGTTTTCTCGATGACGTAGCCGAGGCCGAAGAGAACGCTGAGTCTTGGCAGGCGACCCTCACCGATCTGTTTGAGGAGTTGGAGAAGGTTCAAGTTACAACGGTAGACGTTACGGATAAGCTGCGGCAAAGCGATCGCCGGGGTGGTGGCGCGCGTGGAAGACTGGTGGTCCTCAAGCAATTCGCAGACCGAATCGCAATGCCAGCTCAACGGATAACAGAGTTGGGACACGAATTCGCAAGGTCGGTTATCGCGAGCGATCCCGGCGTACGTCAGCTTATCTTGCGCAGCAAGGCGGAGGCCCTGACGCCGAAGAGTAGAGAGCAAGCAGAATCACTGATGGCGACCATCACCAGTCTTGTATCGTCAAGTCAGCAGATGTCGGACGGGGTGGAGTATTTCTTGGGTGAGCTTAGTAAGGGCGATGGCCTGTCTCGGGTCCTTCGGTCTCCCATGGCTCAACTAAGGGCGGGCATGTCAGCGCTGACTGACGCCAACGCCGTGATCGCGGAATGGGGCCGCCTCGCCCGGACTGAGTGAATGAAGCGAGACGCGTCCCCCTGGGATTGCCATCCCGACGCCTCTAAGGGACGTCTCGTAACTGGGTGAAGGCGTTGCTCGGCGCCGGGCCGGTGGTCAGCCGGTGAGGATGATGTTGTGGAGGTTGGCGATGCCGGAAGCGGCGTCGGCCAATGTGT
>NZ_JBITMC010000035.1:0-27032 GCF_044465805.1 Micromonospora sp. NPDC049497 | reverse complement strand
GGCCAGCGGCCGCACCGACCGACACCGCCTCAACCGCGGCGGCGACAGAACCCTCAACAGCGCCCTACACACCATCGCCCTGACCCGCCGCCGCACCCACCCCGAAACCCGCGACTACATCACCCGACGCCGCGCCGAAGGCCGCACCACCAGAGAAATCACCCGCTGCCTCATTGGGGGAGTATCGGTTCTGCGATTCCACCAAGGGGTCGTGGCTCCTCGGTGAGTGTCGGGGGACGGCTTCGTTGCCGCGCCCCTTGACGGCCAGTTTGAGTTCGGCCGCCCCTGACACGCCGAGGCCTCCGGACCGGCGTCTAGGGACACACCCCAGCGAGGGCCGAACAATGAGAATCCGGCACGGTGGGGCCTCGTCAGCCTCGGAGCCAACTGCGGGAAGCTGAAGGACGCACCGACGATGTTTATCGGCTGGGACTGGGCCAGCACGACCCACGACGTCACTGTGCTGGACAACCGAGGCGCAATCATTGACCGGTGGGCGCTACCTCACACCGAACAGGCCCTGATTGCAGCACTCGACCGGCTCGCTCGCCACGGCAACCCCGCTGAACTACCGGTGATCATCGAACGCCCTGACGGGCTCGTCGTCGATCGGCTGCTTGCCGCAGGGCATCCCGTCTTCCCCGTGCATCCCACCGCGTTTCACGCTGCTCGTCCCCGCTGGGGCGCCTCCGGCGCCAAGTCCGACCCCGGCGACAGCTACAAGCTCGCCGACTACCTCCGCACCGACGGTCACCGGCTGCGCCGGCTGCAACCGGCCGACCACGGGCTGAGCGAACTGCAAAGTCTCACCCGGCTACGGGAAGACCACGTCCGTGCCCGCACCACCGCCACCAACCAGCTCGCCGCATTGCTGGACGCGCACTGGCCCGGACCCCGAAAGCTCTTCCAGTCCCTGGCCTCTCCCATCGCATTGGCGTTCCTCACCGATTACCCCACGCCGGAGGCCGCCCGCCGCCTGGGCGAGGTCCGGATGGCTGGCTTCTTGCGCCGCAACTCCTACCGAGGTGGCAAGACAGCAGTCGAGCTGCTCCAGCGGCTACGCAACGCACCCACAACTCCGGCAGCCCTGCCCGCAACCACTCTCACCGCGATGATCCACGCCCAGGTGCAGCTGCTGCGAGCTCTGCAGGCCACCATCGCCGACCTCGAGAAGCTGATCAAGGAACTCACCGCGGTGCACCCACGAGCCCAACTTCTCGCCGCCCTACCCGGCGTTGGTCAGATCAACCTGGCACAACTCCTTGCCGAGGTCGGACCGATCCTCATGCGCGTCGACACCGCCGAGCAGGCCGCTGCGGAATGCGGCACCACACCGGTGACCAAAGCATCCGGCAAGGTCCGCGGGGTCTACTTCCGCTGGGCAGCCAACACCCGAGCCCGCACCGCCATCACTGCCTTCGCGCACAATGCCCGCCTGCAATCACCCTGGGCCGCAAAGCTCTACGCCGACGCCCGAGCACGCGGCAAACGCAACCCCCACGCCGTCCGCATCGTCGCCCGCGCATGGCTACGCGTCATCTGGGCCTGCTGGCACACCAACACGCCCTACAACCCCGCACAGCACCGCGCCGCTCACGCCTTCTCCACCATGACTTGACTCAGGGAACTCAAGCGCTACATCGCCCGACAGCTCTACCGCACCATCACCACCCACCACCGAACCCCTTGACAACCCCCACTCACAGATCCGTAGTCCGATGCTCCGTATCCGCTGGTAGCAGGGTGACCGGACACCGACCCGATGCTGAACCAGCGGAACGATTGTCGGTGTGTCGGATGATCTCTGCCGTGCTCGGAATGCGCTCGGTGAGTCGTGGTTACCGATGGGCAGCCGCGGTCACGGCCGGGCAGCGGTTGGCGCGGGTCGGTCCGGCTGGCATCGGTGTGCTCCATGTGTGCTCCGCTGGTCGGAGCAGTAGGCGGCTGGCACCCGTGAGTACAAGCAGGTACTCCTGGTACTCCTGGGCACCCGCTGGCAGGTAGGCTGGGCCCTGTCGGCTCCGCCTGAAAACTGACCCCGTGGTTCCGGGCGGGTTCCAGTACTTGTCGCAACACACCTGATCATGTGAGGCGTGTTGATGGGACGACGAGGGCGCAAGCGCCGGCTCGAGTTGGAGACGGAGTATTGGCGGCTGCTGCAGTCCGGGTTGGGGACGTTCGAGGCGTGTCGCATCGTTGGGATCGGTCGCAAGACCGGCTACCGGTGGCGGGCCGAGAACGGCGGTGTGCCACCGGTCTGGTTGGCGGACGACGTCCGGTCGGGCCGGTACCTGTCGCTGTTGGAGCGGCAGCGGATCGCCACCCTGCGCAGGCAGGGCTTGACGATCCGGGCGATCGCGGAACAGCTGGGCCGCGCACCGTCGACGGTGAGCCGGGAGTTGCGCCGCAACGTTCGTCCGCACGACCGCGGCGTCTATGACGGCGACCTGGCCCACGCGCGAGCCCGGCAGCGGGCCCGAGGGCCGCGGGGCGGGCGGCTGCTCGCCGACGCCGGCCTGCGCGCCGTTGTCCAGGCCAAGCTGGAGGAGGATTGGAGCCCGCAGCAGATCTCCGCGTGGCTTCGGCAGGCCTATCCCGACCAGCGGTCGTGGCATGTCTGTCACGAGACGATCTACCAGGCTCTTTACTGCGGCGGCAAGAGCGGGCTCAGTCGCCAGCTCACCCGCCGGCTGCGCACCGGCCGGCCGTTGAGGAAGCGGCGCCGCCGCCCGGATCAGCGTCGCTGTCGGTTCGTCGCCCCCGGGCTGCTGATCGAGCACCGACCGGCGGCCGCTCTGGGCCGCACTCGTGTCGGTGACTGGGAGGGTGACCTCATCGTCGGCCGGCAGAACCAGTCCGCGATCGCCACCCTGGTCGATCGCACCAGCCGCTACCTGCGGCTGGTCCACCTGCCCGTCGACCGCACCGCCGAGGCCGTCCGCGACGCACTGCTCGCCATGCTGGCTGAACTACCGGAGTCGGTCCGTCTCACCCTCACCTGGGACCAGGGCGCGGAGATGGCCTACCACCAGCAGATCGCTCCAATGCTGCGCGACGGGGTGTTCTTCGCCCATCCCGGCCGGCCCTGGCAGCGCGGCACCAACGAGAACACCAACGGGCTGCTGCGCCAGTACTTCCCCAAACGCACCGACCTGTCCCAGCACACCGCAGCCGATCTCCGTGCCGTCGAGCAACGCCTCAACAACCGGCCCCGCAGAATCCTCGGCTGGCGCACCCCGGACGAGGTCTTCCATACGGCTCTGGCACGCTAACGATCGTCACCGTTGCGACGACTGCTCGAATCCGCCACGTGGACGCGGGTCACCACCGCTGCGCTGCCAGCGCTATTCGTTTGACAATCCCTCGGCCCCGCCCGCCTTCGAAGGGCTTCCATGCCGTGCGCCGGGAGCGCGCCCGATGACGTGTTCGTTACGTCGACACGCCGTCGCACTGCACTGACAATCATCACCTTTATCGCCCGTCGCGATGCCTTGTTGTACCGGATGGGCCTGCTTAGCCTGGGTGCGCTGCTCCCTACGTCGGTGGCGGAGATCATGAACCACCGGAGGAGTAGAAATGCGAACGCCGTTCAGGCGAGCTGTTTGCGGTGCCATCGCGGTGGCGCTGCTCGGCGGCCTCGGGCTGACCTCCTGCGCAGATCCTGGCCGGAACGGCACGGTGGACACCGGGTCGGCTCCGGTCGATACCTCGGTGACCGCCACCCCCGGGCCGACCGACTCCTCAGGTCTTTCCGCATCGCCGTCGGCGAGCCTGTCCCCATCAGCGAGCCGGTCCCCGTCGCCTTCGGCGAGCCGGTCCGCGAAGCTGTCGCTTAGCCGGTCGCCGTCGCACGTGCCGACCAGCAGGGCTGCAACGCCGGCTGCGGCGAGCAACATCGCCTCCCGGCTACGCACCATTCCGGCCAGCACTGGCCAGATCATCGTCGTACACAGCAGCGGCTACGGTACGAGCTTCGCGTCCTTGGAGACGTTCGAAAAGGTCAACGGCGTGTGGCGGGCCAAGTTCGGGGTGATGAGCGCACGGATCGGCACCAAGGGTTTCAGCGACAGCCATGTGGAGGGCGTCCCCACCACACCCACGGGCGTCTACAGCATCGGGTCCACCATGTACGGCGCGCTCGCCAGCCCGGGCGTCAGGTACAGCTACCACCGCCTGGTGGTGAACGACTGGTGGGATGAGAATCCCAGCTCGCCCACGTACAACAGCTTCGTGCACGGCACGGACCCGGGCGGCAACAGCGAGGCGCTGTGGCAGATCGTGCCGCAGTACAACTACTTCGCCGTCATCAACTACAACATCCCGGTAAGGGCAGCCACCCCGGCCCGCGGCAGCGGCATCTTCCTGCACGTCAACGGGAGCGGCGGTACCGCCGGCTGTGTCTCGTTGACACAGTCCAACCTGCTCCAGGTTCTGAAGTGGTTGAACCCGGCCGCCTCTCCACGCATCGTGATGGCGCCCAGCGAGAACCTCGGCCGCTACTAACCCGCCCGAGGACCGCGCGGTCGGCAGCTATGACAAGCACGATCCGGCCAGCGCCAACAGCGGCACGCGGGAGGTGGCGCCGCCCTTACCTGCGACGGCCTGGGCGGCGCTGACCGGTCCGACACCGTATCGGCGTGGCAGACGGACGCGATGTCATCGACGATGGCCAGCAGTTGTTTGCGGTTAACATCAAGCTGCTGCCGGGCCTGCTGCAGCCCGAGCGTGAGCCGCTGGATCTCGGCTTGACGCACGACCTGGTCGCGGCTGGCGGTGGCGGGCAGTTCACGGTGGGCCAGACCGGCCAGAACCGTGTCCGTCAGGGCGCTGCGATGCTTCTGATCAGGCCCACAAGGTGGGCCAGGCCGGTACCGGCGACCGGGGACAGGTCAGAAGAAGGGCACGCACACGCGGCCAGATCCGTAGCGAGTCACCCGGTACGCCAGCACCGATCCTGGCGGCAGTCCACCCAGAACCGCCCGAGTGACACTCACAGATCCGTAGATTCCCAAGGGCCTTCGCAGCTGACGCTGCTCGCGCTCACCGCCTGAACGGTGTGCTGACCGCGGAGTCGGAGGGCGTCCTCCAGGCCGGGGTGCATTTGGTGCTGCTCGCGGCGTTCGCCTTCCTTGCCGCGAGTCCGTAGCGGCGGGCGTCCGGGGTCCGGGGGGTGCGGTCCTCCGCCGGAGACGCCCGCCGGGGCATGCCGGCTGGTCCTAGGCCGTCAGGACGGTGCCGGCCAGGACCAGGTATGCCAAGCACACGCCCAGCGTCACGAGGATCATCAGGGCCGCCTTCGCCCCGGCCGATCGATCAGTACGGGCGATCGAATGGTTGATGGCGAAGCCGACCCCGCCGAAGAGACCGCCGATCAGCCCGCCTGCGAGCACAAGGAGAAACGGGAGAAAAATCAGGATCCGGAGCACGGCCGGCGTCTCCGGGCCGGTCCGGTGTTTCACCCCGTCGATCTCGATGACCGGGTACGGGTCGACGAGGTTGCTCTTCACCTTGGCGCGGACCGTCCCGCCGCCCACCGCGGGCAGTTCGAAGACGTTCCGGCGGCCGGTCTCCGCGATACCGCCCACCAGGACCCGCGGGCTGCCCAGCGCCTTCACCTCGACCGCCACGGGCCCGTTGACTCTGTCTATCACTATCGGTTCGGTTTGCATGGGCGAGGACAGTAGACGGTGAGCGGACCCGCCGCTGCCCCGCGATGGCATCGCTGTCGGCGCGGGGGACTTACCAACGGCGCATGGGCGCGGTGGCGGAGTATGTCCGGACGGCACCGGTGGAGCTGACCCGGGCGCTGCGCGACCAACCGCCGGCAATGCGGCGCAGGGGGCGTTCGCTGAGGTCGTAGCTGGGCGACCCTCGGTGGCGACGGGCAGGTTGGACACCGCGGAACAACGATTCCGCGGAACTTGGCTATCAGTCGGTCGTCTCCCCGCCGGCCTGCCGGTACTGGTAAACCTCTAGGTCGGCAAGCTTGCCGGCGAGGACGTAGATGTGCTCGGTCGTGGGCGCCGGGGTATCGCGCGTCCCGGCGTAGAGACCGGTCTGGGGCAGCTTCATCACCGCCGGCGGGCTGCCGTCCGCGGTGACCTCCACTGGCATCAGTCTCCCGTCGACCGGTCCACCCAGAAACCACGCCTCTACTGCCGGCATCCGACCATCATGCCGCGCCTATGTCTTCCATGTAGGAGCAGCAGTGTCGCAGCGGTTCAGGTCGGAGGTTTTTACCGTCACCGTAGGTGACGGGGGAAGATATTCTTCTCGCTATATCGACGATGCAATTTGCAGGTCAGCGTGATCATGACGCCTACCAGCCCCAACGCCGTTCCGTAATCGACGATCTTCCCTATTGCAAGGGGTCGATGGTCTGTCGTAGCGTGCCCGCAACTTGCATCGTCGTTCTTGGGAGGGCTCGTGGCGGAGCGCACGGGGGTTCGGCGGCGGCTGCGTGTGGGCTGGCGGTCGACGTGGTTGATGAGCGTGGCGGGGAGCCGATGCTGGCGCGCCTTGGCGGTCGGGCTGGTGTTGGCGCTGACGGCCAGCTTGCTGACTCACGTACCGGCGTCAGCCGCGCCGAAGCCCAAACCGGCAGAGCAGTCGCAGGAGCCGGTGCCGACCCGCAAGGTGAAGCCGCGGGCGGCGACGAAGACCCAGACCGATGCCCCCGGCATCACCAGACTGAAGCACACGAAGTTGCCGTCGGCGGCGACCGCCACGGTGGTGGTCTCCGGTCGGGCTGCCAGGGTCGGCGACCTGCCGGTGGCGTTGAGTCCGGTGGGCCCGGCGACGGCGCAGGAGGAGCAGCGGGCGATCCGTCAGCGTGAGCGGGCCCCGGCGTCGGTGCGGGTACGGGTTCTGGATCAGAAGGCGACGAAGGCGGTTGGGGTCGCCGGTGCGCTGCTGGCGTTGTCCCGTGCTGACGGGGTGGACGCGCCGGGGCGGTTCCGTCTGCGGGTGGATTACCGGGACTTCGCCAACGCCTACGGTGGTGACTTTGCTGGCCGGCTGCGCCTGGTCGCGATGCCCGCCTGCGCGCTGACCACTCCCAGCGATCCGACGTGCCGGGAACGGCGGGATCTTGGGGCGGTTCGCTCCGGTACCACCCTCTCCGCGGACGTGGCCTTGACCAGCGCGGAGGCCACCTCGCTGGTGGCGCTCTCCTCGACCACGACGTCCGCCGGTGGCACCTTCCGGGAGACGGGGTTGTCGCAGGCGTACTCGTGGTCGGCGGGGAACCAGAGTGGCAGCTTCACCTACAGCTATCCGTTGGCGGTTCCGCCGGCGGGGGTCGGTCCGCAGCCGAGCCTGGCGTTCACCTACGACAGTGGTCGGGTCGACGGGCGGACCACCGCGCAGAACGGGCAGACCTCGTGGGTCGGTGAGGGCTGGGACCTGCAGGTCGGCTACATCGAACGCTCGTACCGCCCTTGTGAGCAGGACGGTTCGGCGACGTACAAGGATGACTTCTGCCAGTTCTCGCCCCACAACGGCACGATTGTCTTCGGGGGCACGGCATCGCCTCTCGTATATGTCGGGGCGGGCACCGGTACCGGAACCCAGTTGTACCGGTCGGCCAGCGACGACGGGCTGCGGATCGAGAAGCTCGTCGACCGGACCTACATCAGCAACGGCGACAACGAGAACGAGTACTGGCGGGTCACCACCCAGGACGGTATCCAGTACTTCTTCGGGGTCAACAAGCGGTACAGCAACGACAACGAGAACACCGGCTCGGTGCAGACGATGCCGGTACGCGGCAACAACTCCGGTGAGCCTTGCTACCCGAACCTGTGCAGCCAGGCGTACCGGTGGAACCTCGACTACGTGCTCGACCCGTCCGGCAACTCCATGACGTACGTCTACGTGAAGGAGTCGGGCACCTACGGGGTGAGCGGCGGCGTCGACCACCAGTACGACCTCGCTTCCCAGCTCAAGTTCATCGACTACGGCGACCGGGCTGGCAGCGAGCACTCCCAGAGCGCCCCGTTCCGGGTCGAGTTCGAGACCAAGGAACGCTGCCTCGAAGAGCCGTGCCTGGACAGCTTCGGGGTGCCGATCAGGGAGAAGTACCCGGACACCCCCTGGGACCTCTACTGCGCCATCGCTACGGCAGGCTGCTCGAACCTCAGTCCCACCTTCCTGACCAAGAAGCGGCTGTACGCGGTCCGGACCAGGGTGCTGGACCCGGGCAACCCGCCGCAGTACCGCACGGTGGACGAGTGGAAGCTGGAGCACACCTTCCCCTCGACCGGTGACAACATGGCTCCGACCGGTGACGACACCTCCCCGCACCTCTGGCTGAACACGATCGAGCACACCGGCCGTGGCACCGACGGCACCACCATCACGGAGCCGAAGATGCAGTTCGGCGGCGAGATGTGGGGCAACCGGGTCGACTGGGGCGCCGACATCGGTGTCCCTCCGTACATGCACTACCGGTTGAGGTCGGTGAAGACCAGTACCGGTTCGGAGACCCTGGTCAACTACGCCGACACCCCCGAGGGTGGGGTCCGGTGCCAACGTACCTGGACACCGATCGTGGACAACAACCCCTATCTCTGCTTCCCGCAGCGGCACTACTCCGACGGCGGCTCGGGATTTGCCTGGTTCTACAAGTACCTGGTCGGGAGCGTGCAGGAGCGCGACCTGACCGGAGGTTCGCCCGACGAGTTCACTTTCTACAAGTACTCGAACGACGCGTCGTCGGACAGCGCCCTGTGGGCGCACGACATGAACGAAACAGTCGAGTTGCAGTACCGTAGCTGGTCGCAGTGGCGCGGCTACAGCACCGTCACCGCCACGAAGGAAGCGTCCCAGACCGTCGAGACGGTCAACCGCAACGTCTACTTCCGCGGTATGGACGGCGACAGCAAGGTGGATGGCCCCACCGGCCAGTCCATTTCCTGGTACGGCCGCAACGCCGGCCTGCTCGCCCCGGTGGGAACCCCCGGTCTCGACGGCGCCATCGCCGGCCAGGGCGGCAAGTGCCTGGACATCGTCGGCCGGTACACGACGAACGGCACCCTCGTTCACCTCTATGACTGCTACGACACCTGGAGCCAGGTGTGGCAGCGCCAACCCGACCGCACCATCAAGAACCCCCAGTCCGGTAAGTGTCTGGACGTCAAGGGGTACGGCACCACCAACGGCAGCGAAATCACCATCTACGAGTGCAGAGCCACGACGAACCAGATCTGGCAGCCGATGCCGAACGGCAGCCTGATGAATCCGCAGTCGGGGAAGTGTCTCGACCTCTCCGCCTACGGCACGGCCAACGCGACCAAGGTGCAGTTGTACACCTGCACGAATGCCTGGAACCAGGTGTGGCAGCCGCAGGCGGACGAGACCCTGCGGAATCCTCAACCGAACCGCTGTATCGACCTGGCCAGCTCGGGTACCGCCAACTTGACCGTGATCCAGTCCCGGACCTGCACCGGCCAGCCCAATCAGGTGTGGCGACTGCAGTCCGACGGCAGCCTGAAGAATCCGGCGTCCGGCCGATGCCTGGACATCAGGGGACCCAGCACCACCAGCGGTAGTGTGATCCACCTGTATGACTGCTACAACGGATGGGGGCAGAAGTGGGAGCCCCAGGCCGATGGCAGCCTGAAGAACCCGTACTCCGGTAAGTGTCTCGACTCCGGCAGCAACCAGGCCGGCCAGGCCTACAACCAGTTGGTGCTCTGGGACTGCAACGGGAGCATCGTTCAGAAGTGGACCAACCGCTTCAATGATGCCGACGGGTTGAACGGCTCCCTGCGGGAGAGCCAGGACCTGGACGGTACGCAGATCGCCGCCTCGACGATCCATGTGCCGACCGCCGTCGAGACCGGTAAGCGGGCCAGACCGGTCACCGACGGGCAGGACCTCTACGCCTACCGGGTACGGGAGACGACCACCAAGGACCGGACCTGGATCGCCGCTGACAGCACGTGGCGGTGGACCGAGTCGCGTGCCACCTACGACAGCACCTACGGGCTGCCGCTCGACACCACGGATCTGGGCGACACCTCGGTAAGTACCGACGACACCTGCGTCCGTAACGAGTACTCGTACAACACCGCCGCATATCTGGTCGCCTACCCGTACCGGACCACCGAGTACGGGGGCACCTGCGGCAGCACGACGGTTCTGGCCAAGAGCCAGACCTACTACGACCTGAGCACGACCCTGGGTACCGCGCCCACCAAGGGGTGGCGGACCAAGACCGAGGCGATGACCGACACTGCGGGCACCCTCGCGGTCACCGAGGCGACGTTCGACCAGCGTGGTCGGCCGTTGACCAACAAGGACGCGCGTGGACATACCACCAGCACCTCCTACACCCCGTCGGACAACCTGCCGGTCAAGGAAGTCAAGGTCAGCAACCCGCTGGGTCACTCGTCGACGGTGACCTTCGAGACGGGGCGGGCCCAGCCGACGCAGGTGCTGGACACCAACGTGAAGGCGACGATCACCGAGTACGACGCGTTGGGGCGCCGTACCCAGGTGTGGTTGCCGAGTGAGAAGAAGAGCGGCGGCGATCCGCCGTCGATGAAGTACGCCTACGACATCCGGGCGGACGCACCGAGCAAATTGACGGTGCAGACGCTGCAGAGCAAGGCGGCCGGCACGGTTCCGGCGGTCTACCTGACGTCGTATCAGTTTCTCGACGGCCGGATGCGGGTGCGCAACACCCAGGCCACGGCGCCGGGGAACAGCGGGCGGATCATCACCGAGACCAGCTACGACACCCGGGGGCAGGTGGCGGCGCAGACCGCGCCGTACTACGACCTGAACCCCGCTGGTTCGGGGCTGGCCACGGCCGATCCGGTGAACCTGGCATCCCGGACCACGTACAGCTACGACAACCTGGGCCGGGTCACCGCGGAGGTGCTCCAGGCCAAAGCGGCGGAGAAGTGGCGTACCCGCCACACCTACGACGGGAACCGGCACACCCTGATCCCACCATCGGGCGGCCAGTCCACCAGCTATGTCGACGCCGCCGGTCGGACCACCAGGGTCCTGGTGTACCCGACCGCGGGCACCGCCGAGACCACGACCTACGGGTATAACACCGCCGGGGAGTTGACCACGGTCACCGATGCCGCCGGGAACGTCACCCGGTACGGCTACGACCTCGCCGGCAACCGCACGAGTGTGCAGGATCCGGACACCGGCAGCAGCAGCTCTACCTACAACGCCATCGGTGATCTGCTCTCGACCACGGATGCCCGGGGCAAGAAGATCTCCTACCGGTACGACGAGTTGGGTCGGTTGACGGGCCGTTGGTCCGGTGAGGTCGCCGACAGCGTGAAGCTGGCGACGTACGTCTATGACGGGATCAACGGTGCCGTCGGCAAGCTCTCCTCGACGGTCCGGCACGTCGGCACCACCAACTACGTGGTGGAACCGACCGGGTACGACGACCGGTACCGCCCCACGGGTACCCGGTGGATCATTCCGCAGGAGGAGGGAAAGCTCGCCGGCACCTACGCGACGAGCTACACCTACGACGCCGCGGACCATCTGACCACACTCAGCTACAGCCCCAAGGGTGGGCTGTCGATAGAGGACGTCAAGACCGAGTACGACGTCAACGGGTACGCCAAAACATTGACCGGCCTCAACAACTACGTCACCCTCACCGGCTACACCCAAATCGGACAGCTCTCCTCCCGCACCTACGGTGATGCGGGCCCGGGTCAACTGATCCGCAGCTACGAATGGGAGCCGGCCACGGGTCGCCTGTCGAAGATCGTGGCGACACTGCCCGACCCGGCGGTACCCGACACCCGTAAGACGGTGCAGGAGGACCTCTACTCCTACCAGGCGGCCGGTGACATCTCCTCGGTCAAGGACCTGACCGACGGGCAGTCCCAGTGCTTCCGCTACGACGGGCTGCACCGACTGAAGGAGGCGTTCACCGCCATCGACGACTGTGCCGCCGACCCGACCGACGTCGGGGCGACCGGTAAGCAGCCGTACTGGGACAGCTACGCCTTCGACAGCGCGGGGCGTCGCACCTCGGACACCCACCGGACGGGTACCGCGACAACCAGTCGTACCTACAACTATCCGTCGGTCGGTTCGCCGCAGGTGCACGGCATGTCCTCGATCGCCGTCACCGGCAGCACGACCCGGACGGACAGCTTCGGGTACGAGGCGAACGGGAACCTGAGGACCCGTACCGTCGCCGGGGTCACCACCACCTACACCAGCGATGTCGAGGGCCGGTTCAGCACCGCCACCGTCAGCGGTTCGGGGCAGACCAAACACGTCTACGACGCCGATGGCGGTCTGCTGATCCGCGCCGACCCGGCCGGAACGGCCCTCTACCTGGGTGGAGAAGAGCTGCGGCTGGCCGGCAACAATGTCACCGGCACCCGCTACTACACCCACAACGGCGCAGCCGTGGCGGTGCGTACCGGCAGCAGCTCCACCGTGACCTGGCTGGCCGCCGACCACCAGAACAGCGCCAGCCTCAGCGTCGACCCGGTCACCGGGGCGGTGCAACGGCGCTGGTACACCCCCTACGGCGCCGACCGGGCCGGAGCCACCGGCTGGCCCACCGACCGCGGCTTCCTCAACGCACCAGCAAACAGCTCCACGAAACTGCTGGATGTCGGAGCACGGGAGTACGACCCCGACACCGGGACCTTCACCGCCCCCGACCCCCTGGTCGACCTGGGCAACCCGAACAGTCTCAACCCCTACGCCTACGCCTACCACAACCCCATCACGCTCAGCGACCCCACCGGTCTGTCACCCGGTGGTCTGAGCAACGACGACTGGAAGGCCATCGGCTTCTTCGCCGTCACCGTAGTAGCGGCGGTCGTCGTCTGCGGGATCACCGCAGGTATCGGCTGCGCCATCATGACCGGTGCCGCCATCGGCGCCGGACTCGGCGCCGCCTTCGCCGAGGACGGCAAACGCTTCCAAGGCGCCCTCATCGGCGGTGTCGCCGGCGCCGTGGGCGGCGCCGTCGGCGGTGGGGCCACCGCCCTGCTGACCAGGGTCGCCGGTCTCGCCGCGAATGCCACCCGACAGGTGGTCATTTCCGGCGCGGCCGCCGGCATCACCGAAAGCGTCGCCAACCAGTCCCTGGCCACCGGTCACGTCGACTGGCGCCAGGTCGTCCTGGAAGGAGCCCTCGGCGGCGCACTCGGCCTCGCCGGCAAGGTCGCCGGAAAATCCGCCCGGAAACTGACGGGTGGATGCAAGAAGCACAGCTTCGCCCCCGCCACCCTCGTCCTGATGGCCGACGGGTCGACCAAACCCATCGAGGAGGTGGAGAACGGCGACCAGGTCATCGCCACCGACCCGGAAACGGGTGAAACCCAGGCCCAGCCGGTCGAGCAGTTACACCGCAACCACGACACCGAACTGACCGACCTCACCATCCGCATCACCGACACCACCGGTGAAGACGGCACCACAGACACCACTAGCACCACCCTGCACACCACCCAGAACCACCCGTTCTGGGACCAGACCCTCCAACAGTGGGTCGACGCCGCCGACCTCATCCCCGGACACCACCTGCGCACCGACGACGGCGACACCGCCACCGTCACCGCCGTTCGCAGCTACCTCGGCGGCACCACCATGCACGACCTCACCGTCACCGAAACCCACACGTACTATGTGATCGCCGGCACCGAACCGGTTCTGGTCCACAACGTCAACCCCGGCTGCTACACAAGTGTTTTTGAGTTCCAGCTTGATAGCGCTGACTGGGGCAAATCGCGACCGACCCACTTCCGTCGTTCGGCGCATGCATTGCTCAAGGAAATGGATGCGGATCCCAACCTTGAGAAATTCCTTGCTGAAGTCGTCGGTCCGGGCCGACGCGGAGAAACTCTCCGTCAGCAGCTCGAAGCCAACCCTGCAAAGGCGCCGCATGGCTGGGTTTGGCAGCATGCGACCAAAGCTCAAGGACGTGGGCGTGAGGGAGTCATGCAGCTAGTGCCCTGGTCTGAGCATCACTCTGCGGCATCACCCTTCTGGAAGATCCTGCATCCCTTGCCGCACTATGGCGGAGGGTACGCTGAGTGGGCGATACCGAATGGGGCTCCCTCGAACTGACGAAGATTGGCTATGGCATGAGGTTTTCAGTCCAGTACCGATATGGAGCATCGGAAGCGCTCGACGAGGTTTCCGATGAGGCGATCGGCCAGCTACTTGCTGAATTGGACGACGGTAATGATGACGTCGAGCACGGTGACGTATGGATAACGGACGAGTCCTCCGGATGGGCAATTGGAGCGTTTGCGGGTGACCGGCGATTGGTTGTCTTGGAGGATACGAATCCGGGAGGCAGTGTGGTCCATCAACTTGGGGTTTCTCGACAGCAGGCCTTTACTTTGATGCGACGTATGGCAGATGGTGGGGTGGATGCAATCCGAGGGGAACCTTGGAGCCCTGGTTATGGACCTCGAACTGAGTGATGAGCGATGCCGGGATATCTGCGACGACGGAGATCCCTTGGCTCCTCATAACCCGGTGAGAAGCATCCTCCGGTTGACGGCAGCGCCGACAGCAACGGCAGCCGCCGGGGCCAGCCAGGGCCTTACCGAGGCCGCAGAGTCAGCCGAGGTCGCAGTCCGACGACCTTAGATCCGACTGTGCCTCTTAATCCGCGGGTTCGGGGTTCGAGTCCCTGGCGGCGCACCAGCAATCATCTGGGCATTCACCCCTCGTGGGTGGGTGCCCAGATGTCGTTTCAGCGGGAGTGACAGACATCCCATGGGCTTGGGCGTCAAGCAGCGCCCCGCCATTTCCCGCACCACTTCATCGTACAAGCGTTCGACTAGCGCTGTTGGGCAAACCGGCGGGCGAGGGCGGTGTGGCGACTGGCGCCGCCATCCGCACCAACCAGCACTTCACGCTTAAGCAGAACCCACTGGGCCGGTAACCGCCGCGACAACGTCGCGGTCCGACCTACGCCTGGGAAACCTGCACCGGCGCCGGCCTTCGGAAGCCGTTCAGCGGGCCTTCTTCGTCGCCCGCTTGCGCGGCGGGGTCAACAGCCCGCCGGCTGAGCACGAGGCGCTACCCGCGATGACCCACCCGGTCACCGCACCCCTGAAAACCAGCTAACCAACTCTCCATCAAATCCGGGGCTTGACAGTGTGTCGGCGGCTCAGTGGTACCTGTGGTAAGCCGGTTTATCGGAAGGGGCTCTCGCGGCCCCGCGTGGCTGTGGCCCTAGGGGGTATGGCAGGGCAGGTCCGGGCCTGACTCTTGGGGGAAGCGGCGGCGCATGGCAGCTGACGTGATCGAGTTGCGGGTGCATGGCGTGTCGGGCATGCGGGCGGGGACCTTGCTCGACCGGCCCCTGGTGGTGCGGGTGGCCGGCGACCGGGACGCCGGCTTCTACCGCCCCCGTCCGGGTTTCGGCGAAGCGACCGGTCCCGGTGGAGCGATCCTGGAGGCCTATCACTGGAGCAACTTGACCGCAAGTAACGTTGCGCGCGGTCTGATGCAGCTGCTCCTGTTGCCGTTCATGCTCAGCAACCTGGCGATTTGGTCTCGCCCCTCTGGCCCAGGCTCCGGCGCATTCGTGAAGGCACTATGCCGCCTGCTCGGTGCTACTTTGACTGGAATGTTCGTGTTGACGCTCGCCAGCGTGTCACTTGACCTCGTGGCATGGCAATGCGCGTCCTATGCAGCCTGCACCGCTGGCCGAGCCCCCTTGTCCTGGCTCGGTTCGCTGCCCGTGGGGCCGCGACTCGCGCTGCTCGCCATGGTGCCGATCATCGCGATTTGGGTTGTGTCGGGGTTCAGCGCACGCGCCGGAAGGCGGTACGAGGGCTTTTCCGCGACGGCGGGATCCGGCGGTGACCGCCTCGACGCGTCCGACTTCTGGCACACCGCGGCACTCGTGGCTCGGCTCCGGCTGATCCACGTCGCGATCGCGTTCGGCACGCTGGACGCCAGCCTGCTTCTCGTCTTCGTGCTGCGTGCTCCCCGCGGGGTGGGTATTGGTCTGCTCGTCGCGGCCGTCACGCTGTTGGTGGCGGCCCTAGTGCTGCTGTGCGTACCCGGCCTGACCGACACGGGAACCGCGCATGCGGGGGCCGCGACCGCGGTTCGCGTGCTCGGCTGGGCTGCGGGCGCTCTTACGGTGCTGACCCTGGCCTACGCCGCGCTGCTCGGTTCCGTCGCGGCAGAACCGGGCAGACTGCCTGGACACGCGCGGATGGTCGATGGCTTTGTCGGCATGCAGGCCGTATTGCTGGTCATGCTGGCCGCGGTGGTGGTGCTCCGCCGGCACCGCGCCGACGAGTCGCCTAAGGCCTTCTGCGGGCTTGGCAGCCCACTGTTGGCCTCGGCCGCCGTCGGGTTGGGAGCGGCGCTCTCCGCCGCGCTCGTTTATCGGACCGCAGATGTGCTGGACCGCGGCGCGGTGCCGACCACGATGCGAGCGATATCCAACGCTCCGCTGCAGCCACCGGCGACGTTTCGATGGGCCGCGCTGGGCACCATCGCCGCAGTCCTGACGGTTCTTATCGGGGCGTTCGTCGGCAGTCGCTTGACAAGGTCCCGGCGCCACGAGGAGGCAGCGAAGACCATCGAGCAGGATTTCCGACACACCCCACCCGACACGCAACCACAGATACGAAAGGTGCGCGACATCATCGTCCGCGCCCGCCTCGCCGAGCGCCTGAGTCCGCTGCTCTGCGCCTACCTGGTGCTTACAGTGCTCAGCCTGGTCGCCGCCGGCCTCGATCTGGCCGGCTTCGGGCCGATCCGGCTCGCCGCCCGGCTCACCGGCAATGGCAGCACCGTGGCGCGGACCATGTTCTATCTGACGGACGTGGGGACGTACCTCGTCGAGCTGATCGCGCTCGGCATTCTCATCATCGGCGTGCTCGCCTACCGATCTGCGGATCTCCGCGGGATCGTCACGGTGTTGTGGGACCTAGGCAGCTTCTGGCCGCGAACTGCCCATCCCTTCGCACCGCCGTGCTACGCCGAGCGCGCGCTGCCGGAAATGGCCAGGCGCATCCAGGCGCTGGCCGGGAAGGGCGGAGTGTTGCTCTCCGGGCACAGCCACGGTTCGGTGATGGCCGCGGCGACCATCCTTCAACTGCCACCCGAGACGTTGCGCCGGGTGGCGCTGCTCACCTATGGGTCCCCGCTGGGCCGGCTGTACGCGCGGCTCTTCCCGGCTTACCTCGGCGATGAGGTGCTCCGCGAGGTGGGCGATCGGGTGGGGTGGCGATGGGTGAACCTGTGGCGTCACACCGATCCGACCGGCGGCTGGATTTTCTCCCCACACTCGCCGGGCGAGCCGCCGAGGGCGGAGGGTGCGCAAGGAGGGGTCGACTGCCGACTACGCGACCCCCGCAGTGTATCGGTGGACCCGATGGACACGGTCCCACCTCCGATCGAAGGACACTGGCCCTACCACACCAACGACCGCTACGCCGCAGCTGTGGCCGACCTCGCCGGACGGCTCGACCTGCCAAGCAAAGCTCCAGGCATTGTCGCCGCCCCCAGAGGAGTAGAAGCCGGGGAAGGACCGGTGGGCTAAGAGGTCCTAACAAAGTCGTGCGACATGTCGGTACGTGATGATGCAGGTGGCAAGGCCGAGGAAGGCTTCGTGGATGTCGTCGCGGCGTTCCCAGCGGATGCGTAGTCGTCGCATGCCGTGGTACCAGGCGATCGTCCGCTCGACCACCCACCGGATGACTCCGAGTCCGGATCCGTGGGGCTGACCGCGGCGGGCGATGCGCGGGCGGATGCCCTTGCCGCGTACCGCCTTGCGGTACTTGTCGTGGTCGTAGGCGCGGTCGGCGAACAACGCGTCGGGGCGCTGGCGTGGCCGGCCGCGCCGACCGCGTACCGGCGGGATCTTGTCGATCAGCGGGAGCAGTTGAGTGACGTCGTGGCGGTTGCCGCCGGTCAGCGACACGGCCAGGGGGATGCCGGCGCCCTCGGTCAGCACGTGGTGCTTCGAGCCCGGGCGGGCGCGGTCGACCGGGCTCGGGCCGCTTTTGGGCCACGTCTGGCGGCCCGCACGTGCGAGGAGTCGATCACTGCGCGGGACCAGTCGAGCTTGCCGGCTGCCTGCAGTTCAGCCAGCAGCAACTCGTGCAGCCGCTGCCACACCCCGGCCCGGTTCCACTCCTCCAGCCGCCGCCAGCAGGTCATCCCGGACCCGAACCCAGCTGCTGCGGCAGGAACTCCCACTGGATGCCGGTGTGCAGCACGAACAAGATTCCGCACAGCACCTGCCGGTCCGGTATCCGCTTACGTCCCGGATGCCGTGGATTGCGCTCAGGTTTGGGCAGCAACGGCTCGATGCGCTGCCACAGCCCGTCCGGCACGATCCACGGCGGCTGCTCACCACGCCTCACGATCCGACATCGTAGATCAACCTCTACAAGGGACGAAACGCCCAGAGATCATTTTGTTAGGAACTCTTAATCGACGTACCCGAACCGGCTCTGCCACCCCGACAGCCTGACGGCCTCACGCCGGCCCAGCCCTTCACTCAGGCCGGCGTGTCACCAACACCGCCAACGTTTGTGGTCAGAGCACTAGCCATTGAACTGTTCCCAGTCGAGGCGAGAGCGTAGGGGCCGCAGGACTGAGCGTTGCCGGCTGCCGACGCTCAGCCAGATACCACTCTCGCCGTAGTCGGCGGCCATGGCGACCAGTCCGGGAGCCACCCAATGGCGCGTCGGATCGCCAGGTACATGCATCGGCTGCAGCGGAACGGGAACCAGATCCTCGACGAACCGGTCCAGCGCCTCCGTGGTGACCGTGGCGAAGCCGGTGAACGGTGAGGTGCTCACCGCTTCGTTGAGGGCGAACTGGAGCAGGAAGCCGCTGAGGCGTTCCCGCTCGCGCAGCCGCTCCGGGCCGCCGTCGTACCACACGACCGGATCGTCGTCGGTGGGGTCGATCAACGCCACCCAGACGCCCTGATTCTCGGCCGCGAAGACCACCAGCGGCTCGTCTTCCAGGTACTCGATCCTGTCGAGCGGCTCGATGAAGTCCTGCCGGCCGAGGATTTCCTCGCGGCCGGCGGCGCTGTCGTGGAAGGCCAGCAATGGGGCCGGTAGCTTCATGGCCGCGTGTTGGGGTGTGGCCGGTAGCGCCGGCACATCGGCGTACCAAGCGGTCAGAAAGGAACGCAGTGCCCGGGTCAGGTCCTGCGGCACATCGTCCAGCCAGCCGATACCGGGTACCGGCAGCGTCGGCGTCGGCGTCGGTCGCACCTTGTCCAGCAATTCGGGGGGAAGCCGCTCGCCCCAGGTCAGCTTGGCGGACGTGAGAAACCCCTCTTCGCCGGTGTACGGGTCCATCCCACGGTAGGTGCTGGTGGCTTGGTAGAGCTCACCGAGAGCCAGGCAGCCATCGGCCATCTTGACAAAGCCCAGAAGCGGCTGATTGGACTTGTTCTTCGAACTGATCCACTCAGTCGCCTCGCTGGGCAGAGGCTCCCGCAGCATCAGTGTGTTCGCGTTGTCGACAGCGTTGCCCTGGGGCCGGTCTCCGGCGTCGACGATCAGGACCAGAGCGTCGGCTCCGTACGCGAAGGTGACCCCATCACCCTGCACGACCTCGACGTTCGGGCCGGCAGCATCCACCGCCGCCCGCTCCGGGACAACCGACCATCCATCGATCATCGGGCGAGTATAGGAGCCCGGATCCAACCCGACACCGCGCGCTGGCGCCGGCAACTCACTGTTGCAGAGTGCCCGCCTACCGACCGCGCTGACCGTAGCCGGACCGGGACGTCTACTCATCGGCACCAGCAACGGCCGGACCTTGGACTGTTCGGCCGGATAGCTGTGACCTGTCGAGTTCAGGGTTGACCACCACCAACCGTCGCCGCCTCCGCAGACAGGCTACGGCGGTGACGCGCACTGAACTCGGCACGATAGTGCGTTCCGACATGCGATGGCTCCGTCACCGCCATGCCGGGTGGACCTCCGTCGTCCCCTCGTACGCGAGCCGCGCGGTGGACTTCGGTGTTCCGTCAGGGTCTTGACGCCTAGCATCAGCGTCATGGCTGTTGACCCCGCGACCTCGCGCGGTGATCGTCAGGCGATGTTCGCTGCGTTGCCAGCGGACGGCGCGACGATAAGCAACCCAAACCTGCGGCGCGGCTCGGCTGGGACTCCGACCGCTACTTTCGCGCCCGCGACGCACTGGTCGACATGGGCTTGGCCGTACGCGGGTCGCGGTCGCGGCGGCGTGGTCCGCGGCTCGTGCCCGAGACGGTGGTCGAGGAGCGGACCGTCGCGGTCGTCGTCGAGGCCGGCGCCGACGCTCTCACCACCGCCGCGACTGCCGAGACGGCTATCAAGAACGAGTTCGCCCTCTACGAGCCGATGCGCCGGATGATCGCGCACGACTGGGCCAAAGACCACCGTCGTGAACCTCTGGCTGTGGAGATCACCGCGCTGCAGGGGCGGCGAGCTACCGGTGGCATCTGGTCACGGCCTGACATCGTCAGCGTCGAGGTCCGCACCTCGCCTACGTGCCCGGAAAGTACCTCGAAGTTGCCACCTTCGAGGTCAAGGCGGCCAACGCTATCAACGTCCAAGCCGTGTACGAGGCGCTCGCGTACCGCCGCGCCGCCACTCACTCCTATGCTCCTGCAGGTGCCCGCCGACCAGGCCGACAATCTGGGGGACAACGTCGCTGATGTCGCCGAAGCTGAACGCGCTCACGGCGTCGGGGTCGTACCGGCGGCCGACCCGGCAGACTACGACACGTGGGAGGAACGGGAAGAAGCCCCCCGTATCGAACCCGACCCCGAACGCCTCAACACCTTCGTCGCGATCCAGCTCTCCGACACACACCGCACGCGACCTCATTTCTCGACGCCTGCGCTAACCAACACCCCAACCGCCCGTGTCTGATCACAGGCAGGTCCGCCCGTTGCGACTGCGGTCGTTCGATTGGCTGCCGACCGGGCCCAAGCATGGACGTAATTCCCCGGAGGCCGCCATGGTCAAGATCCCCGAGTACGCCGATGCCGTCTACCGGTTCGTTCAAGCACACGCCACCGTCGAGGACGGACGACGCGTCTGCCGCGAGCCCCTCTATCCGTGGCTAATGGAGGAGTTCGACCTGAGCATCCACGATGTCAAGGGTGTCCGCACCGCCGCGGTCAAAGAGCTTGAGCGCCGTGGTCTCGTTCGGCGCCCGAATCCCAGAGGTGTCCTGCTGATCCTGACCGACTGAGGACCGATCCAGCGGCTACACCTCGCGACATTCGGCGAGCCAGACGAGGGCGTCGGCGCGAGAGCTAGCTCCGCGCACCTAAACGCCACTCGGATCTGGCGGCTCGCAAAGGAACAGCGATGAAGGTCGACGGATCCGACGCGCGATCGGGCCCATGTCACGATGTCCTCGAGCGTCTCACCGCAGGTCTTGCTCTAGGTGCTCGTCCAGTTGGAACCCCGGCCAGAACGGAGCCGAACGCAGTCCGCGCGGTGGAGGACGACGTACGACGAGCGGGGAACCCGATCACCATCGGGTGCCGGCCACGGGCACGAGGGCGGGCTGGCTCACGGGTCTGGGTGACCAGCAGCGGTAGAAGGCCAATTCACCGCCGGAAGGCGGCGGCGGATCAGCAGGCAGTGATGCCTGGGCCTGTTCGTCGGCAGGTGGCGTGATCGCCACCTATGCCCAGTCGTACTTCCGTGCGCCTCCTTGGTTCTGTCGCCGGCGCTGTAGCGGTTCCACGCCCTGCTGCTGAGCACGGCGGCGACGTGGTTGGCGCGTTGCGGGCCGAGGGCCGGGCTGGTGGTTGTGCGGTGGCTGCGGGCCACCGCGAGGACGTAGCCCATGCCGCGGGCCTGCAGATTTCGGCGCAGGCCCCGGTCGCCGCCGTAGAACTCGTCGACGGTGCACCAGGTCGCCGGGGTGCCCGACTCGTGGTACGACCGGTCGCACTCGTCAGCACGGTAGGCCTCCGCCTTCGACGCGTAGTCCCAACGGAGACCGGTCAGAAACGACCGGTGGAACACCCAGGCGCGCCTTGGCCTGCTCAAGTCGCAGACGCAGCAGGAAGGCGAGGGTGCGCGCCTGGCCAGCGGACAGGAGGAAGGTCATGTCCGCCAGGCTCACGACGAGAGTGGGCGGTGCACCATCTGGTGCCTCGACCACAGCGACCTGGACCGGCTGCGAGTCAGTCACTCGCACGATCCGCTTGGGAATCGTGAGGGTGGGAGCAGGTCGGCGAGGGTGGTGGGCCGACGGTGGGGCGACTCGATGGCGATACGTCCGATGGCGATGTGCCACCCACGGGCGACCTGGTCGGCGGCGAAGCCGACTGCCCGGCCCGCAGCCATGGGGGCAGTGGTGATGTCGTCGGCCTTGACGGTCAAGGTCACCTCGCAGTACTGCGTCTCGGTGACCCCGCTGACGGTCGTGACGAGAATGCGGTCCGACCGCTGCTGTAGCTGCACCAGTTCGTCCCGCAGGCGGTTGACGAACGTCGGGAGTGAGGCGTCGCCGGGTGGGGTGATCCGGAGGATGAGGTTGACGCGGAAATCCGGCACTCCCGGCTCACCCACCCTTGCGGTCGTGGCGGGTCTCGGCCGCGCTGCCGGCTACCGGTTCGAGGACAGGCGTGGCCTGTTCGCCGATGGCGGGTTCGCCTCTGCCCGCTGCCGCCCCGGTAGCAACCTCGTCCAGCTCAGGGCCGGTGAGGCTGCGTAGGTCGACGGTGCCGCGTTGTATGGGCAGGTCTTCCGGGTACAAGTCGAAGCCGGGGGTCGTCATGGGAGGGGCCATCCTCGATGGGGCAGCGCGGGGCGCGGGCGGCTCACCGGGGACGGTGGGTGTAGTTGGTGGCGTGGGATCGCGGCGTAGCCGGACCGGTGGCAGTGTTCACTCATCGGTTGCCACGGCGGCGACTGGGACATGACGACTCCTGGCGCGACTCAGCGCAAGTAGTCCGCCGGACGTGCCGACGGCCCCCATCTGGCGGGCGAGTACGAGGACCGGTGCGATGGCTCCACCGGTTGCGAAGGTCGGACCAGGGGGGAGCCTGTGGGCCCGGCCCCCGGCGTGAGTGTCCCTGCGCCCTAAGCGCCAACGTAGGTTCACAAGACGACCACTCCCGCTAGGCGCGCGAGGTGAAGCGACAGGAGCGAAACCACCCTCCGGGGGGTCGGGGAGGGGTTGGGCGTCCCGCCCCTGTCGCCTGTGGACGCTCGCACCACGCATCCGTTCCATCTGCGCCCATCGTCCATGTGCTGTTACATCACCCAGTTGCCCTAGTGCATCGAGCGCTCACCGCCTCTCAGCCGCGGGTGGGTGCGACTTGGGGGTGGCCGCCACCCTGGCCAGCGGTGTGGGGACCGTTGTCGGGTACGCCGGGGTGGCGGCCGTGACGAGTGACGCTCGACTTTCCGGATAGATCAAGTCGTCGCCGTGATCCAGGGCAGGTGCCCTCGTCCCGCCGGTCAGGTGTCTCGGACTGTCAGCCGAGGGGCGGTGTGATCGCCGTCGTGCCTGAGTGGTTCGTCGGCGTCGAGGTCACCGCCGAGGGATTCGTAGCCTTCCTGCCCGTCCCACTCGATGGCTGCGGGCAGGTCGGCCAGTGCGGCTTCGACGGTGTTCTCCGCGGTGGTGAAGGCGTCCTCGCGGGTGGTGGCGGTGACGTCGATGAGCAGGGGCAGGTGGAGGCGGGCCTGCCAGCGGCGGGGCAGCAGCGGCAGGTCGAGGACCTCCAGGAGGCTGTTCGCGGCGTCGATGCTGACCTGCTCGTGACGGACGTCGTCGGTGAGCGCTTCGCGTAGCTGCCGGTGGAACAGGTCCAGCGCATCCGGGTGCCGGGCGTTGTCGGGTGGGGTGCAGGTGTGGGTCTGCCGCAGGTGGGACAGGATCTGGGCGGTGGTGTGGGTGAGCCAGCCCAGTGGCGCGTGCTGGCCGGGGTGGAAGGTCTCCCAGCTGGTGCGCAGGATTGTTTCGAGGGCCGGCTCGCGGGGTGGGATGTCCGCGCTGGTCATCGGCGATGTTCTCCTTGTTCTGGTTCAGTGAGCGGATAGGGAGGCGCCCTGCGGCCGGGATGCGGCGCGGGGCGCGGGAGTTACCGCCGGCCGCAACGAGAAGAAGTCGAGTATCACTCTGGTGGGACGGGTCTCGGGGCGGCCAGCTTGGGTTCCCGAACGCGCCGCCGGGCTTACGGCGTGCAGCGCGTACGGCGAGGCTCGCGCAGACGGCGGCCATGACAGCGACCGCGAGGACGGCGGGGGCGGGACCCTGACCCGCTACCGCCTTGCCTGGCTGAACCCGACGGCGCGATTCGGGGTGTCGCCACTCCGGCTGCATACCGTGAGCTGGCTACCGGGAGCTCGCATGCTCGAGGTCGCCCATTGTGCGTCGACCGCCATACCGGATCTTCAGCAGCAGGAAACAGTGTGACGGGGTGGCGGTGGTGGGTATCCGAGGGACATGGACATGGACCTGGAGCAGTGGCAGGCGTTGGCAGACCGGCACCGGCAGTGTGATGACGACCCTCGCCGGTGTCGAGACTGCCAGGCCTACTGGCCGTGCTCGTACCGCCTTCGCGCGGAGGGCCAGCTGGTCAGGACAGTCCGCGCGGCTGCTACGGGGACGCAGAGCCCATTCGTGATGGCGTAACCTGCTGGCTGAGACCTACCGATGTAACGAGCACCCGGCATGGTCGCGCCTCTACCGATGTGAAGTCCAACCCGGGTCAAGGGCACCACCGTGCCTGACCTTTCCGCCATCGCGCGTGAGCGCGCAGCGCTAGCGACTATTGCCGACACGATCATCGCAGTGTCGGTCGGCAAAGGCCTAAGAGTGACCGTGGCCTGCCCTAACTCCCACCTCGCCGTCATTGATTACCTGGCGCAAGCGCTGCACGCCCGCGGCCGCGCCTGCCGATGCCTGCCACCGAACCCGAACCCGGTAGGCGCAAGCGACCCGCCCCAGGATCGGCGAGAGAACAATTCGACCGATGTCGTGATTACGTCCGGATCGGCCGAGGAGACGGACCGTGGGGTGCAGCGCGTGAACATCACCGTAGCTGCCGCCGTCCCCACGCCACGCAATGGCGACGTCAGCCACCACAAGGCAGGCGAGCCGCGCCCAACGGCGGTCGGTGTGCCGGACATCATTCTCGCCTACCACGATCCGGACGGGCCTCTGATTCGTTACATGGCGCCCCACCTGTCGACACGCGGCCGGCGGTAGGAGTCCCACGGTCCGGCAGGATCTACAACATGGGGGAGGGCTATATGAGGAACATCGCCTTCGCCCTTTCTCTCGAGCTCGCCCTTTTTCTCTTTCTCATCCTCCTTGCCTTTGGAGCTGGCGCGGGCCGGCTGGTCTGGCCGGCGACGGTGAGGGTGCTGCGGCAGGTCACCAATCAGTGCTTGAACAGTGCCGCCGCTCTGTCGCCACGTGCCGGGCGAGCCCTGCACGAGGCGCTGCTGGCGTGGAGGTTGAAGGCCAGCCGGGCGTCGTTGGCCGGTATGGCACCGGTGTTGGTGATGCTGACCATGGTCGAGGATCGGCCGTTGACGCGCGGTTGAGGGCGTATTGAATGCTGCATTCTGGCGGGGGTTGGCCGATTCCGACGACGGCGGCCGGCGTGTGGGCCTGGGCCGAGCTGCCGTCGCTGGATGACCCGGGGGACAGGGCGACAGCAGCAGCTACGGAGGCCAGCAGCGTCACGGCGGCGGCCCCGGTGACGGCGGCTCGCGGCGGCGCGGGGAGCAGGCGCCACCGCGCGAGGGGTACCGCAACGACCGGGGAGGCGGCGAGGCCGGCGGCGACCGGGCCGAGGGACGGCAGCCAGGTACGGGTGGGCTGGGCCCGGCGGTGCCGGCCACGCCGTCGGCGGGGTCGGAGACCAGGAGTGTGGTTGGGGGTGCGCAGGCGACGGCGCCCAGGACCGAGGCGGCTTCGGTGGCCGGTGGGCGGTCGGCCGGATCACGCCGTGGCAGGCGACTGCCTGTTGCCGATGCGGGTATCTGTGCCTGGATCTGCCGCACGGATGAGCTGGCGTCCTCAGTCTCATCCAGATGGCGGCACCGGCGAACCCGTTCAACTCCGCCATCAAGGCCTGACGTCTCCAGGGCGAGCTGCGCTGCTGCCCACAACGCGCAGTCGCCATTACCGCCGAGGACGCGTAGGGATGACGCGTGAAAAGGCTTGCTAGGTCAGCGGAATCGCTGGGCGGACCCGCATCGTGCCATAGTCGTCGTCTGCGGCGACCTCTGCCGCGTAGTGGACGTCGCGAAAGGCGGTGGCGATCGTGAGCCAGGCCAGGAAGTCGCCGGATCCGCCGCAGACCGCGCTTCCGCCGTCCCCGCCGCAGACGACGCCTCGCTCGGCGGTGCGCTCTCCTGGTAGGGGTCTTGGCCGATGTGCAGACCGAACAGGTTGGGCACGCGGTGGGGTCCGGTTTTCGCTGACCATGGGTCGCTGGGTGGGTTGTCGTCGCCCCATCGGAACAGGGTCGTCGCGCCCGCGCCGCACGCGTGTTCCCATTCGTCTGGCGTCAGGAGCCGCTGCCCGAGCGCGGCCAATCGGTCGGCTCCCCGTCGTACGACGGGGAGTCGAGCAACCAGGCCACCTCGACTGTCCAGTCCGGCCGCAGGATCGCGCTACCCGCGCCCGACCACTCGATCTGTCGCGGCGCAGACTGCTCCCACGGTCCCGGCTGCTCTCGGGTCTGGTCTACCCAGCGCACGATGTCCGGATGATCAAGCGGAACCGTGACGGCGCCTGCCTCGACCGCCTGAACGGCGACCAGCAAGTCCAGCAGCGGCCGGCCGGGCGAAGCGCGCAGGAGGTCGAAGACGACGTAGTGCGCGGGATGACGCCCGATCATTGCCGGTAGCTGTGCGCCGGCGGTGACCCATCGTTGCAGCTGGGAGAAGTTGGTCCGCTCGCCCTCCCACACGACGAACTCGCCGTCGAGGACAGCCCCTGCTAAGGGACGTCTCGTAACTCGGGGCAGCTCGGGCGAGGTGATCCGGGAGATCCGTGATCGATGGCTGCGGTGTGTTGCTGGATGAACTCGACGC
>NZ_JBITMC010000034.1:0-27534 GCF_044465805.1 Micromonospora sp. NPDC049497 | reverse complement strand
CCCGTCGGTGTGCCGGAGCCGGAACGGGCCCTGTCCCTGGCCGCCGCGGCCGGGTTCACCCTGCCCGATGACGACCGACCCACCCTCCGCCTGCGGGCGGCGCCACCGCCCCCGGCGGAGGCCGGGGCCCCCGGTTACGTGGTGCTGCACCCCGGCTCGGCGGCGTCCGCCCGGGCGTGCCCACCGGAGGTCGCGGCGGGGATCGCCCGTGCGCTCGCCGCCGCCGGCCACCGTGTCGTGGTCACCGGCGGACCCGACGAACGCGACCTGACCGCCCACGTCGCCGGTGACGTCGCCGTGGAACTCGGCGGGCGGACCGGTCTCGCCGACCTCGCCGGCATCGTCGGTGGGGCAGCCGCCGTGGTGGTCGGCAACACCGGGCCGGCGCACCTCGCGGCGGCGTACGGGGTGCCGGTGGTCAGCCTCTTCGCCCCGACCGTCCCCTTCGGACAGTGGGGCCCCTGGGGCGTGCCGACCGTACGCCTCGGCGACGCGAGCGCCGCCTGCCGCGACACCCGCGCCGCAACCTGCCCGGTGGCCGGGCACCCGTGCCTGAACCAGGTCGATCCGGAGGAGGTCGTCGGAGCGCTGAAGCTGCTGGGCGTGTCACCGGCGGTCGCGCGGTCGACCCGGGCGGTCGCTGTCGCCGGCGGCGGGAGCGACCGATGAACATCCTGCTCTGGCACGTGCACGGCTCCTGGACAACCTCGTTCGTGCACGGCAAACACCGCTACCTCATCCCGGTCACCCCCGACCGCGGCCCCTACGGCCTCGGCCGCGCCCGCACCTACCCCTGGCCCGACACCGCTGTCGAAATCACACCCGAGCAGTTGCGATCCACCGACGTCGACCTCGTCATCCTCCAACGCCCCGAAGAGATCGACCTCACCCACCAGTGGACCGGCCGCACCCCCGGCCGCGACCTCCCCGCCATCTACGTCGAACACAACACCCCCAAAGACGGCAACGTCCCCCACAGCCGCCACCCCCTCGCCGACCGCGACGACCTCCTCATCGCCCACGTCACCGCGTTCAACCAGCTGTTCTGGGACACCGGCACCACCCGCACGACCGTCGTGGACCACGGCGTCGTCGCCCCGTCGGCGCGGTACACCGGGGAACTGGACCGGCTCGCCGTGGTCATCAACGAGCCGGTACGCCGCTGGCGGGTCACCGGCACCGACCTGCTGCCCCGCTTCGCGGAGATCGCCCCGCTGGACGTGTTCGGCATGAAGGTCGCCGGCCTGGCCGACCACCTCGGCCTGCCCGCCGACCGGATCACCAGCCACGACGACGTGCCGCAGGCGCGCATGCACGCCGAGCTGGGGCGACGGCGGGCGTACCTGCACCTCTGCCGGTGGACCTCCCTGGGCCTCAGCCTCATCGAGGCGATGACGATCGGCATGCCGGTCGTCGCGCTGGCCACCACCGAGGCGGTGATGGCGGTGCCGCCCGGCGCCGGAGCCCTCGCCACCCGGATCGACACCCTGCTGGACGCGGCCCGCCGGTTCATGGAGGACCCGGCGGAGGCGCGCCGCACCGGCGCGACGGCCCGTGCCGTCGCCCTCGACCGGTACGGGCTCGACCGATTCCTCGCCGACTGGGACCGGCTGCTGGAGGAGGAAACATGCGCATCGCGATGATCTCGGAGCACGCCAGCCCGCTCGCCATCCTCGGCGGCGAGGACGCCGGTGGACAGAACACGCACGTCGCCGAGCTCTCCGCCGCCCTGGTCGCCGCCGGGCACGACGTACGGGTCTACACCCGACGCGACGCCGTCGATCTGCCGGTGTCCGTCCGGAGCGCGGACGGCTACGAGGTGGTGCACGTGCCGGCGGGGCCGGCCGAGCCGCTGGCCAAGGACGCGCTCCTGCCGCACATGAAGGAGTTCAGCCGCTGGCTGGTCGACCGGTGGCGAAGCGACGACTGGACGCCCGAGGTCATCCACGCGCACTTCTGGATGAGCGGCCTGGCCGCGCTGGCCGCCAGCCGGCAGACCGGTGTGCCGGTCGTGCAGACGTACCACGCCCTCGGGGTGGTCAAGCGCCGCCACCAGGGCGTGCAGGACACCAGTCCGGCGCGGCGGATCGGGTACGAGCGGGAGCTGGGTCGCTCGGTGGACCGGGTGATCGCCCAGTGCCAGGACGAGGTGGGCGAGCTGGTCCGGATGGGGGTGCCCCGGTCCCGGATGACGGTCATCCCCTCCGGGGTGAACCTCGGCACCTTCGCGCCGCTCGGCCCCGCCGCCGACCGGGACGACGACCGGCCGCGCATCCTCACCGTCGGCCGGCTGGTGGAACGCAAGGGCTTCCAGACCGTCATCCGGGCGATGGCGCACGTGCCGGACGCCGAGTGCGTGGTGGTCGGCGGACCACCGGCCGGCCTGCTGGAGAGCGACCCGTACGCCCGGCGGCTGCGGGCCCTCGCGGACACCTGCGGTGTGGCCGACCGGGTGAAGCTGGTCGGTGCCGTGCCCCGCGAGGAGATGGGCCGCTGGTACCGGTCGGCGGACCTGCTGGTCGCCGCCCCCTGGTACGAGCCGTTCGGCCTGACCCCGCTGGAGGCGATGGCCTGCGGGGTGCCCGTCGTCGGCACCGCCGTGGGCGGCATCAAGGACACCGTGGTCGAGGGCGTCACCGGTGACCTCGTGCCGGCCCGGGATCCGCGCGCCCTGGGTGAGGCGATCCAGCGCCTCCTCGACGACCGGATCCGGCGGTTCGCGTACGCGACCGCGGCGCGGGAACGGGCCCGCCGGACGTACTCGTGGGCGGCGACGGCGGAGCGCCTGGCCGCGGTCTACGAGGAGGTGGCCGCGGTCCGCCGGCCCATCCGGGTGGTGGCCGGATGACCGGGCCGACGCTCGTCGACTGTCACCTGGCGAACCTGGCCGCCGCGCTGCTGCCCTACCGACAGGCCGCCGAACGCCTCTCCACCTGGGGCACCGAACTCGCCTGGACCCTGGCCCGGGGCGGACGGCTGCTGGTGGCCGGCAACGGCGGCAGCGCCGCCGAAGCCCAACACCTCACCGCCGAACTCGTCGGCAAACTCCACGACGACCGCCAACCCCTGTCCGCCATCGCCCTGCACGCCGAAACCAGCGCCCTCACCGCCATCGGCAACGACTACGGATACGACCACATCTACGCCCGCCAGGTCCGCGCCCACGGCCGCCCCGGCGACATCCTCCTGCTCATGTCCACCAGCGGCGCCAGCCCCAACCTCCTGCACGCCACCCACGCCGCCCGCGAGCTCGACATCCGCACCTGGGCGCTCACCGGACCCGTGCCCAACCCCCTGGCCGAGGCGTGCCACGACGCCCTCGCCATCGAGTCCGCCGACAGCCAGGTCGTCCAGGAACTCCACCTGGTCACCAGCCACCTGCTCTGCGAGTACGTCGAACTGGCACTGCCCGGGGCCGTCGCCGCCCCGGTCGGCCGGGCACCGCACCGGGTGTCCACCGCACACCCCCGCTCCGGACCGGTCCGGACCGGTGTCGAGGTGGTGCTGGACGGGGACACGAGCCCGCACATGGAGGCGTGAATGGGGAGGGAAGCGTGACGGGACCCCTGGTGGTGGTCGGTGACACCCTGCTCGACCGGGATGTCGAGGGGGTGGTGAACCGGCTCTGTCCGGACTCGCCGGTGCCGGTGCTCGACGAGACCGCGTACTCCGACCGGCCCGGCGGCGCCGGCCTCGCGGCGGTGTTCGCCGCCGCGGCGCAGGGCACCGAGGTGGTGCTGGTGACCGCGCTGGCCGACGACGCCGGTGGTGCCCGCCTCAGCTCGCTGCTCGCCGCCGCCGGGGTGCAGGTGTACGCGCTGGGCCTGCGCGGTGCCACCCCGGAGAAGGTCCGGCTGCACGCCCGGGGCCGCGTGCTGCTGCGCCACGACCGGGGCGGTGCCCCGGGGGAGCCGGGCGAACCGTCCGACGCGGTCCTGCGGGTGATCGCGAACGCGACCGCCGTGCTGGTCAGCGACTACGGCCGCGGCGTGGCCCGGCAACCCGCCCTGCGGGCCGCGCTGGCCGCCACCCGCGCGCCGGTGGTCTGGGATCCGCATCCGCGCGGCCCGGCGGCGGTGCCCGGAGTGCACCTGGTCACCCCGAACGAGTCCGAGGTCCGCGAGTTGGCCAAGGCGCCCCCGGGAGCGAGCCGGTTGGCCACCGCGTCCCGGGGTGCGCAGGGGCTGCGCCGGCGCTGGCGGGCCGGTGCCGTCGCGGTGACCCTCGGCGGGGACGGCGCACTGCTCTGCCACGCCGGGTCGACGCCGTTGGTGGTGCCGGCACCGGCCACCGCCGACGGGGACACCTGCGGAGCCGGGGACCGGTTCGCGGTCACCGCCACCCTCGCCCTCGCGCGGGGCGCGCTGGTGTCCGAGGCGGTGCAGGAGGCGGTCACCGAGGCGACGGCGTACGTCGCGGGTGGGGGAGTGGCGACGGCGCTGCCACCGCCGGTGCGGCCGTTCCCGGACACGGTGTCCGGCCCGGGGGCGGACCGCGTCGGCGTGGTGGCGGCCGCCGCCGTGGTCTCCGAGGTACGCGCGGCCGGCGGCACGGTGGTGGCCACCGGGGGCTGCTTCGACCTGCTGCACGCTGGTCACGTGGCGACCCTCCAGGCGGCCCGGCAACTCGGTGACTGCCTGGTGGTCTGCCTCAACTCCGATGCCAGCGTGACCGGACTGAAGGGACCGGATCGGCCGGTGGTGCCGCAGGGCGACCGCAGCCGGCTGTTGGCGGCGCTGAGCTGCGTCGACGCGGTCATGATCTTCGACGAGCCGACACCGCACGGGGCACTGTCCTGGCTGCGGCCGGACATCTGGGTCAAGGGCGGCGACTACGTCACCGGCGGTGGCGACCCGGTGCTGCCGGAGGCGGAGATCCTGCGTCGCTGGGGCGGACACACGGTCGTGGTGCCGTACCTCGACGGCCGCTCGACGACCAGCATGATCGCCGCGGCCCGCTCGCGTGGCACGGACGGGTCCCCACCGGCCGGGACCCGGCTCACCGACACGGTGCCGGCGGCCGGTTCCGTGCTGCGCCGCCCGCAGACGCCGGAAGGGACGCGATGAGCGCGCAGCGGAGTGCCGGCATGAGCGAGCGGGAGCGAGCGAATCATCAGCACGGTGCGGCGGTGCCTCATGGCGGCACGGAGCGCAGCGGAGTGCCGGCATGAGCGCCGGGGCGCGCGGCGTCGGGTCGACGGTGCTGGTCACCGGCGGTTCCAGCGGTCTGGGCGCGGCGGTGGTGGCGGCGGTGGCCCGCGCCGGGGGGCGTCCGGTGGTGCTGGACCGGCGTCCGCCCGCCGACGGGGTGCCGTGGGTGGAGTGCGACCTGGCCGACAGCCGGGCCGCTGAGGCGGCCACGGTACAGCTCGCCGAACGCTCCGGCGGGCTGGACGCCGTGGTCACCGCCGCCGGCATGGACGTGCCGGGCAAGCTCACCGACGTGCCGGCCGAGACATGGGACCGGATCGTGGCGGTCAACCTGCTCGGCACCGCCGCCGTGATCCGGGCGGCGCTGCCGTTCCTGCAGGCCTCCCAAGGGACGGTGGTGACGGTGGCGTCGACGCTCGGGATCAAGGCCGTCAGTGACGCCACCGCCTACTGCGCGGCGAAGTTCGGCGTCGTCGGATTCACCCGCGCCCTCGCCGCCGAACTCGCCGGCCGCGTCGGCGTCACCCTGCTCATCCCCGGCGGCATGCGCACCGCCTTCTTCGACGACCGCGACGACCAGTACAAACCCGGCCCCGACGCCATCCTCAACGACCCCACCGACACCGCCGCCGCCATCATGTTCGCCCTCACCCAACCCCCCGGCTGCGCCGTCCGCGAAATGATCGTCTGCGCCGAACAGGAATCCTCCTACCCGTGATCCTCGTCCTGCGCGCCCTCGGCGTCGGCGACCTCGCCACCACCACACCCGCCCTGCGCGCCCTGCGCACCACCCACCCCCACGAGGAAATCGCGCTGGCCGCGCCAGCCTGGCTCACCCCCCTGGTGGACCTGATCGGGGGCGTCGACCGGATCATCGACGCCCCCGGCCTCGGCCCCCTGCACTGGACCGGCCCCGCCCCCGACCTGGCGGTGAACCTGCACGGGCGGGGCCCCCAGTCGCACCGCATGCTCGCCGCCACCCGACCCCGCCGCCTCCTCGCCTACGCCAACGTCGACGCCGACCACCACGACGGACCGGCGTGGGACGACGCCGAACACGAGGTGCACCGCTGGTGCCGGCTCCTCGGGGCGTACGGGATCGAGGCCGACCCGACCGACCTGGCGCTGCGCCGGCCGCCGCCGGGTCGGGTGCCGACCGGGGTGACCGTGCTGCACCCCGGCTCCAAGGTGCCCGCGAAGCGCTGGCCGCCGGAACGGTTCGCCGCCGTCGCCCGGCACCTCACCGCCGCCGGCCACCACCTCGTCGTCACCGGCGACCCCACCGAACGCCCCCTGGCCCACCACGTCGCCCACCTCGCCGACCTCCCCACCGAGGCCGTCCTCGCCGGCCACACCGACCTGCACGACCTCGCCACCCTCACCGCCCACGCCCGCCTCCTCATCTCCGGCGACACCGGCATAGCCCACCTCGCCACCGCCTACCGCACCCCCTCGGTCCTCCTCTTCGGACCCGCCAGCCCCGCCCACTGGGGACCACCACCGGACCGCCCACGGCACCGCGTGCTGTGGATCGGAGACGGTGATTGGAGCAGGTGGGACGGGGTAGGAAGCCATCCGACGTTGGCGGCGCTTCCGGTCGACGAGGTGCTCGCCGCCGTGCACGAGGTGGAACGGACGGTGCGGGTCTCCGGTGCGGTTGCGGCGTAGTGATCCGGGCAGGCCGGGGTACGGACGCCGCCGGCGCGGCAAGGGCTGGCTGTTCCTCGACCCCTCCGGTGAGCAGGTCCGCGACCCGGAGACGCTCGCCCGGCTACGGGACCTCGTCATCCCGCCCGCCTGGCAGGACGTGTGGATCTCGCCGTACCCGAACGGACACATCCAGGCCACCGGCATCGACGCGGCCGGCCGCAAGCAGTACCTCTACCACCCGGCGTGGCGGGAGAAGCGCGACGAGGCCAAGTTCGACCACGTCCTGGAGGTGGCCCGCCGGCTCCCGGTCCTGCGTGAGCGGGTCGGCAACGACCTCACCGGCCGGGGCCTGAGCCGCGACCGGGTCCTGGCCACGGTCACCCGCCTGCTCGACATGGGCATGTTCCGGGTGGGCAGTGACCAGTACGCCTCCGGCGACGACCCCACGTTCGGGGTGTCCACCCTGCGTCCCGAGCACGCCCGATCCCGGGGCGGCTGTGTCGTCTTCGAGTTTCCGGCCAAGGGCGGCATCGAGCAGGTACGCCGGATCGAGGACCCGGAGCTGTGCCGGGTGCTGACGAACCTGCGCCGCCGGCGCCGGGCCGAGGAGCGCCTCTTCGGCTACTGGGACGGCGAGCTCTGGCGTGACGTCCGCAGCGACGAGGTCAACGAGTACCTGCGCGAGGCCAGCGGCGGGGAGATGACCGCGAAGGACTTCCGTACCTGGCACGCGACGGTGCGGGCGGCCGTCGAGCTGGCCACCGTGGGCCGGCAGCGGTCGGCCACCGCCCGGAAGAGGGCGGTCGCCGCGGTGATGCGCGACGTGGCCGAGCTGCTGGGCAACACCCCGACCGTCGCGCGGGCGTCCTATGTGGACCCCCGCGTGGTGGACCTCTACCACGACGGCGTACTGGCGCCGGTGGCGCCGGAGACGCCCCGCGAGGAGGCCGAGCGCCGGGTGCTGGAGTTGTTGGAGGACGCCTGACCGGCCCCGCCCACGGGTCCTGGGGGGAGACATGGACGGGACCGGGGCCAGTGGACGTTCTGGGGGGTCCCGGGCGGCCGCCCGCCGTCACTCGACGGCGGGCGCCTCGCCACGGCCCCCGTTGACGAGCCGGGCCGCGAGGTCGAAGACCTCTCGCGACCGGCTGCGTCATGGTCAGTCTGCCTCCGGCGAGTTGACCGTGGACGCCGGGCGGTTGACGATCTGTGCCAGACCTGCGCGTTCGGCTCGCCAGCTCTGGGGTGTCACGCCGTGCGCGGCCCGGAACACCCGGCTGAAGTGCGCCTTGTCCGGAAAACCCCAGCGAGCGGCAATCGCCTGGATCGACAGCGTGCGCAGACCCGGGTCCGCCAGATCGTGCCGGCAGCGGGCCAGGCGCAGGTCCCTGATGTACGAGGCCACGGTGGATTCCTCGGCCTCGAAGAGCCGGTGGAGTGACCGCAGCGAGATGTGGTGGGCGTCGGCGACGACCTGGGGGGTGAGCCCGGCGTCCCGGAGATTGCGCTGGATGTACGCCTGCACCTGGGTGGCCAGGGCGCGGCGACGGACATCGGAGGGAACGGCGTCCTCGGCCACCAGGTGCCTGCCCAGCAGGGTGGACACGAGGTCGAGCCCGACCGTGCCGAGGCGGTCGGCATCGGCGGCGTGGTACTGCTCGGGGTGGGTGGTGACCTGGAGCATGAACTGCGCCAGCAGGGCGCCGATTCCCTCGGTGCCCGACATGCGTCCACCCAGCAGGGGCGCCAGCCGCTGCGGCGGCAGCGGCAGCATGGCGTGCGGGATGACCGCCACCACCGACCGGACGTCCTCGCGCCCGTGGGCCCCGCCCTCGTGCCGCACGCGATGCGGCAGCGAACCGTCGTAGAAGGTCAGCTCACCGGGCTGCAGGACGCTGCGTCGGCCCTCCTGGGTGGCCTCGCTGTCGCCGGTGCCGACCAGCGCGAGCAGGTACATCTCCGGGTCGGACCGCCGGATCAGCTTCTGGGTCCGGATGCCGTCCAGCGACGGGTATCGATAGCTGACCAGCGTGATGGGACCGAGCGCGACCTGCTCCGCCCGTGCGGAGAAGTCGTCCGCGTGCTCGGTCCGGATGTGCAGCGGCGCCGTCGTACGGGCGACCAGGTCCAGCCACATCCCGAAGCGGTCGCCCGCCGGCACCACGGTGGTGTCGATGGTGGTCCGCTGCAGCATCCGCCGCCTCCTGCCTCTGCGTGTCCGTTCCGCCATTCTCCACGGCCCGCGGTCACCGGCCCACGGTCACCGGCCCGGAGGCCCGGGTGGCCCGTCCGGTCGGCGCGGGGCGGACGGCAGGGCCCGGTACGCCTGGGGCGACATCCCGTAGGCGGCGCGGAAGGCGCGACTGAAGTGGGCCGGGTCGGTGAACCCCCAGCGCCGCCCGATGCGGTGCACCGGATGGTGCCGCAGCAGGGGGTCGGCGAGGTCGCGGCGGCACCGGGCGAGCCGGCGCCGCCGGATCGACGCGGCCACCGTCTCCTGGTCGGGTTCGAAGAGCCGGTGCAGCGTACGCAGGGAGATGTGGTGCGCCTCGGCCACGGCCTGCGGCGTCAGGGCGGGGTCCGAGAGGTGCCGGTCGATGAACGCGTGCACCTGCGCCAGTGTCGCCAGCTGCCGTATGTCGGGCGGCAGGTCGTGCTCGGCGTCCAGGTGGTGGGCGAACAGGGTCGCCACCAGGCTCAGGGTGACGTCGGTGAGGCGTGGGGCGTCGGTGGCCTGGAACTGCTCCGGATACCGGGTGATGTGGTGCAGGTGCATGGCCAGCAGGGCTCCCGGGCCCTCGGTGCCGGACATGCGGGCCGCCGCCAGCCGGTCCACCCGGTCCGGGTGCAGCGGCAGCAGTGTCCGGGGGATCCCGACGGTGAGCGAGGCGGCCAGCTCCTGCCCACCGTGCAGGCTGCGGTGCTCCAGCCGGTGCGGACGACCCCAGTCGACCAGGGTGAAGTCGGACCGCGACATGGTGGTGTCCCGCCGCTGGGCGCTGATCGCGCTGGCACCGCTGACGGTCAGCGCGACCTGGTACAGCTCCGGGTCCGCCTGGCGGATGAGCCGCGGGGTGCGCTGGCCGGTCAGCGACTGGTAGCGGAACCGGACGAGTTGCAGGCCACCGAGGTCGACCAGGCGGGAGGTGGCCCGGAAGTCCGACACGTGGTCGCTGGACATGGCCATCGGCGCCGAGGCGCGGAACGACATGTCCAGGAAGAACGGCCACCGGTCGGCGGGTGGCACCACGGCGGTGTCCATGATCTCCGCGCGCAAGACACTCATTCCGCACCTCCCCGTGCCCGACATTCTGGATGACCCGGTGGCGGGCCGCCTCCCGGGTCAGGTCTGCGAGCGGCTCCGGACCAGCGCCTCCACGCCGTCGAGGATGCGGTCGAGGCCGAAGCTCCACTCCGCGTCGAACTCCTCCTCCTGGTCGAGCGACTCGTCGGTCAGCAGCCTCCGGATCGCCGGGTAGGGGCCGTCCCGGGTCAGCCGGGCCAGCTGCTGCCAGTAGCGGACGCCGATCTCGTCCGGGGTCAGCCCGGCCCGGCCGGCCGCCTCGCTCAGGTCCGCGGTCAACGTGGCCCAGTTGCGCGCGTACCCGCTGACCAGCATGACGGTGGAGAGCCGCTCGCCGCCGCGCAGGCCGGTGCCGTCCAGGGCGGCCAGCGCGTGCTCCATCCAGCGGACCTGGCAGGGCCCCATCGGCGGCCCGCCGATCGGGACGTGCCGGATCCACGGGTGCCGGTGGATGGTCGTGACGTTGGCCCACGCCCAGCGGGCCAGCGCCGACCGCCAGCCCTCGTCGGCGCCGCGTGGTGCGGGCGGGTCCCCGTACGCCGCGTCGACCATCAGGTCCAGCAGGTCGTTCTTGGCCGGGACGTAGCGGTACAGCGACATCGTCGCCACGCCCAGCGCCCCGGCGACCCGGCTCATCGACACCGCGCCCAGCCCGTCGGCCTCGGCCACCCCGATGGCGGCGGCCACCACCCGCTCCAGGGTCAGGCTGCGCTTCGGCCCCTTGCCGGGCCGTTCCCGCAGCCCCCAGGCGATCTCGACGCTCTCGGGAAGGTCGACGTCCTGCTCGTTCATCCGTGCCTCTCGGTCAGTGTCTTGACCGCCATCCTAGCTTCTGCGTATGGTGCACGCATTAAAGCGTACGTCGTACGCAGTAACGGAGGTGGGGTGGCATGGAGGCGGTGACGACCGCGGCGGTGGAAACCGTCGCGCTGCGCAAGTCCTTCGCCGGCGTGCGGGTGCTCGACGACCTGACCATGCGGGTGACCCGGGGAAGCGTCCACGCGCTGCTGGGGCCCAACGGCGCGGGCAAGACCACGACGGTGCGGATCCTGGCCACGCTGGCCGCGCCGGACGGCGGCACGGCCCGGGTGAACGGTCACGACGTGGTCCGCGACCGGCGCCGCGTACGCCGGACGATCAGTCTCGCCGGCCAGCACGCGGCCCTGGACGACCACCAGACCGGCACCGAGAACCTGGAGATGATGGCCCGGCTGGCCGGGCTCTCCCGGACGGCGGCGCGGCGGCGCGCGAGCGACCTGCTGGAGCGCTTCGACCTGACGTCGGCCGCCGGCCGTCGGGTGGTGACCTACTCCGGGGGCATGCGCCGCCGGCTCGACCTCGCCGCCAGCCTGGTCGGTGAGCCGTCGGTGATCTTCCTGGACGAGCCGACCACCGGGCTCGACCCGCGCAGCCGGCAGGGGCTGTGGGAGGTGGTCGGCGAGCTGGCCGGAGCGGGGGTGACGGTCCTGCTGACCACGCAGTACCTGGAGGAGGCCGACCGGCTGGCCGACCGCATCGCCGTGCTGCACGGCGGCCGGCTCGCCGCGGAGGGCACCGCGACCGAGCTGAAGCGCCGGTTCGGAGATCACCGCCTGGAGCTGACGCTGCGCGACGCGGACAGTTTCGCCGAGGCGGCGCTCCGCCTGGGCGACCGGGTCGCGCACCGCGACCCGGCCCGGTTGGAGCTGGGCGTCACCACCGACGGCAGCGCCCCGCACATGCGCCGCCTGCTCGACGAGGTGGACCCGGACGGACGCGCGATCATCCGGTTCGGAGTCCGTACGGCCACCCTCGACGACGTCTTCCTCAGCCTGACCGGGCAGGCGGGCCCGGCCGACCGGGAGGTGGCCGGTGTCTGAGCTGACCGTCCGGCCGGCCGACACGCTGGTCATGGTGGGGCGCTGCGTACGACTGTCCCGCCGCAACACCGACGCGCTGCTGACCTCCTTGCTGCTGCCGGTGATCCTGATGCTGCTCTTCGTCTACCTCTTCGGCGGCGCCATCGACACCGGCAGCGCGTACGTCACCTACGTCGTTCCCGGCGTGCTTCTGCTGTGCGCCGGTTTCGGGGCGGCCTCGACAGCGGTCAGCGTCACCACCGACCTGACCAACGGCGTGGTGGAACGGTTCCGCACGATGGACGTCGGCGCCACCGCCATCCTCTTCGGGCACGTCGCGGCGAGCGTGGTCCGCAACACGGTCTCCACCGTGTTGGTGCTGGCGGTCGCGGTGGCGATCGGCTTCCGGCCGGCCGTCGACCCGCTGCGCTGGCTCGCCGCGGCCGGGGTGCTGCTGCTGTTCCTGCTCGCCGTCTCGTGGCTGTCCGCCGCGTTCGGGTTGCTCGCCCGCACTCCGGAGGCGGCCAACGGCTTCACCTTCCTGGTGATGTTCCTGCCCTACCCGTCCAGCGCCTTCGTGCCGGTGGAGACGATGCCGTCCTGGCTGCGGGGCTTCGCCGACCACCAGCCGGTCACCCCGGTCATCGAGACGCTGCGGGCGCTGCTGCTGGCCACCCCCGCCGGTTCCGCGCCGGCTCGCGCGGTGGCCTGGTGCCTGGGCATCCTGGTCGTGTCGGTGGCGCTGGCCGGGGTCCTGTTCCGCCGTCGCGTCGGCTGAGTCGACCGTCCGCACGGCACAGGGGCCGCCCTCTCGGGAGGGCGGCCCCTGTGCGTCGTGCCGCGATCAGTCGTTGAGCACCTGGGAGAGCCGGTCCCGGAACCGCCGCTCGGAGTCGCTGACCACGTCCCCGCCGAGGCCCAGGAGCCCGCCGCTGGACGCCGCGCCCACCACCTGCTCGGCGATCGCCACCAGCCAGTGCTTGTACGCCCCGGCCTCGCCCTCGTCCACCTTGGCGGCGAGGAGGGCGGCGGCGGCCTTCGCGCGCCCGAGCACGTCCTCGGCGAGGGCCCGGGGGTCGGCCGGCGCGATGACCGGCAGTTCCGCACCGGCCTCCGGGTCGCCCACCCGTGCGACGATCTCCCCGGCCACGGCGGCCACGAGCGGGTTCGCCGACTCCCGACCGGCGGAGATGGTCTCCAGCCCGGCCGCGCTCTCGGCCATGGTGCGCCTGGTGCCGTCGGACTCGGCGGCGCTCGCCGCGGTGAGCACCGACTGCGGGAGGCCGACCAGCAACCCCCACTCCTCGTCGGTGAAACCGAACCCGGTGTACGCCGGTTGCTCGATCACGGCAACGTCCTCCTGCTCGTCGTTCACGTCCCGCCCCGGTTGGTCGACGACGACACGGCGGGGCCGGTTCAGGCTAGTCCAGGGTCAGCAGACCCTGTTCGGACACCACGCTGACGGACAGCGTCTTGTACCCCACCTCGTCGAAGAGAACCGTCATCCGGTCCTCCTCGTAGCTGAGCACCAGGCCAGAGCCCCATTCCGGGTGCCGGACCTGGCTGTGCACGGGGAACGGTCCGACCGCGCCGTCGTCGGCGGTGCTGGTGCCGGCGTGACAGTTGTCGCAGTGCCCGCACACCTCGGTCATCTGCTCGCCGAAGTACGCCAGCAGCGTCTGGCCCCGGCAGGCGGTGGTCTCGGCGAAGGCGCGCATCATGTCGGTGCGCGACCGGGTCACGTTCTGCTGCCGCTCGGCCTCGGCGAGGGCGGCTGCGGCGGCGTCCACCGGCTCCGGGGAGTAGCGCGGCGCGCCGAGGCGCTGCTTCGCCCGGGGTTCGGCGGCGCCGACCTGCTCCAGCAGGGCGAGGTACTGCCCGAGCTTGCGCGGTCCCAGGCCGGTCACCTCGCGCAGCTCCTTCTTCGTCCGGGCCTGCTTGCGCAGCAGCGCGGACAGGTCGCGCAGCTCGGTCTCGTCCGGCAGGCCGCCGCTGAAGAACCGCTGCAGCCCGACGTCCTCCGCCCGCCAGAGCAGGAGCACCCGGGCCGGCTCGCCGTCGCGTCCGGCCCGGCCGATCTCCTGGAAGTAGCTGTCCGGCGAGTCCGGCAGCGCCGTGTGCACCACCCAGGCGATGTTGGGCTTGTCGATGCCCATCCCGAACGCGGAGGTGGCGACCATGATCGGCACCCGGTCGGCGAGGAACGCCTCGTGCAGTTCGTGGCGGGCGCCGACCGCCATGCCGCCGTGGTAGTACTGCGACGGGAAGCCGGCGTCGGTGAGCCGCGCCGCCAACTCCTCGGCGGAGCGCCGGGTGGGCACGTAGATGATGCCCGGCCGCGTGTCGTCACGCAGCAGCGTGATGAGCCGCCGCCACCGGTAGTCCTCGGTGGGGCAGTGCGCGACCTCCAGGAACAGGTTCGGCCGGTCCAGCCCGGAGACCACCACCTCGGCGTCGCACAGGCGCAGCCGGGCGATGATGTCGTCGCGGACCGGCGGCGAGGCGGTGGCGGTCAGCGCCACCACGGGAGGCCGGCCGATGCCCTCGATGAGGTGGCCCAGCGCCAGGTAGTCGGGTCGGAAGTCGTGCCCCCAGGCGGATATGCAGTGTGCCTCGTCGACCGCCACCAACGCCGGCTTGAGTGACCTCACCTCGGCCATGCGGTCGGGGTTGGTCAGCTGCTCCGGGGTGATGAAGAGGAACTCCGCCCGCCCCTCGCGGATCTCGGTGATCGCCTCGGCCTGCTGGGCCGGCGACTCGTCGGAGCTGATCCGCACGGCGCGCAGTTCCGGTCGCTGGCGCTCGTTGAGCGCCGCGATCTGGTCCTGCTGGAGGGCGAGCAGCGGGGAGATCACCACGGTCGGGCCGGGGATCAGGCTGGCCGGGATCTGGTAGATCGCCGACTTGCCGGCGCCGGTGGGAAGGACCACCAGGGCGTCGCGGCGTTTCATCACCGCGCGCATCGCGGCCAGCTGGTTCGGCCGCAGCGCGGTCCAGCCGAAGAGGTTCTTCGCCGCGCGGCGCAGGGTCATCGAGTGCGTGGACAGCTTCATCGAGGGCCGGAGGTACCCGGCGTGATCACCGGCGAAACCGCGACCCGCCGCACAGCCTCCGCACCGCTCACCGGACGCGGGGCAGGACCTCGTTCCGGTAGAGGTCGAAGAGGCCCTGCCAGTGCGGGCCGGTGTTGGCGACGTAGACCTCGTCGAAGCCGGCCTTCGCGTACTCCTCCAGCTTCGCCACGTGCGCGTCGGCGTCCCGCCCGCAGACGAACGCCTCCTTCATCATCTCCGGCCGCACCAGCTGGGCGGCCTGCTCGAAGTGGCGCGGCGAGGGCAGCACCTGGGACAGCTCACCGGGGACACCGGCGTTGGGCCAGCGCTCGTACGCGATCCGCATCCCCTCGTCCTCGCTGTCCGCGTACGCCGCCTTGAAGCCGGCCTGGCACGGCTTGTCGCCGCCACCGCCGGACCGGAACCGCTGCACCAGCTCCGCGTCGGGGGAGGTGTTGACGTACCCGTCGCCGATCCGCGCGGCCAGGTCGACCGCCTTCGGGCCGAAGCCCGAGACGTAGACCGGCGGGGGTGTGTCCGGACGGGTGTAGATCCGGGCGTGCTCCACCGTGTAGTGCTTCCCGTGGTGGTTGACGAAGCCGCCCTCCCACAGCTCGCGCATCACCGCGACGGCCTCCTCCAGCATCTCCAGCCGCACGTCGGTCTGCGGCCAGGCGTCGCCGAAGATGTGCTCGTTGAGCGCCTCGCCGGACCCGACGCCGAGCACGAAACGGCCCTCGTGCAGCACCGCGCTCGTCGCCGCGGCCTGGGCGAGCACCGCCGGGTGGATGCGGACCGTCGGGCAGGTGACGGCGGTGGTGACCGGCAGTCGGCAGACCTGGCTGAGCGCGCCGATCACGGACCACACGAAGGGGCTCTGCCCCTGCGCGTCGGTCCAGGGGTGGTAGTGGTCGGAGATCCACAGCGCCTCGAACCCGGCCCGCTCGGCGCCGCGCGCCTGCTCGACCAGCTCGGCGGGCGTGAACTCCTCGCTGGACAGGAAGTACCCGATCTTCATCTCGTCCCCTCCGCCGTGCGCACCGGTCCAACGATGCAGCCGTACCCCGGACGTGGTCGTCGAACCCGCCCGGCGGTCCCGCGTCGCCCGGCAGGGGGCGCGCGGGGCGGGATCAGCGGCGGAACATCGCGCGGATCGCGGCCAGCAGCAGCAGGCCGCCGACCACCAGACCGAGCAGGCGTACGCCGGGGATGTCGGCCGGGCTCGTCGCGTCGGCCAGCAGCACGGAATCCATCCCCGCACTCTCCCCAGCGGCGGCCGTCCCAGCAACTGTAAGGTTTATTGACTATTTGATCGCACGGTGTGACCATGGCTGCACCGCCGCCGGTGGCGGGCCCGCCGGGGCGCGGAGAAAACGGGGGTACGACGGCATGGGCGAGCGATTCCGTCAGCGCGGCGAGGTGGGAGCGTGAGCGTGGGCAACCTTGCGTCGCTGGCCGCCGCCGTCCTGCAACCCGGGTTCGTGGGCACCACCCCACCGCCGTGGGTCTGCCGGTGGCTCGGCGAGGGGCTCGGCTCGGTGGTGCTGTTCGCCCGCAACGTGGTCGACCCGGAGCAGGTCGCCGCGCTGACCGCCACCCTGCGCGCCGAACGCCCGGACGTCATCGTCGCCATCGACGAGGAGGCCGGTGACGTCACCCGGATCGAGTCGGCCCGGGGCAGCTCCCGGCCCGGCAACCTCGCCCTCGGCGCCATCGACGACCCGGCGCTGACCGAGGAGGTCGCCCGCGACCTGGGCACCGACCTGGCCGCGCTCGGGGTGACCCTGGACTACGCGCCGGACGCCGACGTCAACTCCAACCCGGACAACCCGGTGATCGGCGTACGCTCCTTCGGCGCCGAGCCCACCCTGGTGGCCCGGCACACCGCCGCCTGGGTGCGCGGCCTCCAGGCCGGCGGGGTGGCCGCCTGCGCCAAGCACTTCCCCGGGCACGGCGACACCCGGGTCGACTCGCACCACGACCTGCCGCGGATCACCGCCGACCGGGCCCGCCTGGAGGCGGTGGAGCTGGCGCCGTTCCGGGCCGCCGTGGCCGCCGGGGTGCAGGCGGTGATGACCGGTCACCTGCTGGTGCCCGCTCTGGACCCGGAGCTGCCGGCGACCCTCAGCAGCCGCATCCTGACCGGGCTGCTCCGCGACGAACTGGGCTTCTCCGGCGTGGTGGTCACCGACGCGGTGGAGATGCGGGCCGTCGCCGACCGGTACGGCTTCACCGGCGCGGCGGTACGCGCCCTGGCCGCCGGCGCCGACGCGATCTGTGTCGGTGGGGAGCACGCCGACGAGGAGTCGGCCCGGCGCCTGCGTGACGCCATCGTGGCCGCGGTGGTCTCCGGCGACCTGCCCGAGGAGCGCCTCACCGAGGCGGCCAAGCGGGTCGGCCAGCTCGCCGCGTGGACGGTGGCCGCCCGGACGGACCGCCCGCGGCGCGCCTTCGGCACGGACCCGTGCTCGCCCGTCGGCCTGGCCGCCGCCCGCCGCGCCGTCCGGGTCACCACCGCACCGGCGGGCGCCGGGACGCTGCCGCTGGCCGGGCCCGCGCACGTGGTGGAGTTCGAGCCGCCGCGCAACATCGCGATCGGCGCGGAGACCCCGTGGGGTCTCGCCGGTCCGCTGGCCGACCTGCGGCCCGGCACCACCACCGCCCGCTACGCCGAGGCCGGGGTGCCCGCCGACCCGACCGGCGGCGCCGACGGCCGCCCCCTGGTGCTGGTGGTCCGTGACCTGCACCGCCACGACTGGATGCGCCGGGCGGTGGACCGTGCGCTGACCGCCCGGCCGGACGCGGTCGTCGTCGAGCTGGGCGTACCGGAGCTGGTGACCGGTGCGGTGCACGTGGCCACGCACGGCGCCACCCGCGCCGGCGCCCGGGCCGCCGCCGAGCTTCTCACCGGCGGGCGGTGAGCCGGCGCGGCCTCAGGGCTGGGTGGTGACGAGGTCCCGGTACTCGGGGTGGCGCTCGATGAACGCGGCCACGAAGGGGCAGCGCGGCACCAGCTTCGTGCCGCGTTCCCGCAGCTGGTCGAGGGTGCCCCGGACCAGGGCCGCGCCGACGCCCATGTTCTGGAACTTCTCGTCCACCTCGGTGTGCGTGAAGACCAGCACCTCGCCCCGGGGCAGGTAGGCGGTGAATCCGGCCAGCGCGTCGTCGACCAGGATCTCGAAGCGGTGCTTGGCGGGGTTGTCCTCGACCAGGGTGCTCACCCGGCCATTGTGCGCTTACCGCCGGTCAGCCGGTCCAGTTCGGTGAGCAACCGGTCCACCTCGTCGGCGGTGTTGTAGTGGTAGATGCTGGCCCGCACCGCCCCGCCCTGCTCCCGCAGCCCCATCATCCGGAAGTACTCGTAGGCGTAGTAGTCGCCCGACGACAGGCAGAACCCGGCCGCGCCGAGCGCCTCCTGCGTCCGCTGCGGCGACTGCCCCGCGAGGCGGAAGGACACGGTCGGGCAGCGCCGGGCCGGTGAGCCGAGCACGGTCAGGCCCGGCAGCGCGGCCAGGCCGGTGAGCAGCCGCTCCAGCAGCGACTCCTCGTACGCCTGCGCGGCCGTCAGCCCGGCGCGCAGCCGCTCGCGCCGCCCGCCGGTGGCGTCCGGGTCCAGCCCGGCCAGGTGGTCCACCGCGGCGGCCACACCGGCGAGCAGCGGGAAGCTCGGCGTGCCGTACTCGAACCGGTCCGGCACCGCGTCGGACGAGGGCAGCAGCTTCTCCGGACGCAGCCGGTCCCACACGGCGCGGTCGGCGACCATCGCGGCCAGGTGCGGCCCGGACCACTTGTAGGCGCTGGTGACCAGCACGTCCGCGCCCAGCGCCGCCAGGTCGGTCGGGCCGTGCGGGACCGAGTGCACCCCGTCGACGCAGACCAGCGCACCGGCCGCGTGGGCGGTCTTGGCGATCGCCGCCACGTCCGGGACGGTGCCGATCGCGTTGCTGCCGGCGGTCACCGCCACCAGGCGGGTCCGCTCACCGACCAGGTCGGCGTACTGCCCGGCCGGCAGCTCGCCGGTCGCCGGGTCGACCTCCGCCCACCGTACGGTCGCGCCGGCCGCCTCGGCGGCCTGCACCCACGGCCGCACGTTCGCGTCGTGGTCGAGCCGGGAGACCACCACCTCGTCGCCGGGCCGCCACGTCGCGCCGAGGGTCCGGGCCAGGGTGTACGTCAGCGCGGTCGCGCTCGGCCCGAGGACCACGCCGTCCGGCTCCGCGCCGAGGAGGTCGGCGACCGCCGAGCGGGCGGCGGACACCAGGTCCAGCGAGCGGCGGCCCGGGGTGAACGCGGCGCTGCGGTTGCCGATCGCGGTCCGCATGGCGTCGGTCACGGCGTCGACGACGGGCGCGGCGGTCTGCGTCCCGCCGGCGCCGTCGAAGTGGACGAAGCCCTCGGTCAGGGCGGGGTAGGCGGCCCGGGTGCGGGCGATGTCGAACGGCATGCCGGGACCCTAACGGTGTCGCCGTCGTCTCGTACCCTTGCGGCGTGACGAACCGACGCGTGATCCCCCCGCTCACCCCCACCCGCCGGGCCGCCGGCCTGCTGGCCGGACTGGCGCTCGGCGTCGCCGTGCTCGCCGGTTGCAGTTCCGAGGGCGCCGACACCGACTGCGGCCTGGACGCCTGCACGGTGACCTTCGACCGGGGCGTCAACGCCGAGGCGAACATCCTCGGCGTCGAGGCCAAGCTGGTCGGCGCACAGGACGACCAGGTCACCGTCGAGGTCGCCGGCGAGCAGCTCACCCTGACCAAAGGCCAGCAGGCCGCCGAGGTGGCCGGCCTGAACGTGACCCTCGACAGCGTTACCGACCAGAACGTCACGATTCGCGTGGCGCGTCCGTAATTCACCTCGAACAGCAGGTGGGCGGCGGTGGCCCACGTTTGGAAATCTTCGCATCCGGAGATTGAGGCGCCATGTCTCTCACCCGGAACGCCGAAGCCACCGCCGCCCGTACGGCGAACAGCAGGTGGCTGGAACTCCTCGCCCGCGCCGGCTTCATCGGCTACGGCGTCGTGCACCTCCTGTTCGCCTGGCTGGCCCTGCAGATCGCGTTCGGGACGCCCGCCGCCGACGGCGACCAGTCCGGTGCGCTGCGCACCATCGCCGCCCAGCCCATGGGCAAGGCCATCGTCATCGCGATCGCCGTCGGCATGGTGGCCATGGCCATCTGGCAGGCACTGGAGGCCATCGCCGGCCACCGCGCCGAGGGCGACGACCGCACCAAGGAGCGCGTCCTCTCGGTGGCCCGCACGGTCGTCTACCTGTGGCTCGCCTGGACCGCCTACAAGGTCGTCTCGAACGCGAACTCGGACAGCGCCAGCAAGCAGGAGGAGCTGACCGCCAAGCTGATGGAGTCCACCGGCGGTCGGTGGCTGGTCGGTCTCGCCGGCCTGGTGCTGCTCGGCATCGGCATCGGCATGGCCGTCTACGGCATCAAGAAGAAGTTCATGAAGCGGCTGAAGACCGGCGAGATGTCGCCGAAGACCAGCCAGCTGGCGCGCCGTCTCGGTATGGCCGGGTACGCCGCCCGGGGCGCCGCCTTCGGCATCACGGGCGCGCTGGTCGTCCTCGCCGCCGTCAACTACGACCCGGAGAAGGCCCGTGGCCTCGACGCCGCGCTGCGCACGCTGCGCGAGCAGTCGTACGGCCCGATCCTGCTCGTGCTCGTCGCCCTCGGCATCGCGGCCTTCGGCCTCTACTGCTTCCTCCAGTCCCGGTACCGCAAGGTCTGACACTGGTCGATTCCGGGTTCGCCGGGCACCATGGGGCTTTTGCCCGAAGCAGGGCCGCCCGGTCGAAGAGGGAGAAGAACACGTGCAGAGGTACGTCTGGACGATCGTCGCCGTGCTCGCCGCGGCGGCGATCGCCCTGTTCGTGGTGGAGGTCGTGCACCGGGTGATCCGGCGTCTCGGCCGGCGCTCGCTGCTGATGACCGAGCTCACCCAGCACGCGCACCGCTCGTTCCAGGTCGCGGCGACGGTCCTGGCGGTGCACTTCGCCGTCCGGTTCAGCACGGGGTACGCGGTGGGCACCCAGTGGCGGCAGGTGGTCCTGCACCTGCTGGTGCTCGCCGTGATAGCGACCGCCGCGTGGCTGGTCGCCGCCCTGCTGGTGGTGGCCGAGGACACCGCGCTCGCCCGGTTCCGGGTGGACGTGCCGGACAACCGGCACGCCCGGCGGGTGCGGACGCAGGTGGTGCTGCTGCGCCGGCTGACCATCGCCGTGATCGTCGTGCTGACCATCGGTGTGATGCTGATGACCTTCCCCGCCGTCCGGGGCATCGGCGCCGGCGTGCTGACCAGTGCCGGTGTCGTCGGTGTGGTCGCGGCGCTGGCCGCGCAGAGCCTGCTCGGCAACGTCTTCGCCGGCCTCCAGCTCGCCTTCAGCGACGCGGTGCGCCTCGACGACGTGGTGGTCGTCGAGGGGGAGTGGGGCCGGATCGAGGAGCTGACCCTCAGCTACGTGGTGGTCCAGATCTGGGACGACCGGCGGCTGATCCTGCCCACCTCGTACTTCACCAGCACGCCGTTCCAGAACTGGACCCGGACCGAGGCGGCGGTGCTCGGCACGGCCGAGTTCGACGTCGACTGGTCGATCCCGGTGCAGGCGATGCGGGAGGAGCTGCGCCGGCTGGTGGAGAGCAGCGAACTGTGGGACGGGCGGGTCTGCGTCCTGCAGGTCACCGACGCGACCGGCGGCACGGTCACGGTCCGCGCGCTGGTCAGCGCCGCCAACGCCGGCAGCCTGTGGGACCTGCGCTGCCTCGTCCGCGAGCACCTGGTCGCCTGGGTCCGTGACCACCGGCCCACGGCCATGCCGCGCCTGCGGACCGAGGTCGGCGACGCCGGTGGCGACCTGCCCTGGCAGTGGGTGCAGCCCCGCCGCCCGGTCCGCCGCCCGGCCGACGCCGAGGTGCCCGACGATGCCCGGGTGTTCGGCGGCAGCGACGACGGGGACGCCCGCAGCGAGGCCTTCGTCGGCCCCGACGAACCCGCCGAAGCCCGCCGCTGACCCCCCCCCCGGGCCCGGACGGCCCGCGCCCCGGGCCTCCGCCTCCGCGCCTCCCGACTTCATTGAAGTCGGGGCTTCCCCGCGCCGGGACACCCCGATCTCAGTGAAGCGGAGTGGATCACATCCCGCTCACCGGGTGTCCGATGTGCGGCTGTACCGGGTGCCGCGCGCATCGCCGATCCCGATCGCTCGCGGGAGATCTTGGTACGGAATGGTCCCCGGAGGGGCCGTTTCCTGCCAAGATCTCTTTCGGTCCCGGTCATCGGGAGGCAGGTCCAGGGTTGGCCGGAATGGCGCCGAGTCCGGGTGCCGATCGAGGCCGCCACGGCCGAGATGTCCGCGAGGCGCGGCGTCCGGGCGTGACCTTGGGGATCTGAGGGCGTTTGGTGTGGTGGGGGAGGGATATGGCCGCCCGGGAAGTTTGACCGGGCGTTTCGTGGGGACCTGCAGCGCGACGCTTCTGCTTTCTCCCCCGGGGCCGGCGAACCGGCACCGGGAACACGGCGGTCCGCCCGTCGGGGAAAGGATTGACGGGGGGCGACTCCGGGCATACAGCGCGGGATGATGAAAGGAGGACAGCATGGCTGACGTGGCGAATACCCGCACATCCCGAAACGGGAGCGAGCCGTCCACCGCCGAGCTGGTGCAGCGGGCCACGGAGCAGGTCTCCCGTCTGGTCCGCGACGAACTGGCCCTGGCCCGGGCGGAGCTGACCCAGAAGGGCAAGCACGCCGGCATCGGCATCGGCCTCTTCGGCGGCGGCGGTGCGCTGGCGCTCTACGGCCTCGGTGCCCTGGTCGCCACCGCGATCCTGTTGCTGGACCTGGTCCTGCCCGCCTGGGCGGCCGCCCTGATCGTCGCGGTGGTGCTCTTCGCGGTGGCCGGCGTGCTGGCGCTGGTCGGTAAGAAGCAGGTCAGCCAGGCGGTCCCGCCGATGCCGGAGGCGACGGTGCGCAGCGTCCGCGCGGACGTGGACACCGTCACCGCCGCGGTGAAGGACAGGGGACGGGCATGACGGGAAACGGGCGGGGTCCCGGCGACACCGAGGCGCTCCGCGAGGAGATCCGGCGGACCCGGGTCGAGCTGGGCGAGACCGTGGAGGCGCTGGCCGCGAAGGCGGACGTGAAGGCCCGCCTGCGTTCGTCGGCGGACCAGGCGAAGGACCGGATGCGGGAGCAGGCCGCGCAGACCGTCGCCCGGATGCGCGGGCAGGCTGCGCAGAAGGCCCAGGTGGCGCGGGCACAGGCACGGGAGAGGGGCGAGGTCGTACAGCGCAACCCGACCCCGTTCGCGGCGTTGGCGGCTGGTGCGGTCGTCGCCGTGGTCGTACTGATGATTATTCGGAGGCGCAGGTGAGCAACCGGATCGGGAAGGCCGCGTACAAGCCGGTCGGCGTGCTGATGGGCATCGCCGCCGGTGCCGTCGCGGGCGCCATCTTCCGGAAGGTGTGGCAGATGACCGCGGGAGACGGCGAGGCGCCCAGCGCCACCGACGAGGACCGCGGCTGGGGGGAGGTCCTGGCGGCCGCGGCGTTGCAGGGTGCGATCTTCTCGGCCGTGCGCGCGGCCGTGGACCGGGGTGGAGCGGTGGGCGTACGACGGTTCACCGGTCGCTGGCCCGACTGACCGGCGGAAAAGCGTTCCGGCCCCTTCACCGCATCGATGGTGAGGGGGCCTTTCGCGTGGTGGCAAGCGCCCGCCCAGCGGATCTTCGGCAGCCGTCAGGTCACATGTCGGAGAATTTCGTCCAGTAGTCTGTGCAGAGTTTTGCGCACGTGGTTTGCTGATCCACGCTGTTGCGAGATGGCGTGGGTTGAGAGAAGTCTCCTCATGGGGGCCGCCTCAGGCGCCGCTGCTCGAAAACGGCCAATCGGCCGCACGGCGTGCTCGGCCGCCAGTTTTAGAAGGAGATACACATGGCGCAGGGAACCGTGAAGTGGTTCAACGCTGACAAGGGCTTCGGCTTCATCACCGTCGACGGCGGGGGTGCTGACGTGTTCGTCCACTTCTCGGCCATCCAGACCAGCGGTTACCGCACGCTGGAGGAGAACCAGCGGGTGGAGTTCGAGATCGCCCAGGGTCAGAAGGGTCCGCAGGCCGAGCAGGTCCGCCCCATCTGAGCGGTGCCGGTCGGCAGCCGCCGGCCATTGGGTGATCCGGCCCCCCGGATCTCAGTGAAGCCCCGTACCCCGTCCCGGGATGCGGGGCTTTCCCCTGTCCGTGATGGAGGGTGCCGCCCGACGTCCGGTCGCCCGGCGGTCAGCGGCGCGCGCGGGCGCGCAGGCCGAGCCAGATCACCACCAGTCCGACCAGGACGGAGACCGGGCCGACGACCGCCCAGATCCGCTGGTCGGTCATCACGCTGCCCTCGACGTAGCCGAGGCCCTGCACGGTCCAGACCGCGCCGAGCACCACGGCGAGCAGGCCGAGGGTGAGGGCCAGCCACCCCTTCATCGTGTTCTCCCTCCGTGCCGGCTCCGTGCCGGTCCGCCCGTTCACCACCGGTGGTGCACCTGCGGCCGGATCAGCTCGTCGTAGACCTCCGCCACGACGGTCCGCTCGCGCTCGGACAGCGGCGGTTGCCCCGCCACGGCGGTGTTGGCCCGGGCCTGCGCGGCGTCGCGGGCCCCGGGGATGACCACGGTCACGCCGGGGGAGTCGACGACCCAGCGGAGCGCGAACTGCGCCATCGTGCGGTCGGGCCCCACCAGCGGCGCGAGCCGGCGGACGGCCTCCAGACCCTGCTCGAAGTCGACGCCGGAGAAGGTCTCGCCGACGTCGAACGCCTCGCCCCGCCGGTTGTACGACCGGTGGTCGTCGGGGGCGAAGGTGGTGTGCTCGTCGTACCGGCCGGAGAGCAGGCCACTGGCCAGTGGCACGCGGGCGACGATGCCCACCCCGGCGGCCGAGGCGGCGGGGAGCACCCGCTCCAGGGGCTTGTGCCGCAGGGCGTTGAGGATGATCTGGACGCTCGCCACGCCGGGTCGGGCGATCGCCGTGAGCGCCTCGTCGCAGGTCTCCACGCTGACCCCGTACCCGGCGATGCGCTCCTCGGCGACCAGCGTGTCGAGGGCGTCGAAGACCGCGTCGTCGGCGAAGACCGCCGTCGGCGGGCAGTGCAACTGCACCAGGTCCAGGGTGTCCACGCCGAGGTTGCGCCGGGAGCGGTCGGTCCACTGCCGGAAGTGCGCGAGGGTGTACGCCTCGGGCCGCTGCTCCACCCGCCGGCCCATCTTGGTGGCCACGGTGAGGCCGGCGTCTCCCCGGGTGCGCAGGAAGCGGCCGATCAGCTGCTCGCTGCGCCCGTCGCCGTAGACGTCGGCGGTGTCGAGAAAGGAGACGCCCGAGTCGACCGCGGCGGCGAGTACGCCCATCGCGTCGTCCTCGGTGACCGTGCCCCAGTCGGCGCCGAGCTGCCAGGCGCCCAGCCCGATCACCCCGACGTCCCGCCCGAGCCGGGGGAAGGTTCGCTGCTCCATGACTCAGAGCCTAGTGATCCGCTTGCCGGGGCGCGCGGCGGGCCGTACGGTAAACAAGACGGACGTACGGTTTGGGAGGCGCCATGTGGGACCCGGTGACGTACCTGCGCTACGGCGACGAGCGCTCGCGCCCCTTCCACGACCTGGTGGCCCGGGTCCCGGCGGACCGGCCCCGCGCGGTGGTCGACCTGGGCTGCGGCCCCGGCACGCTGACCGCGACCCTCGCCGCGCGGTGGCCGGCGGCCCGCGTGCGCGGCCTGGACTCCTCGCCGGAGATGGTCGCCCGCGCCGCCGCCGTCACCACGGTCAGCGTCGCCGAGGGTGACGTCCTGCACTGGCGGCCCGACCCCGACACCGACGTCGTGGTCTGCAACGCGGTGCTCCAGTGGGTGCCCGACCACCGGCGCCTGCTCACCCGGTGGGCCGCCGAGCTGCCCGCCGGCGCGTGGCTCGCGGTGCAGGTGCCCGGCAACTTCGACGCCCCGTCGCACCGGGCGCTGCGCGAGGTCGCCGCGCGGCCCGCCTGGCGCGACACGCTCGCCCCGCTGCTGCGGGAGGCGCCGGTCGACGACCCGGTCGGCTACGCCACGCTGCTGACCGCCGCCGGCTGCGCCGTCGACGCCTGGGAGACTACCTACGTGCACCTGCTGCCGGCCCGCGCCGACGCGGACCACCCCGTCCTGTCGTGGATGGAGGGGACCGCGCTCCGGCCGGTCCGCGCGGCCCTGGACGCCGCCGGCTGGTCCGACTTCCGGACCGAGCTGGGCGTACGGCTCACCGAGGCGTACCCGGTGCGGCAGGGTCGGGTGTACTTCCCGTTCCGACGCGTTTTCGTCGTCGCCCGAACCGGCGCCCGTGCCGAGGAGAACAAGTGACCGACCTGCCCACGTTCATCGCCGGACTGCCCAAGGTGGAGCTGCACGTGCACCACGTCGGCTCCGCCTCACCCCGGATCGTCGCCGAGTTGGCCGCCCGGCACGAGGGGCGTACGCCGGTGCCGGCCGACCCGGCGGCGCTCGCCGACTACTTCGTGTTCCGCGACTTCGCGCACTTCATCGAGCTGTACCTGAGCGTGGTGGACCTCGTCCGCGACCCGGAGGACGTCTGGATCCTCACCCACGAGGTGGCCCGGGAGCTGGCCCGCCAGCAGGTCCGCTACGCGGAGTTGACCGTGACGCCGTACTCGCACGTGCACCGGGGGATCCCGGCACCGGCGTTCTGCGAGGCGATCGAGGACGCCCGCAAGCGGGCCGCGGCCGACTTCGGCATCGAGCTGCGCTGGTGCTTCGACATCCCCGGCGAGGCCGGCCTGCCGGCGGCCGAGGAGACGCTGCGCATCTCGCTGGAGGAGCGCCCGGACGGGCTGATCAGCTTCGGGCTGGGCGGCCCGGAGATCGGCGTGCCGCGCCCGCAGTTCAAGCCCTACTTCGACCAGGCGCGGGCGGCCGGCCTGCGCTCCGTGCCGCACGCCGGGGAGACCACCGGCCCGCAGACCGTCTGGGACGCGCTGCGTGACCTGGGCGCCGAGCGGATCGGGCACGGCATCTCCGCCGCCGAGGACCCGGAGCTGCTGGCGTACCTGGCGGAGCACCGGATCGCCCTGGAGGTCTGCCCGACCTCCAACGTGCGCACCCGCGCCGTCGCCACGATCGACGAGCACCCGCTGCGGCGGCTGGTCGACGCCGGCGTACTGGTCACCGTCAACTCCGACGACCCGCCGATGTTCGGCACCACCCTCAACGACGAGTACGCGGTGGCCGCCCGGCTGCTCGGCGTCGGCCCGGAGGGTCTGGCGGCGCTGGCGAAGGACGCCGTGTCCGCGTCCTTCCTCGACATCGGCGGGAAGCAGCGGATCAGCGCGGAGATCGACGCGTACGTGGCCACCGGTCGATGAGGGGAGTGGCGGGGGGGGGGGGGCGGGGGGGGGGGGGGGGGGGGGCCCCCCCCCCCCCCCGCCCCCGGTCGGACTGACCGTCGGGTCAGCGACGCCCGTTGGTGCGGGCGGTGTCCTTGCCCAACGCCTTCGTGAGGTCGTCGGCCGGACGCC
>NZ_JBITMC010000033.1:0-31504 GCF_044465805.1 Micromonospora sp. NPDC049497 | reverse complement strand
GATCGCTAGCAGAGTCACCCAAGTGATCACCAACGCCGAACCCTAACGGCAACCAGCCGAACCGATCACCACACACATAGAAGCGTCTTGCACTTCGTGCCCCGGCGAAAGACGCGAAAGCCGCATCCCGGCGACCGAAAGTGCAAGATCGCGGGGGTGGGGTCAGGGGTGGGGTCAGAGGGGGTGGCGGACCCAGACGTTGGGTTCCACGTAGACGGCGTGGTCCTGTGCGACGTCGCACCAGACCGGGGCCAGCGCCTGCGGCACGTGCACCGGGCCGGTGCGGTCGAAGGGCAGGCCGGTCCAGGACCGCCACTCGGCCAGGGTGCCGGGGATGGTCATCGACCGTGGCGCCACGGAGTCGATGCGGCCACCTGCCCGGACGTGCACCCGCAGCCACGGGTCGACCGGCAGGCCGTCGTCGCGGACCTGGTACGCGTACTCCCGCATCGGCTGGTCCGGGTCCTGCTTGCCGTTCGGGCGGACCGGCGCGACCAGTTCGGTGAAGCCGAGGCGGCGGGCGTTGGCGCGCATCGCCGCCAGCATCCGGGCGGACACCCCGCCACCACGGGCCTCCGGCCGTACGCAGATCTCCAGCGCCGATACCAGGTTCGGGGTCGTGCCGGCGAGACGGTTGATGCTCGCCCGCTGCACGATCCGGTCCCACCCGCCCGGTGGCAGTGTGTCCTGCGTCCAGTGCAACGGCACGCTGTACGCGCGGGCGACCGCCCGGCCCGGCACGGCCGGGTCCAGCGCGAGGAGGACGTACTCGGGGTAGTGGCGGTCGGCGACGGCGTAGTACAGCGACGCCATCGGATCCCAGGTCATGAACTCCGGCCAGGCGCCGTCGAAGTCGTCGAGCAGGGGCGCCAGGTCGGGGCGCTCGGCCAGCGGAACGATCTCCAGATCCATTGTGCGGACGGTAGTCGCCGCACCGAGCGAGCCGCAGCGCCTTTTCGCAACCGTGGTGCGGCTCGCGTTAAAAAGGGGCCCTTCCTCTACCGGAGGCGTTAAGAAGGGGCCCTTCCTTGCACCTGAGGCGCTTTGTTGATAGCGGTGCTGTCGGCGAGCGGACTCTCACGGGGAGTGATCACGAGAAGGATCGGTACCGGCCACCGCCGTGGCCACCCTCCCGAAGGAGGAGCGCGTGTCCGATCCATCCCGCAACCCGCGCCCGGCCCGGACGATTCCGGGCCTCGACACCCTCGCCCGCCTCGCCGACGACACCCTGCGCCGCAGCGGCACCCGGCTGCCCGCCGACGCCCTGCTGGTCAACCGGCGCGACGAGCGGGAGGACCTGCTCGCCGGCCGTTTCGTCGACCGGCTCTCCGGACTGGCTCCCAGCCGCCGGATCGGACCGTTCCGGAGCCCGGGCGGCACCGACATCTTCTACGACGTCTTCCTCACCGCCCGCCGGGTCGAGGTGCGCGAGTCCGGGGCCGCCGCACCGGCGCTGGTGCTCACCGCCGCCCGACCCGGGACGGCCGGGCCGACCGGCCTGCGGATCGCCGTCGACGCCGGCACCGTCTGGATTCGGGGCGACCTGATCGGGGGACTGCCCGCCGACGCGTACGCCGGGCTGCAGGTCTCCGGTGGCACCCTCACCCTGCCCGGCGCCGCGACCGTGGCCGGCGACGTCGTCACGGTGCCCGCTCCGCTGGCCGCCGCGCTCAAGGTCGCACCGGCCGCCGACACCCCGCCGGACGGCGACGGCGGGTGCACCGGCGCGGACGCCGCCACCGCCCTGCCCGGGTCGGTCAGCCTGCGCTTCGGCGCTGGTGGGCTGGAGATCGACGGCGACTCCGGCGAGGCGCGGGTGTGGGGGCAACGGTTCCGCTTCGGCTCCGCCACCGGCGACACCACCTTCCTGCCCCGGCTCTGGACGCTCGTGCTCGCGTACGACGTCGAGCCGGACACCCTCGACCCCACCGCCATCGGCACGGACCTGGTCCGCTTCGGGGCCACCGACGCGGCGACCGGGGTCGCGACCGTACGCGGCGGCGGGCTCGGCCTGCCCGTGGTGACCGCCGGTGATCCGGCGATCCTCGGCGAGGCGGCGACCGCCGCCCGCTGGCTGCTCCAGGTCACCGGCCTGACCGCCCGCTGGTACGAACCCGACCCACGCCCGCACGAGCTGCCGGAGGCCTGGGTGGCCGTGTCGGCGGCCGGCGCGATGCTGGTCGCCGAGGGCATCGCCGCGCTGAGTCCACCGGTGGACCACACGTACGACCTGTGGGCGCTGCCCGACGGAGGGCACCGGCTGCCGTGGCGGCAAAGCTACGACCGGCCCTTCTTCCTGCTCTACAACTGCCACCTCGCCGACGGCGAGCACCTGATGACGCAGGGCGGCGCGGAGGTGGCGCTGGACCGGCCGCTGACCACCGCGGGCCGGCCGGTGCCCACCCCGGCGCAGAGCGGGGTGCTCCTGCTGCACCGGCTCGGTGGCGAGGTCACCGCCCTGCTCGGCGCGACGCTGCCGCCGGACCCCCGGCGGCACCTCCAGTTCGCCCTGCGCAACGCGCTGGTGTGGACGGCCCTGCCGGGCCTGGTCTACGTGCGCGGGGCGCTGCGCGACGGGCGCTCGGTCGAGGCCGGCCAGGCGCACCTGCTCCTCGGCGTGCACGGGTGGGCGCCGATCCTGCCCGACCCGTACGTCGCCAACGCCGCCGTCACCCGTCCCCGGATCGGCCGGGAACCGCCGCCGGCCGCGCTGGTCTGCACGGTCGGGTGGACCGCGCCGGACTCCGCGGTGACGGTCGACTTCGACGGCCGGCTCGGCCCGTCGGCCGCGGTCAGCGGACGGCCCGCCTCGTCCGGCGAGCCGCGTCCGGCGGACGACCGGGACGACGGCACCGACGTGGGTCTGACCCAGGTCGAGCAGGGGCGGCTCGGTCTGGACAAGCGGACCGGCGCCGAGTGGCTCGCGGCGCGACGCCGCGAGCAGGAGCTGCGGGGCCAGCGCGTGGAGGCGGCCCGGCAGCAGAACGCGCTCAGCGAGGCCCTGGTCGACCGCTACCTCGACGAGGTGGTCGGTCCGGCGCCCGGCCTGCTGCTGCTGGACGTGTCCACCAACCAGGACCTGCTGGGCGTGGCGATGGGCGGGCAGCGCCGGCAGGGCGGCACCCCGTTCGGTGTCGACGGGCTCGACGTCCGCGCCGAGGTCGCCGACCTGCGGGTGGTGGCCCTGCCGCAGGTGCAGTGGGAACCGGTGCGCACCCTCGACGCCGACCAGGACATCATGACGATGGGCTGGTTCCCGACGCCGCTGGCCTCGGCCGTCGACGGCGGTGCCACCACCCTCGGCGCCCGGTCGCAGAAGCTGGTGCCGGTGGTCCCGGCCGACGCCCTCGACGGGACTGTCGGCGCGTTCCGCGACGGCACCCCGGTGGGGATGCGCACGACCCTCCCCTTCGGACTGGTCGCCGCGGTGCTGGTCCGCCCGGACGCCACCGCCGACCGTCCGGCCGACCTGCTCGGCCTGACCCGGCCGGCGTTCCCCGCCGAGGACGCGGTCGGCGGTATCCAGGTCACCGCGCACGCCGAGGGCGGCCGGCCCGACGACGGCGGGGTCTCCGCCACCTTCGACGGGCGGCTCCGGCAACTCCTCAACGGCGTCGACCTCGCCAGCGGCGCGCCGCTCGGGCTGTCCGTGCTCGGCTCGACGGCCGACCCCGTCGGCAGCGTGGAGACCGTCTTCAACAACGACATGGCGGCCAACCCCCGGGTGCCGGTCACCCGGATCGACATCTCCGGCTACGGCGGCTCGAACTTCAGCGACTGGAACAACCCGTTCGCCGCGTTCGCCGAGGCCGCGAAGGTGCAGTTCCGGGTGGTGGTCGGCCGGACCGCGCTGGAGGTCGTCAAGGTCAACAGCGTGCTGCACCCGTGGGGCATCCGCGTGACCCGGTCGGTGACCGTCGAGCGCCGCCCCGGCGGCGGGGTGATCCGGCGGGACAGCGGCTGGCAGGCGTTCACCCCGGGCCTGTTCGACTACCGGTACTTCGACGAGGGCGTCGGCGACGTCGTCGTGGCCCCGTACACGTTCGACGCCGGCCTGTTCCGCGGCCTGTTCGACGTGCGGACCATCCGGCCGGCCCCCGGCGCGGTCTTCGGCTCCGGCGGCACGCAGCTGGTGCCGTACCACTTCGACGCCGACCTGGCCCTCGACGGCCTGCCCGGACGGACCCGGGCCACCGGCGTGCTCGGCTGGTTGCAGGTGGCGCCGAACGGCACGCCGGCCCCGGCGTCCGCGCTGCGGGCCCTGATCGAGGCGCAGGGCCCGGTCGGGGGCCCGGTCGACACCGTCATCGACGTGGCCGGCAGCGGCCTGCCGTTCCGCGCCCAGCGGATCGAGGTCGGGCTCGCCGACGACGCCGGCACGCCGGTGTTCGTGGCGACCGTCCGTGGCACGCCGCGGCTGCCCGAGACCGGGGCCTGGTCGGTGGTGGTCCGGCCGGTGGCCGCCGCGCCGCCGGGAGGCGGCGAGGCCGTCACGGTGGCGGAGAACCGGGGTACGCCGCTGCTGCGCCGCTACCCGATCGCGTACGCGGCCGGGGACCGGACGGTCTTCACCGAGCCGCCGCTGGTCGGCGCGCCCGGGCCGTACCGGTTCGCCGACGCCGCCGACCTGCTCGTGCCGAGCGCGCCAGCGCACGACTACGCCTTGGTGCAGAGCACCCCGACGCACGCGTTCTGCTTCCCCCGGCCGTCGGTGCCGGCGCCCGGGGTGCGCCGGATCGAGTCCGGGCACCAGCCGGCGCTCGCCGACATCCTGGCCCGCTCCACCTCCAAGGGTGCGTTCCCGCCGCCGGCGAACACGATCGAGCTCGCCCCCGGCGCGGTGCACCTGGACGTCGGCCCGACCGGCCGGCTCGCCCTCAGCGCGCCGGTCGAGATCGTCAACCACCCCACCCCGCTGCGGCTCGCCGGCAGCAGCGGCCACGGCTCCCAGCTCCGGTACGACGGCTCGGTGCTGCGCCTGGAGCTGACCGAGGAGCGGTGGTCGGCCGACTTCACCGGGCTGCGCATCTGGACCGACATCGCCGGAATGACCGAGCTGACCGGGTCGGAGCTGCGCATCGCCGGCGGCACCGACCGGCGGCCGGAGATCGTCGAGCTGCGGTCGCTGCTGCTGGCCGAGATCGAGGAGATCCTGCGCTACATCCCGTTCTTCGGCGCGCGGGGCGTGGAGGGGCCGATCCCGCTCGGCGCGACCAACGCCAAGCACGAGGTGAAGTTCGACGCGAAGACCATCGTGTCGTTCCCGAAGTTCTCCCTGCCCATCGGCGCGGAGATCACCGCGACCCTCTCGGTCGGCGCCAGCAGCGGCATCGACCTGGCCACCGGCGGCGCGAAGGCGTCGGCGGTGTTCGGCGCCGAGCTGGAGGGCAAGTTCCCGGTCACCACGGTCGGCGTGGCGAAGATCTTCATCATCGCCAGCCTGAAGGTCACCTTCTCGCTCACCTCGGTCTCCGGGGCGGTCACCAGCGAGAAGTTCGAGCTGGTCGCCTTCGTCGGCGTCGGCGTCGAGGGCGCCATCGGCGTCTTCCGGGCGTACGCGTTCCTCGGCGTCGGCTTCGTGCTCGCGTACGACGCCATCGCCGACCGGACCAGCTACGGGGGACTGGTGGCCCTCGAAGCCGGCGTCGACATCACCCAGAGCGCCAAGATCGTCAAGGTCAAGCTCCGGGCCGAGCTCCGGGGCCTGGTGTACGACGACGCCGGCACCACCAAGTGCGACTACACCGGGTCGGTCAAGCTCCAGGTCGACCTCTTCCTGATCATCTCGATCAGCGCGACCTACCAGGTCACCGACACGGTCACGCTCTGAGGAGTACGCCATGGCCACCGCACACAAACTGACCCTCGTGCCGTACCTGCAACGCTGGGACCACGCCGGGCGGACCCTGTCGATCCGGCTGCTCGTCGCCCCGGCCGGCAACCCGCTCGCCCCGCTGCTGGCCGCCCCGCCCGGGGTGCCGGCCTTCGCCGACGCGAAACTCGCCTTCACCGTGTCGCTCTCCGACAGCGCCGGCGCGCTGCCGCAGCGCACGCTCGTCGACCAGACCGCGGTCCTGCCGAAGGACCCGGACACGCTGCACGCCCCGCACGCCCGGGACATCTTCACCGCCATCGGCGACGCCCTGGAGATCCCGGACGGACCGGCCGGCGACACCTTCGCCCCGCAGGGCCGCGACCTCGGCCGTCAGCTGCGCAAGTACCTGCCGGTCAGCTACCGGCGGTCGTTCCCGTTCGTCCGGCCGCGTACGTCCCTCGCGGTCACCGACGACACCTACCACTGCCTGATGAGCTGCCCGCCGGAGCCGGTGCCCCCGCCGCCCGCGACCGTGATCGGCTGGGGCGAGGCCATCGCGTTCGCGCTGCGCCGGCCCCGGCTGGCCGAGGCGCTCGGGCTGATCGTCGCGCTCGACGTGCCGCTGGAAGAGGGCCGACTGGAGCACGGCGGGTGGCTCTGGGTCGACCTCGCCGGACACGGCGACTACGCCGCCCAGGCCGCCGCCGACCCGGCCTTCCTGCGCTCCTTCGCCACCCGGGTACCGGGGCTGCCGGTCGACGCCGACCCGCCGCTGTTCACCCCGGTGCTCTTCCCGGTCTCGGCCGACGCCACCGCGGCCGGGGCGCTCGGCAACTACGACAGGGTCTTCGCCGAGGCGCTGCGCTTCGACGACGGCTTCGCCAAGATCGTGCACGCCCGGCAGCCGGTCAGCGCCGACCCGCTGGACGAGAACGGCGACGGCACCCCGCTCGCCCGCGACGAGGGTATCCAGCTCGGCTGGGACGACGAGGACATCCTGGAGGGCCAGAACCGGGCCCTGGGCGCCCCACCGGACGGCGAGGACCCGTTGCTCGCCCCGCGCGGCATCCTCGGCTACCGCGTCGACGTGCGGGAGTCCGGCGCGGACGGGTGGACGTCGCTGTCCCTGGTGGACGCCCCGCTGACCGTCGGCGTGGACCTCGGCGAGGCCCGCGAGGAACGGTGGAGCGAGGTCGTACCCGCCGAACACAGCGGCCAGCTCTGGCTGCCCGCCTGGTTCCTGCGCTGGCGCGGCGGGTCGCTCGTCGTGGACACCGTCGACGACCAACGGTTGATGGACGTCCCGGTGGGGCAGGCCGACACCGCCGTACCGGTCGGCGCCGACGCGGTCGAGCTGCGCTACGGCCGGTCGTACGACGTCCGCGTCCGGCTCGCCGACGCCACCGGCGGTGGTCCCACCGTCGACGCCGAGCCGACCCGCGAGGGGGAGGCCCCGACCACCACCCTGGTCCTTCGTCGGCACCGTCCCCCGGCGATGCTGCCGCTGGACGAGGTCGTCCCGGGCGCCGACGGCAGCGTCCCGGCCGTGACCGTACGCCGACCGCCGCTCGGCTACCCCGAGGCGGTGTTCGCCGCCGGCCCCGCCGCCCGTGCCGAACTGCTCGCGCAGATCGCCGCCAACGACGCCGACCCGGACACCGCGAGCAGCCCCGCGATCGGAGACCCGGACACCACGCTCGTGCACGTCCGGGTGCTGCTGCGCACCCCGGCGTTCGACCCGGCCGGCGACGAGAGCGGGTACGTCGAGTGGTACACCACCACGCGGCCCTTCCCGGCTGATCCGGCCGACCCGCTCGCCCTGGACCTCGACTGGGTCGACGGGGCCGATCACACGGCGGTCGACGTCACCGGCCAGGCCGGCGCCGAGGGGGAGGTGACCGGCCCGCTGCCGGTGCTCACCGCCCGCGACGTACGCCTGGAACTGCGGGCCCTCGGCGCGGACGACCCGGCGTACTTCGGCAGCGACGCCGCCCGGCGCGGCCCGGCGCGGATCGTCGACCTGCACGCGGTCGCGACCGCCTCTGCCGAGACGGACCTCCTGCGTCCGCTGCCCGCCGCCGACGAGCTGCGGTCGGTGTTCCTGCGCCCCGACCCGGCCGGCCAGGCGGTCGTGGCGCACGCCCTCGCCGCGCAGAACGCGCCCACCCCGGCGCTGCTCGGCCGGCTCGCCGGTGCGCTGGACCTGGTCGCCGACGGCCCGATGCTGCTCGGTCCACCCGGGCAGCGCTTCGGGTTCGGGTGTGCGGGGCTCACCCACCACCTGGCGCCCGACGTGTCCAGCGTGGAGCTCGCGGACCCGGCCGAGCTGGCCGGGCAGTGGATCAACGCGCTGCGGGTGGTGCTGGACCGGGACTGGACGTGGCGCGGCGCCGGCTCGCCCACCCTGTCCGTCCGGCGGACGGTCCGCATGCCGGACGCCCCCGGCGCACCGGACATCACCGTGGACGTCGGCACCGTCGAGCTGATGGACAGCGTCAACGTGCAGGCCACCCGGGGTGCGGTCGACCGGTCCGCGACCCGCCTGGTGTTCCTCGACGCGCTGCTCGTGCCGCTCGGCCCGGACGGATTCCCGTACGAGCTGGTGGTCACCTACGACCTGACCCTCACCCTGGAGGGAGGCGGCACGGTCGCGCGGTCGGTGGAGACCCGGCTGCCGGTCGTCACGCCGCCCGCGCAGGTGCCGAAGGTGGTCGCCGCCGGCATCGCGCTCACGCCGTACTCCACCGACGCCGAGTACGCGGCGACCGCGCCCCGGATCCGGCGGCTGTGGCTGGAGTTCGCCGCGCCGCCGGCCGACCCTCGGGACGGGTACTTCGTCCGGCCGCTCACCGTCACCCCCGACCCGATGCTGCTGCCCGGCACCGAACCGGTGGCCGACCCGGCGACCGTCGAGGGCGTGCCGCTGGACCCGGAGCCGATCCGCGTGATCACTCCCGGGCAGGTGCAGGACCTCGCCGGCCTGGCCACCATGCAGCGCCTGGAACCGGCCGCCGACAGCGACCGGCACTTCCTGGTGCCGTTGCCGCCGAACACCGACCCGAACTCGCCGGAGCTGTTCTCCTTCTACACCTACGAGATCCGCCTCGGGCACGACCGGGGGCCGGACGCCGACCCCCTCTGGTGCACGGCGCAGGGCCGGTTCGGTGAGTCGCTGGTGCTGGAGGGCGTCGCCCATCCGGCGCCGGAGCTGCCCTGCTCGGTGCTCGCCGAGCCGGACGGCGCGGTCCGGGTGCGCTCGACGTACGCGGTGCCGTACACCGGGCTGCGCCGGGTCCTGCCGAACCCGCCGAACACCGGTCTCTGGGCGGTGCTCTACGCCCGGGTGGTGCAGGCCGACGGGAGCACCCGCCGCAACGTCCAGCTGGACCTGCGGCGGCTGCACCCGCTACGCCGAGGCCACCACGACGGCACACCGCTCGCGGTGGAGGGTGAAATCCGTTGGACCGGTGCCGAGGTGCGCGGCGCTCTCGACGCGGCGGGGCTGCCCGACAAGGCGCCGATCAGCGCCCTGGCGGTCGAGGTGCTGCCGGAACCCAACGGCGGCTTCACCGACCCCCTCGGCGGCGACCTGGGCCAGGTCCGCATCCTCCGCACGTCCCCGCTGTCCCCGGTCGACCGCAACTGCTGCGGCACCTGAGGTGTAAGGAAGGGCCCCCAGTTAACGCCTCGTGTAGAGGAAGGGCCCCCTTTTAACACACGGAAAGTGGGCCGCCCGCCCCCCGGTTGGGGGACGGGCGGCTTCGGGGTGGGGGTCAGGACAGGGGTTCGATCCAGATGTTGCGGTAGCGGACGTTGGCGCCGGGGTCACCGTGGTCCTGGAGGCGGATCGGGCCCCCTGACGCGGTCTCCGCGGCGCCGCCGCCGGTCGGGCTGGTGATCTCCACGTCGTCGTGGATCAGCGTGCCGTTCCAGCGCACGGTCACCCGGGCGTTGGCGGTCTTGTTGCCGGAGTTGTCGAACCGGGCGGCCCGGAACGTGATGTCGTACGTCTGCCAGGTCTCCGGCGCGGTGGCCGCGTTGCTGCCGGCCGCCTTCCGGCTGTAGATCGACCCGGCCTCGGTGTTGTCCAGCGACGTGTCCCCGAAGGAGTCGAGGACCTGGATCTCGTACCGGTCCTGCAGGTAGACGCCGCTGTTGCCGCGGGCCTGCCCGGTGACGGTGGACGGGTAGGTCGGCTGCCACCACTCGACGTGGAGGGTGAAGTCGCCGAAGCTCTGCTTCGTCCGGATGTCACCGCCCAGGACCTCCGCCGACCCGTTCGCCAGCGGCCAGCCGGCGGCGGCGCCCCCGGTGGTCTGCCAGGCATTCAGGTCGTCGCCGTCGAAGAGCTGGATGCGGTTGGTCCCGCTCCCGCCGTTGATCACCCAGTGCTGGTTGGCACCACCGACGTACGTCCAGATGTGGATCTGGGTGCCGTCGGCGCTGGACCCGCCGGCGGCGTCGAGGACCTTGCCGGACTGCGGGTTGAGGATCGAGCCGTTGGACTGCGGCTGCCACACCTGGGAGCCGGTGCCGTTGCAGGTCCACAGCTGCACCTTGGTGCCGTCGGCCGTGCCGCCCTTGTCGACGTCGAGGCACTTGCCGAGCGCCTGGAAGGTGTCGCCGACGCGGGACCACTTCTGGGCGTTGGTGCCGTTGCAGTTCCAGAGCTGGATCTTGGTGCCGTCGGCGGTGGCCGAGTTGCTGACGTCGAGGCACTTGCCGCCGATCCCGGTGATGGTGCCGGAGCCGCCGCCGGACGGGGCGTACACCTCGAACTCGTAGATCCGGGCGGCGGGGTCGGTGGTGCTGGTCGGCGCGGTGATGTTCAGCCGTACGTAGCGCGCCGTGACCGCCGTGACGTCGTGCGTGGTGGTGCTGGCGGTGTTGCCGGTGACCGTCGCGCGGGTGGTCCAGTTCGAGCCGTCGGTGCTGGTGGCGATGGTGAAGTCCTTCGTGTTCCAGGCGGCGTTCTCACCACCGGCCCCGGCGTGCTTCACCACGAACTTGTTGACGCTCTGGCTGGAACCCAGGTCGACCTGGAGGTACCTGCTGGTGCCCTTCGAGCACCACTTGTCGGCGTTGCCGCCGGCGACGCTGCCGTTGACCGCCTTCTCGGGTCCCTCGGTGGTGGCGCAGGAGCTGTCCGCGGTGGCCGATCTGTTCAGCGCCAGGTTGGTGCCGCCGGTCGGCGGCGGGGTGCTGCCGGGGATGGCGTTGAGCGTGTACCAGGCCTCGGTGCTCCACAGCGACGCGCCGGTGGTCGAGGTGAACGGGCGCGGCGAGCGGACGTACACGACGTGACCCGCCTTGCGGCCGGGCACCGTGAGGCTGACCTTCTTGCGGTCGGTGGAGAGGGTGGCGGCGCTGACGGTCAGCGTCTCCTCACCGATCTTCGGCCCGCCGTAGCCGGCGGTCGGCTGGTAGCGCCACTGCTTGACCTTGTAGCGGGCCGCCAGGTCGGCGGCGGTCTCGGTGGACACCGGCTGGGTGTACTCCAGCTCGAAGCCGGTGGTGGTGGCGCGCATGGCGAGGATGTCGAACGTGCTGGTGCTGTTCGGGGTCAGCTTCTGCAACCCGTACTGCAGCTTGCCGCTCTGGCCCCAGTTGCCCCCGGCGCCGAGCCCACCGACGTAGACCGCGCCGTTCGGTCCCATGTGGACCTCGGAGATGCCGGCCTCCAGGCCCTGCGTCATCCGGAACAGCGCGCCCTGGTACTCACCGTCGACCTTCTCCAGGAACGCCCGCTGGAGACCGCCGTAGGTGACGTCGCCGATGAGCAGTTGACCGGCGTAGGTGCCGCTGGGCACCGTCACCAGCCCACTGGGGGAGTTGGCGATCTCGTTCTGCGGCATCCACAGCACCGGCGGGGTCACCGGCCTGGTGTCGAAGGGGCCGGCCGGATTCATGTAGTGGTTGAAGAACCGGTCCTGCTTGACGTGCAGCAGCTTCGACGAGGGCAGCCAGCCGCCCTGGTTGTCGGTGACGAAGATGCCGTTCTCCGGTCCCCAGCCGATGCCGTGCGGGGTACGCAGGCCGCCGGCGACGTACGACAGCGCGCCGGTGTCCTTGTGCACCTTGATGGTGGTGCCCCGGTTCGGCGCCGGCTGCGGGTCGGTGGTGTTGCCGCCGTAGTTGATCGACACCGAGAGGTTCAGGTAGAAGTACGGCGCCTGGTAGAGCAGGCCGAAGGCGAACTCGTGGAAGTTGCCCCCGTACGGCCAGGTGGCCACCGTCTGGAGCTGGTCGGCCACCTCGTCGCCGTTGGTGTCGACGAGCCGGGTCAGCTTCTGCTTCTCCGACACGTAGACGACCCCGTCGACGATCTTCAGGCCCATCGGCTCCTTGAGTCCGCCGGCGATCTTCTTCGTGGTCACGCTGCCGGGGCCGGTGGAGCCGCCGGTGTTGCTCAGGATGTGCACCTCGCCGTCCTGCGAGCTGCCGGACTGGTCGCTGCCACCCCAGGTGGAGATGACCATCCGTCCGTCGGCGAGCCAGTCCATGCCGGTGACCTTCGGCTGGAAGCCGCTGGGCCGCAGGTTGGTCAGCGTGTAGCTGGGGTGCACGCCGTTGAGCGGCAGGCCGTCGCCGGGGGAGTCGAAGACCCCCTCGCACTCCTTCTTGCCGGGGGCAGTGACCCGGACCACGCCGGCGTCGGTGCTCAGGGCCGAGTTGGGCACCACGACGAAGGACGACGAACCGGGGGTCTTCCACTCCAGGGTGATCTGCTGCCCACCCGTGCGCTCGAAGTGGTCGATCCGGAACGGGTGCGCTCCGGCGGTCAGGTTGACCGTGCCCTCCTTGGGCGGGTCCGCGCCGTGCAGGCCGTCGTGGTTGATGACGACCGAGTTGTCGATGGTGAGCTTCGACCCGTCGTCGCTGGTCAGCCGGAACGTGTAGGAGCCGGCGGTCGTGACGTTGATGGTGCCGAGCACCTGCGCCACGAAGTAGTCCTCGAAGCCGAAGTCGGCCGTCGAGGTGAAGTTGATCGTGGACATCAGCTTGTCGACGTTCGGGGTCTGCGCCGCCTTGAGCGTGCAGATCTCGTTGAGCGGCACCTGCACGTCGTAGACACGCAGGGTGACGCCCGGCTCCTGGGCGGGTGCCGCGGCGGCCGGGGTCGCGGACAGGCCGGCGGCGGCCAGGGCGAGTGCGATCGAACCTAGGACAGGACTGCGAAATCGGCGCAGCAGCCGTGTGCCCATCGTTCCTCCTCGGGAGGGTGGGAGTGAAGGCGGTCGACCGCGGACACGGAGCTGTGGTGGGGGTAGCGGTCGGCCATCGACCGGGGCTCAGGGGGGCGATCGACGCCGACGATGTGACCCGCCTGGAACACCGGGGTGATGGATCGAAACATTAATCGGATTCGATCCCCGAGTCCATGCCTTTCGAGCGGTTGAGCAAAAGTTCCGCCTGATCATGCGAAAGTCGGGTCGGGTGGCTCCGGGACGAGCCGGGTGCCGGTACCGTTCGGCGGATCGGTCGTATACCGTCGGCACGTGATCGTCGAAAAGCACTGGTGGAACGGGGACCCGACCTCCCGCGGGCGCCGTGACGTGTACATCCGTCGGGCGGGGGAGCGCTGGGAGGTCCTGGCGCAGATCGGCGGCGCGCAGGGCCGCTCCAAGTTGCAGGAGTGCCCCAGCCGCACCTCGGCCGTCATCCTCGCCAGCGCCTGGCGCGGCAGCAGCCCGTCCTGGCGCGAGATCGCCAGCTGAGTTCCAACTCAGCGCACCCGATACGGGCTGAGCTTGCGCTCAGTGTCGGGCCGTCGGCCGGCTGATCGGGCGCTCAGGCGCCCGCAGTCACCTCACAGAGGCTCCGCGATATCCACCGTCACTGAGTGTGGCGGCCATCACCACCGAAAGTGCTCAGGCGACACGGGCCGCCGCGCCCTCTGACGGGAGCGGCATCGCGTCCGGATGCAGGACCGCCGCGATCGCCTCCACCCCGTCGACGAGGCGGGGCCCGGCACGGACGATCAGACCGTCCGCGTCCAGCGCCCAGACCGGGGTGCCGGGGAACTCGCCCGCCACCGCCCGGGCCTGCCCGACCGCACCGTCGAGGTGGAAACCGCACGGCGTGACCAGCACGACGTCCGGCTTCGCCGCGCGCAGGTCGGCGTAGGTGGTCGGCACCGACCGGGCGCCCGGCCGCGCCGCCACCGGCTCCCCGCCGGCGGCCGTGACCAGATCCGGGATCCAGTGCCCGGCGCCGAACGGGGGATCCACCCACTCGACCACCGCGACCCGGGGCCGCGGGCGGCCGGCCACCGCCGTGGCCACCACCGCGAGCCGCGCGCGCAGGGCGTCGACCAGGGCCTCCGCCCGATCCGGTACGCCGGCCCGCGCGCCCACCGCCAGGATCGTGTCGAGGACCTCCGGCAGGGTGTACGGGTCCAGCGACAACACGTCGGCGCGGGCCCCCAGATGGTCGAGGGCCTCGGCGACCTGGCCGGAGGGCAGCGCACACACCCGGCACAGGTCCTGCGTGATGATCAGGTCCGGGTCGAGGCCGGCCAGCGCGTCGGCGTGCAGGGTGTAGAGGTCCTCGCCGGCGGCGGCTCGGGTGCGGACGTACTCGTCGATCTCGCCGGGGCTCATTCCCCGCGTGTCCCGACCGCCCACCACCACGGTAAGGGCGGCCCGGGCGGCGGGCGGCACCTCGCACTCGAAGGTCACCCCGACCAGTTCCGGGCCGAGCCCCAGGGCGTAGACGATCTCCGTCGCGGACGGCAGCAGGGACACCAGACGCATGGGACCATCCTGCCCGGAACCGCCCGCCGGTCGGCGCTCCGGGTCAGGGCAGCGGGCGCGAGATACCCCGGGCGTGGTCCGCGAGGGCCGCGCCGACCACGGTCGCGGTCAGGGGCAGCACCTCCAGGCACCGGCGGACGGCGGCGGCCATCAGCGTGTTCGGCACCCGCATCGACAGCGTGCAGTGCGGCACCCAGCGCCCCGGCCGGTAGTGCTCGGCCAGGGGGACACCGGCCGCCGCCAGTCGGTCGTGGACGAGCCGGTGGTGCGCCAGCAGCTCCTCCGTGGGGGCGACGCCCAGCCACAGCACCCGGCCGACGAACTGCCCGGCGTGCGGGAACTCCAGCCGCAGCGGCGGTGCCACCACCGTGCCGGCCAGCGCCTCGGCCACCCGGTCGGGATCGAAGCGCGGCGCCACGGCGAGGGAGACGTGCGGCCGGTGGCGCTGTTCCAGCAGCGAGCGCATGCTCTGCACACCCTCGGACTCCAGCGCGTCCCACAGCACCCGGATCCGTCGGGTGGCGTCGGTGTCCAGGTAGAGCTCCAGCGCCGCGACCACATGATCACTCTAGGGGCGTGCGGTCGCGGCGTGGTCGGGGGTCACGGCACGATGACCGCGCGGCCCTCCATCGTCCCGTCCTGCATCTTCCGGTACGCGCTGACGGCGTCCTCCAGCGCGAAGGTCGTCGCCTTCGGCTTGACCAGGCCCCGTGCGCCCAGTTCGAGCACCTCGACCAGCTCCGGCCGGCTGCCCCAGTAGGTGGTCTGGATGCTGACCTCGTACGGCACCGAGAAGAACCCGACCGGCAGGGTGCCGCCGCCGATGCCGACGATCGTGAGATCGCCGACCGTGCGGGCGGCGGCCGCGCCGAGCGCCAGGGTCGGGTCCGCGCCCACGAAGTCGAGCACGACGTCGGCGCCGCGGCCCCCGGTGGCCCGCCGGATCTCCTCGGCGGTGTCGGCTCCGGAGAGCATCGTCAGGTCGGCCCCGCATTCCTGGCCCAGCTTCAGCGCCTCCTCGCGGGTGTCCACGGCGATGACCCGGGCGGCGGTGGTGGCCTTGAGGATCTGCACGCCGACGTGACCCAGGCCGCCGACGCCGATGACGACGGCGGTGCTGGTCGGGCCGAGTTTCGCCCAGGACCGGCGGATCGCGTGGTAAGGGGTCAGGCCGGCGTCGGTCAGCGGCGCCGCGAGCACCGGGTCGAGCCCTTCGGGCAGCGGCACGATGTGCCGGTCGTCCGGTACGAGCATGTACTCGGCCATCCCGCCGTCCAACCCGAGTCCGCCACCACCGCCGGGCACCGGGGCGGCGGCCGGGTTCTCGCAGTACGGGTCGACTCCGACCCGGCAGCGGGCGCAGGTCCCGCACCCCCACGGGCCGTACACCGCCACCGGCTGCCCCTGCTCCAGACCGGTCACCCCGTCGCCGAGGGCGTGGACCCAGCCGGCGTTCTCGTGGCCGAGGGTGAACGGCGGGTTCCACGGCACCGTCCCGGCCTCGAAGTCGTGCATCAGGTGCAGGTCGGAGTGGCAGGCACCGGCGCCACCGATCTTCACCACCACCTCACCGGGGCCCGGGGTCGGCTGGTCGACCTCCACCATCTCGGGCTCGGACTTCCAGTCGGGCAACCGCAGCGCGCGCATGTGGACGTCTCCCGTCTTCGTCTTCCCGTCCACCTGTTCGGGTCCCCGCCCACCGACGCCTCAAACGAGTCGCCCGGGGTCGATTCCCCACGCCGCCGCGTCGCGGTCGGCGATGTCACGGTTGGTGCTGCGGGTGGGAGGAGGTCACGCGGAGTCCCGGCCGTCGGCCGCGACCACCCGGTCCAGGGCGGCGTGCACGAGCAGGTGGAACGCCTGCGCCTCGGCGGACGTACCCGGACCGGTGAAGTCCGGCGACCCACTCACCCCGGTGACCAGGCCGTACCGGTCGACCCGTTGGTCCGCCGCCGCGACGAGATCCCGGCCCACCTCGGCGTACGAGGGCGGCAGCCAGCCGTCGGCGACGCCGGTCAACGCGGCGTACGCGAGCATCTGGGCGACGTTGGCCTCACGGAAGGAGGCCGGGTCGTCCAGCACGTCGGGGAAGAGCCCGTCGTCGCCCCGGTGGTCCAGGGCGGCGTCGAGCACGACGCGGGCGTGCCCGGCCAACTCGTCGCGGACGCCGGCCGGCCAGGTGACGCCGAGGCATAGGGCGCGGGCGATGCCGGTGACCACCCAGCCGTTGCCGGTCGCCCAGGGCCGGGGGTGGGTGAGCCGCCCGGTGTCCTCGTCCCAGCGGGCCGCGTACAGGCCGGTGCGCTCGTCGTACAGGCGGCGGCGGTGGCCGGCGACCTGCACGGCGGCGTGGTCGGCGTGCCCGGTCAGAGCGAGCAGGGGCACCACCATGTGCACCGTGTCGGCCCAGACCTGCCGGCTGTCGAGCACGTGGAACAGGGTGCCGTCGGCGGCCCGGGGCGCGCGGGCGACCAGCCAGTCGAGCTGGGCGTCCAGCGCGGCGGCGTAGCGCGGGTCGCCGGTGACCGTCGCGGCGTGCCGGACGGCCTCACCGCACGCGGCCCCGTTGACCGCGCCGTCCTCGCCGACGTCGCCCAGCCGGCCGTCGGCGTGCTGCCGGGTGACCGCCGCGTGGGCCAGCAGCACCACCAACTCGTCGTGGCCGAGGTCGAGCAGCGCCTGCGCGGCCACCCCCTGCTCCCAGGACTGCCGCTGCATGGCGAGCAGCGCCGCCAGCACCCGGGTGGTCGCGTCCTTGGTGTCCATCGCCGCTTCCTCAGCCCACCGGTTCACCCACCGGCCGATCCACGACGCCCGGATCGTCGGGCGCCGGTCCCCGGCCGACCCGGCCCAGGACCAGGTCGACACCGACGAACACCAGGCCGAGCACCCAGAAGGCGACCGCGAAGAGCACCGCGCTGATCCCGACGCCGTCGTAACCCAGCTCGCCCGCGTCGATGAAGGGGTACGGGTAGCGGTCCACCACCAGTCCCCGGACCAGCGCGAACCCCAGGTAGCCGAGGGGGAAGGCCAGCCACCACGCCGCATACCTCGGGCGGAGGCGGCCCCGCCGGTCGAACAGCGCCCAGTCCGCCACCGCGAGCAGCGGCACCACCGTGTGCAGGAACTGGTTGCCCAGCGCCTCACCGAGCGCGCGGTCCGGTTGCGGCATCGCGAACGGGCTGGCGGGGTTGGCCAGCACCAGGTGGTAGACCACGCCGGTGATGGTGATGTAGAGCGTCACCGCGCCCTTGAGCGCCGCCGGCGGCTCCGGGCGGTCCCGCCAGGCCAGCCAACAGGCGTACCCGGCGAAGAGGCCCACGGCGACGTTGCTCTGGATGGTGAAGTAGGGCAGCAGGCCGGTGACCGTGGCCGGCCCGAGCGCGGTGAGGACGATCCCGGCCACCACGCTGATGACGACCGTCAGGCGGAACACGACCGCCGCACGTCGACGCCGCAGACTCATCGGGGCAAGCTACCAGCAGTCCGCCGCCGGGGTCACCGGCCCCGGATCGCAGCCCTGCTCACCAGCCCAGCGTGCCGGGCGCGCCCTTGAACGGGCCGGTGACGTCGCTGGTGATCCAGCCACCGTAGAAGTCGCCGTTGGACCTCGACCTGCTCCCCGTCGACCCGGTGGCAGGGACCCCGCTCAGCCGCCGGCCGAGCGGGTCGGTCGGCTCGGCGTCCGCAGGACGGTGCCGGGTGTGGCCCGGTCGGTGCCGGGCGCGGCCGGGTCGGTGCCGACCGCGCCCGGGTCGGTGCCGACCGCGGTCGGACGGCCGGTCGTCGGCGCCGACGGCTTCTTGGTCGGCGTCGAGGGCTGTTGCGTCTCCGGAGCGGTCGGGCGGGCCGTGGGCTGGTTGCCGGAGCGTGCCGTGGGTGTGCCGCGTGGGGTGCCCGGCGAGGCGGCCAGCACCCTGTCGCAGTAGCCGGCCACCCGGTCACGGCCGCCGGCCGCGCCCACCAGGTCGCCGAAGACCGGGTTGTCCAGCGTCCGGCCGGGCTTGTCCCCGGCGTCCGCCCGGTACGCCGTGCAGAGCCCCACGATGGAGGCGGGCGGCTCCGGCGTCCCGTTCGTGCCGGGCGACGTGGCGGGCCCCTGGCCCGGACCGCTGGGCGCGGCGGTGGCGTCCGGGGCGGCGGAGGACGGTGTCACGGTCGGCGCCGGCGCGCGCAGCGGGTTCGGCAGCACCCCGCCGGCGGCGGCGAAGGCCACCCCGCCGCTGGCGGCGACGAGCGCGCCCGCCACCGCGGCCCGAACGGTGGTGCGACCGAGCCAACGCCGCGCGGTGCGCGGTACGCCGAGCGGGGCGCCGGACCGTGCCCTCCGGTACGCGTCGAGCGCGGCTGCCTCCCCGGCCAGCTCGCCGACCTGCGGAGCGGCGCGGACCGCCGACAGCAGCACGACGAGGGATCGCGAGCCGTCCGGGGCGTCGTCGACCGGACCACCGAGCAGTCGCTCGACGGTTTCCTGGTCCATCCGGTGTGCGTTCATCTCGTGTCGATCAGCGCCGCCGGACGGGCAGACGTCACATGAGGGGTGGTGTGACGCGGGTCAACCGGGCGCCGGGGAGCGTGCCGGGCCGGCACGGCAGGGGGCTCAACCCATGGTCCTCGCCCCGTCGATCGTCTCCCGGATGATGTCGGCGTGGCCGGCGTGCTGCGCCGTCTCGGCGATCAGGTGCAGCACCACCCGGCGGACCGTCCAGCTGGCCCCGGGCTCGAACCAGGGCGCGTCGGGCAGGCGGTGGGCCGTGTCCAGGTCGAGGGTGCCGAGCAGCTCGTCGGTCTCCGCCGCCACCCGGTCGAACTCCCCGAGCAGGCCGGCGAGGGTCTCGCCCTCGACCATCCGGAACTGCCCCAGCCAGTCGACCGGCTCGGCGTTCATCGCCTCGGCGCCACCGACGGCGAAGCGCATCCAGCGCTGCTCCACGGTCGTCACGTGCTTGATCAGACCACCGAGGCACAGCTCGCTGGCCGTGCTGCGGGTCGCGGCCTGCTCGTCGGTGAGCCCGTCGGTCGTCTGCCGGAGGAACCCGCGGTGCCGGCGAAGCGTCTGCACGAGATCGGCACGCTCGCCGGTGGTCAGCTGCTCGGACATGGTCATGGAAGGCACCTCTCGCGTGACGTCACCGACCGGCTCAGGATAGGTCCGCCCACCGACAGGACCGGCTCCCACGCGTCACCCGAGGTGTCCCCACCGGTTGCCGAATGTCCGGTTCGGCGGTCCACTGAATGACATGGGTGTGATTAAGGTGGGCACGTCCTCCTGGGCCGACGCGATGCTGCTGCGGCTCCGGGTGGTACCCGCGCTCGGCGGCCACGCCGGCCGGCCGGCTCGACTGGTACGCGCGACACTTCCCCCTGGTCGAGGTGGACACCTCGTACTACGCCGTGCCGGTGCCGGAGACCACGCACGGCTGGGTCGAGGCCACGCCGGAGGGCTTCACCTTCGACGTCAAGGCGTTCCGCCTCTTCACCGGCCACCCGACCCCGGTCGCGGCCCTGCCGCGGGACCTGCGTCCGACCGGCGGCCCGGAGCGGATCCGGCGGCGGGACCTGCCGGCCGCCGCGTACGACGAGCTGTGGGCCCGGTTCCGCGCGGCGCTGGAGCCGCTCGCGGCGGCCGACCGGCTCGGCGCGGTCCTCCTCCAGTTCCCGCCGTGGCTGGCCCGCGGTGACGCCGCCCGGCGCCGCATCGTGGACCTGGCCGCGCGTTGCCGGCCGTGGCGGGTCGCCGTGGAGCTGCGGCACGGGTCCTGGTTCGACGGTACGGCGGCGCTGGACACGCTGGCCTTCCTGCGCGAGCACGACCTGTCCCACGTGGGCGTGGACATGCCGCAGGGACACCCCTCGTCGGTGCCGCCCATCCTCATGTCCACCGCCGACCTGGCGGTGGTCCGCTTCCACGGCCACAGCACGGGCTGGGACACCGGCGACAAGCAGGAGAAGTTCCGCTACGCGTACGGCGCGGAGGAGCTGCGCCGCTGGGCGGAGCTGCTGACCGACCTGGCCGGGCAGAGCGACGAGCTGCACGTGCTGTTCAACAACTGCTGTGACGACCAGGCGCAGCGCGACGCCGCGAGCCTGGCCGACCTGCTCGGCGTCCTCCCCGCCGGGCCGTACGCGCGAGCCGGCGCCACCTCCTGACCGGCCGGGTTTTCCGGCGGGCCGCTCGGGTACCGCCTGGACTCGGGACGACGGAGGGACGGCACGGATGAGTGACCAGGAGCAGCGGTGGCCGGGCGACGACGCGCCGGGCGTGCCGCAGGACGCGGCGGCGCGGCGCACCCGGGAGGCGCAGGACGCGCACGGCGGCAGCATGGCCCCGGGCCTGGTGGACGACACCGGGCATCCGGTGGTGGACCCGCCGTCGAGTCCGGAGGACGGACCACGCTGACCGGGTGACCGGTCGGTCCAGGTGTGACGCCGGCGGTCCGCCGACGGGGCGGGCCGCCGGCGTCGGTGGCGCCGGACCGGAGTGCCGTCAGGCGGTGGTGGCGTTCAGCGCCGGCAGGTAGCCGGAGGAGTGGCCGCTGGCGTTCGGGTGGTACGACTCGACGACCGGCCAGGTGGTCCCGTTGATCCAGGGGCTGGCCGCGCACACGCCGTGCCCGGCGAACCGGCCGCGTACGTCGACGTAGGTGAAGCCGGCCGCTCCGGCCCGGCTGGAGATGACGCTCGACATGGTGTCCGAGCCGCCGTTGAGCAGGTTGCGCTTGTACTCGCTGATGCTGCCGAAGCCGCACCAGCCCAGCTCGAACAGGCGCGGGTAACCGAGCACCACCACCCGGGCGTACGGTGCCCGGCTGCGGATGGCCCGGTAGGTCTCGTCGAGCCGGCCCGGGAGGGTCGTGGTGATGTAGGCCTTCGCGGTGTTCACCGCGCTGAGGCAACTGCTGTCGCTGCCCAGCCGGCAGGTCGTCACCACGTCGGCGAAGCCGGCGTCGTTGCCGCCGATGGAGATCGTCACCAGGTCGGTGCCGGAGTTCAGCGCACCGAGCTGTCCACTGAGTACCTCCCGGGTGGTGGCGCCCGAGCAGGCGACGAACTGGAAGGTGGCGACGACGTGGGTGTTGGCCCACAGCCGCGGGTACGCCTGAGGGCTCCGCAGGCAGGAGCCGCTGACGCCGTCGTAGTTGTTGGTGCCGACGCCCGAGGAGTACGAGTCGCCGAGGGCCGCGTAGTCGGTGCCGGCGGCGGCGGCGGGGGTGGCGGTGAGGGTGGCCGCGAGCAGGACGCCGGCGGCGAGGCTGCCGAGGGTGGGGAACAGCCGAAGACGCATTCAGGACCTCCGAGGGGATGGGAGGTCCTTGTCGTAACATGTCGTCTACCAGTCGGTAACATTTCTGGGCGGCAATTCGGCGCGAGCCGCGAAAGTGGCCGCCCCGGGTTGCGGATCGGGCGCTTATCGAAGATCGTGGATGCGTACGTGTCCGGAGCCGGACGGGTGGCGGTGGCACGCGGACATGCCGCGACCGCCCGGGCAGAGCCCGGACGGTCGCGATGTCAGGTCGTACGGCGGGTCAGGTCAACGCGTCCACGTCGATCAGTACCCAACCCCGCTACCCGTTGGCGGGCCGCAGGCAGTCGTCAGGAGCGCCGGCCCCGGGTCCGCAGCGCGTCCTCGGACCTCTCTCCGATGTCGGCGTCGTCCGGGAACGACCGCCTCGACGGCGCCGGATCCGGCGGCGCGCCCGGCCCGACCACCGGCGTACGCGTGGGCTCCACCGGGCCGAAGCCATGGCGGCCGGCGGGGCCGGTCGGCGCACCGGGCTCCCCGGCGCGGCGGTCCCCGCGCCGCCCCTCCGGTACGGCGGTCTCCTCGCTGCCCTCGTCCATCGGGTCGTGCGCACCCACACCCCAGGGCGGGTCCGCGTCGAAGCCGTCCCGCGTGATCCACGGGTTGTTGGCCTCGGGTTCACGCCCGTCCCCGCCGCCGCGTCCACTGTTCGCCGTCATGGCCACCTCGCTGCTCGGTCCGCCCGTACCGCCGCCGATTGCCCGGCGAAGGCCCCGTCATGCGTGCCACCCTGACCGAACAGCGGCGCAACTTCGGGGAAGATGTCCCCTCCCCGGCGCCGGAGGCAGCAACTCCCACGAAGTTGTCGCCGTCGCGGCGCAGCGCCGCCGACCGGCGGGGACGCGGGCGCCGGGCGGCGTCCCGTCGCCGAGGAGTCGACGGGACGCCGCCCGGTTGCCGGCCCCGCGTCAGTCGCGGCCGGAATGCGCCTTCTTCCGGCCGGCAGCCATGCCGGCCATGGTGGTGAGCTTCCCTATCGTCCCCATCTTCCGCATTCCCCTGGCCGAGCCCATCGAGCCGGCCCGGCCGAACACTCCCCGGAACACCTGTCCCGGCTTCTGCTGCTCGCCCATGTACGCGGTCATCACGATCAGCGCACCGGTGATCGCCGGAACCGCCCACTGGAGAAGCTTCATCTGCCGTTGGGTCGACGCGACGTTCGACGGTGTCTGGTGGTTCGGCTCGGTCGTGCCCTCGACCGGCGGGTTGCCGGCCTTCTCCAGCCGCATGCCGAGCAGTCTGCTGTATCCCGTCACCGCCAGCGCGCCGACCGTCAGAGCGGTCTTGAGCGAGCTGGCCCGGGCCACGCCGGCCTGCGAGGCCACCCGGGGGCTCTCGGTGACCAGTTCGCCGACGGCCCCTGCCAGGTGCGCGCCGATGGCCGCGGCGTTGACCGGGGTCCACCGGGCCCAGCCGGCCGAGGCCACCGGCAGTCGTTGAGTCGAGTCGTTGATCTGTGCCGCCGCGCCGTTGACGCCGAAAGCCCCCATGAGGGAGCCCCCGAACCAGGCCGCCAGGCCCAGATCGTGCATCGAGCGCAGTGCGGTGTGCCGTTCGGACATCTGATCCCCTTCCACCGTGTCGGGCGGTGCGGCTTACCCACCGCCCGACCGGCTAATCCCGTCCCTCACCAGCCGATACGACGCATCCGGTTCCGGCCCGGCCGGATCGCCGACGACCCTTTCCGTCGGCAAGCCACGTCGGTGGGCAGGAGTCCTCCGGTCGGTATCGGGTAGGTCGCAGGGCCGAACCAGCCGAGGGAAGGGGAAGAGGATGTCCCAGCCGGAGGAGAGTCGGGAGAAGACCGCCTCGACCGACGCGGTGCTGATGCACCCCGACAACGACCCGCGGAAGACGACGGCGCAGGTGCCACCGCCGGCCGAGCACGGGGAGACCCGGGTGGAGCGGAACGGCGAGATGGTGCCGGTGGAGACCGACGAGTGAGTGTTAACAGGGGACCCGTGCTCTACACGAGGCGTTAACGGGGGGCCCTTCCTTACACCTCGGCCGCGAAGCGGGCCACGCGCTGGGCCAGCGGCGCGCTGGCGCGTACCCAGGTGAAGTGGTCCATGCGGGCACCGGCTTCGGCCTCGGTGTAGCGCTCGCGCGTGACGGGCGCCGCGACCAGCTTCCCGCAGAGGTGGTCGAGCGTCTCGTGGGGCGTGTACTGGTCGTGGTCCACGCTGACCGCGAGAACCGGGGTGCGGATCCCCCGCACGGCGGCCTCGGTGTCCACCCCGTCCAGGTGCGGGAAGCGGCCGGTCCGCGCGGTGTGCGCCCAGTCCCGGATCACGCCGCGCGCCTGCCGGCCGCCGAAACCCCAGCCGGGCCACACGCCGAGCAGCCGGGCCGCCGCCGCGATGCCCTGCGTGTACGGCAGGACGCCGTACCCGCGCGCGCCGGGGTAGAGGCGCCACCAGGGCAGGCCCACCGCGACCAGCGCGAGGCCGTCCACCTCGTGCCCCTCGGTCAGCGCGAGGTGTAGCACGGACGCCTGCCCGCCGAGCGAGTGCCCGAGCAGCACCGTCTTCCGTCCGTCGCGCAGCGGCTTCAGGGCGGCGAGCGCCGCGCCGATGTCGGTGACCAGTTCCGCGTAGCCGTAGCGGCAGGCCCGGCTGGGTGTGGGGGTGCTCTCGCCGGTGCCCCGGAGGTCGGCCACCGCCACGGTCAGGCCGGCGTCGCGCAGCGCGGCGGCGAACGGGCGGTAGTAGCGGGCACGGACCCCCATCGCCGGCATGATCAGCACCAGCGGGGCGTCGGTAACGCCGTCCGGCTCCGGGTACACCTGAAGGCCGATCCGGGCGCCGTCGACCTCGACGAACTCCTGCCGGTACTCCACCGTCGCGTTCACCGCACCAGGCTAATGCTCTTACCTACCGGCGGGTAACCACCGGTGACCGCCGTCACCCGACCGGGGACACGTCCCGTGTCCGCTGGTCACGTGGCCGGGGGACCGCGTCCGCCGCGCGGGCGCCGCGTTCGACCCGGTCGACCGCCGCGAGCACGTCCGGCACGTCGAGCGCCGCCAGCGCCGGATGCGGTACGGCGTCCGCGTGCGCGCCCCGGTACGGCCCGGTCCACAGCGCCTCGTGCCACGGCCGGTCCGGTGGTGGTCCCCAGTGGGCGGGGCTGGCGGGTCCGAAGAGGAGGACCGACGGGGTGCGGTAGGCGGTGGCGAGGTGCGCGATGCCGGTGTCGCCGGAGATGAGGAGGCGGGCGTGGGCGGTGAGGGTGGCGAGGTCGTGCAGGTCGGTGTGGCCGGCGAGGACGACCTCGGCGGGGAGTCCGGCGAGGCGGGCGACCTGATCGGCGCTCGGCCGCTCGCTGCGGTTGCCGGTGACCACGACATGGTGGCCGGCGGCGGTCAGGTGCCGGGCGACGGCCGCGAACCGCTCCGGCGGCCAGCGCCGCTGGGGCGCCTTCGCCCCCGGGTGCAGGATCGTGACCCCGGTCGGCAGGCCGTCCGGGGCGGGGCGGCGCAGCGCCAGGTCGCTCCGGTCGGCGGGGAACCCGTACCAGGCCAGCAGCCGGCACCACCGGTCGACCTCGTGCTCGTCGGCCCGCCAGGGTGGCCCGTTGTGGTGGTCGGCCTCGTCGTTGGCGAAGGCGAGCAGTCGGCCGGGTCGGGTGGCGGCGAGCATGCGGTGCGACTGCGGCCCGCGGCCGTGCAGGTTCACCGCGAGGTCGGGGGTGGGGCCGGTCCACTCCAGGGGGCCCAGGCCGGGGGCGTCGACCAGCCGGTCGACGCCCCCGATGAGGTTGACCAGGGGGGTGAGCCACCCCGGCGCGATCAGGGTGAGTTCCTGGTCCGGGTGGGCGGCTCGGATGGCGCGCAGGGCGGGTGTGGTGGTGGCGAGGTCGCCGACGCCGAGGGCGCGGAGGACGAGGATCACGGGTAGGAGGATTCCTGTTCGGCGCAGACGATCATTTCGCGGACGGCGCAGCCGGGGGGTTGGGTGAGGGCGAACATGATGGCGGCGGCGGTGTCGGTGGGGTCGTTGAGGATGGCGTCGGGGCCGGGTTTGTACTGGTCGTCGCGGTCGTCGAAGAAGGCGGTGCGCATGCCGCCGGGGATGAGCAGGGTGACGCCGACGCGGCCGGCGAGTTCGGCGGCGAGGGCGCGGGTGAATCCGACGACGCCGAACTTCGCCGCGCAGTAGGCGGTGGCGTCACTGACGGCCTTGATTCCGAGCGTCGACGCCACCGTCACCACCGTCCCGTGCGACCGCTCCAGCTCGGGCAGCGCCGCCCGGATCACCGCGGCGGTGCCCAGCAGGTTGATCCCGACGATCCGGTCCCAGGTGTCACCGGGGACGTCGCCGAGCCGGCCCGGCACGTCCATGCCGGCGGCGGTGACCACCCCGTCCAGGCCACCGGCCTGCTCGGCGAGCTGCCGGGTGGCCGCCTCGGCCGCCCGGCTGTCGGCCAGGTCGCACTCGACCCACGGCACCCCGTCGGCGGGCGGCTGCCGGTCCAGCACGTACGGCCGGCCGCCGGCCTTCGTCACGGCGGCGACCACGGCCGCGCCGAGCCCGCTCGACCCGCCGGTGACCAGGATGGCCGAGGAGTTCAGATCCCTGCTCATGCTGCTCCCTTGATCAGACGTGTGCCGCGCTGGCGCGCGGCGGTGATGGTGGCGGTGGTGGACCGGCCGGCCAGGTACGGCACGGTGACGACGCGGCCGCCCCAGCCCCGGACCAGCTCGGCCTCGGGCAGTTCCGGTGCGCCGTCACCGGCGTAGTCCCCGCCCTTGACCCAGACGTCCGGGCGCAGGCGGGACAGCACCATGTGCGGGGTGGGCTCGTCGAAGACCACCACCGCGTCCACGCAGTCCAGCGCGGCCAGCAAACGTGCCCGGTCGGCTTCGGTGTTCAGCGGCCGTTCCGGGCCCTTCAGCCCTCGGACGCTGCGGTCGGAGTTCAGGCAGACGACGAGGGCGTCGCCGAGCCGCCGGGCGGCCTGGAGGGTGGCGACGTGCCCGGCGTGCAGGATGTCGAAGCAGCCGCCGGTGGCGACGACCGTGCCGCCGTCGGCGCGTACCCTCGCCACGACGTCCTCGGCGGAGCCCGCCGGGACCGACGGCCCCTGGTCCTCCGGCTGCCGGTGCAGTCCCGCCGCCCCGCCGGCCGCGACGTACGCGGACGCGGCGGCGACCGCCTCGCCGACGGCCTCGGAGACCAGCGCCCCGCCGGCGAGCGCGGTGGCCGCGGCGGCGGCGAACCGGTCCCCGGCCCCGCAGGTGTCCTCGACGCTGTCCACCTCCGACGGTGGTGGCATCACCAGCGGGGTGCTGCCGGAGTGGCAGAGCACCGCCCCTTCCGGGCCCATGGTCACCGCGACCGCGCCCACCCGCCAGCGTCGGCGCAGCTCGTGGCCGGCGCGGGTCGCGGTGGACAGCGCCGAGCCGGCACCGGCGTCGCCGGTGAGCTGGCGCAGCTCGGCCAGGTTCGGCGTGACCAGCCGGGCGCCCGCCACGGCGGCCGGTCCCTTCGGGTGCGGGTCCCACACCACCGGGGCGGACGCGTCGGCCAGCGCCGCGCGCAGCGTCGGCTGCCGCAGCAGACCCCGGCCGTAGTCGCTGGCCAGGACCGCACCGGCGGAGGCGATGACCTCCAGCGCCGCCTCCGGCGGCTCACCGGGTGCCTGCGGGGCGCCGCCCCGGTCCAGCCGCAGCAGCGTCTGCCCACCGGCGCGCAGCCGGATCTTCTCGGCGGTGGCACCGGGCATGCGCAGCGGGTAGAGGCGGACCCCGGCGGCGGTCAGCAGCTCGGCGATGCGCGCGGCGGCCGGGTCGTCGGCGAGGGCGGTCACCAGCGCGACATCGGTGCCGTGCGCGGCGGCGAGCAGCGCGGCGAGACCGGCGCCGCCGGGCCGGTCGGTGGCCGACCGCTCGTCGAGCACCGGAACCGGCGCGTCCGGGCAGACCCGGTTGACCGCGCCGCTCACGTCCCGGTCCAGCAGCGCGTCGCCGACCACCACCAGCGGGCCGCTCACGACGCCACCCCTTCGGCTCCCCGGCCGTTGCTCCCGTGGCCGTTGGCGCCGTGGCCGTTGGTGCCGCGGCCGTTCCCGTTCAAGCCGTTCGGGCTGTGCCCGTTGGCGCCGTGGCCGTGGCTGCCGGCGGCGGCGAGGGCGCGACCGTCCAGGCCGAACCGGTCGGCCAGCCCGACCCCGCGCGGTGCCGGCGGGGCCATCCGCGGCAGGTCCCGCACCAGCGGCAGGGCCTGCTCGACGTACTCGCAGAGCAGGTGGCTGGAGACGAGGTGCAGTTCCTGGACGACCTGGCTGTCCGGGGAGGGGACGGCGAGGGTGTCGTCGCAGAGCTCGGCGAGCGGATTCGGCGCCGGGCCGGTGAAGGCCCACGTCCGCACCCCGGTGTCGCGGGCGGCGTGGGTGGCGTGCAGGAGGTTGGGGCTGGCGCCGCTGGTGGACATGAGCAGGAGGATGTCGCCGGGGCGGCCGTGGGCGCGGACCTGGCGGGCGTAGATGTGGTCGTATCCGTAGTCGTTGCCGATCGCGGTGAGGGCGCTGGTTTCGGCGTGCAGGGCGATGGCGGACAGGGGTTGGCGGTCGTCGTGGAGTTTGCCGACGAGTTCGGCGGTGAGGTGTTGGGCTTCGGCGGCGCTGCCGCCGTTGCCGGCCACCAGCAGCCGTCCGCCGCGGGCCAGGGTCCAGGCGAGTTCGGTGCCCCAGGTGGAGAGGCGTTCGGCGGCCTGCCGGTAGGGCAGCAGCGCGGCGGCCAGGTTCGCCAGGTGACTGTCGAGGTGGGAGAGGCTCATCAGGCCACCGCCGGTGCGGGACGGGCGACCGTGCTGACCGCGGCGTAGACCGCGCCCAACTGCTCGGCGCAGCGCTTCCAGGAGTACCGGCTGCGGATCCGGTCCAGCGCCGCCGTCGCGTACGCGAACCGGCGCACCCGGTCGGCGAGCAGCCGGCGGACGGCCGCGCCGAGCGTGCGGGGGTCGCGGGGCGGCACGAGGTCCCCGGTCAGGCCGTGCACCACCGTGTCGGAGATGCCGCCGACGTCGGTGCCGACGACGGGCACCCCGCAGGCCATCGCCTCCAGCGGGGTCAGGCCGAACGGCTCGTACCAGGGGGCGGCGACCAGCAGGTCCGCCGACCGGTACCAGCGGCCCATCTCCTCGCGGGGCACGGCACCGACCAGCTTCACCCGGTCGGCCACCCCGCACGCCTCGGCGAGGGCGGTGAGCCGGCGGGCGTAGCCGTCGGCGGGCAGCAGCTCGGCCGGCGGACCGCCGACCACCATGCACTCCGCGTCCGGCACGGCCGGCAGCGCCCGGACGACCTCCTGGAAGCCCTTGCGCTCCACCATGCGACCGACGGTGATGATCCGGGGGCGGGCAGGGTCGCGCGGGACCACCGGACCGTCGGGACGGAACATCTCCTCGTTGACGCCGGAGGGGACCAGCGCCATCCGGGACCGGGGCACACCCAGCCGCAGCAGCTCACCGATCTCGTCCTGGCACTGCACGATGACCCGGTCCACGGCCCGGCCCAACGCCCGTTCGTACCCGATCCGGCCGGGTGGACTGGTGTCCCGGGCGCCCTGGTGGCGCTTCTTGACGGTGCCCAGCGCGTGGTACGTCAGCACCACCGGCACCCCGGTCCGCCGCCCCGCGTGCAGGGTGGCCAGACCGCTCATCCAGAAGTGGGCGTGCGCCACGTGCGGCGTCCAGCTGCCGTCGCGCCACTGACCGGCCAGCCAGCGCCCGAACTCGCCCATGTACGGCAGCAGCTCGTCCTTCGGCACCCGCAGGGCCGGGCCGGCCGGCACGTGGCACACCTGGTAGCCGTGCGGGGCGTCGACGGTCTCCGGCAGGGCGGTGGAGTCGCGGCGGGTGTAGACGCGGACGTCGTGCCCCTCGCCGGCCAGCGCCGCCGCCAGCTCGGCCACGTGGGTGTTCTGCCCACCCGCGTCCTCCTCGCCGAGGACGGCGAGGGGGCTGGCGTGTTCCGAGATCATCGCGATGCGCATGTTTCCTCCTCGATCAGCCGGTCCCAGTCGGCGAGGAACCGGTCGAGCCCGAACCGTTCCTTCGCCACGTCGCGAGCGCGTGCCCCCAGGCGGGAGGCCGCGTCGCGGTCGGTCATGAGCCATCGGGCCGCCTCGACCAGGGTGTCCACCCGGGTGGAGAGCACCCCCGCGTCGGCCGGCACGGCGTCCACCGCCTCGGTCGTGGCCAGGGCCACCACCGGCATCCCCATCGCCATCGCCTCGATGAGGCTGAGGCCCAGGGACGTCCACCGGCAGAGGTGCAGGTACGCCCGCCGCCGGGCCACCTCGGCGTGCATCCGGTCCTGCGGGACGTCGTCGTGGCCGGTGACCGCGAGCCCGGGCCCGCCGCCGGGGGCCCGCGCCAGCGCGTCCGGCAGACCGGCGACCCCCATCCCGAACACGTCCAGCGGCGCCACCCGCGCGAAGCGGGGCATGAGGTCGGTGCCGGTCACCCGCCAGCGGCGTACCGGCTCGTTGGTCACCACCGCGAGCCGGTCCAGCTCGCCGGTCCACTCGACCCGGGGCGGCACGATGCCGTGCTCGACCACGGTGGTGCGGGTGGCACCGGTGTCCCAGAAAAGCTCGTTGAAGTGGGTGACGTGGGCGATGAGGAGGTCGTCGCGGTCGGCGAGGGGGTGGCGGCTGTGGGGGACGTTGCCGTCTTTGGGGGTGTTGTGTTCGACGTAGATGGCGGGGAGGTCGCGGCCGGGGGTGCGGCCGGTCCACTGGTGGGTGAGGTCGATCTCTTCGGGGCGTTGGAGGACGACGAGGTCGACGTCGGTGGATCGCAACTGCTCGGGTGTGATTTCGACGGCGGTGTCGGGCCAGGGGTAGGTGCGGGCGCGGCCGAGGCCGTAGGGGCCGCGGTCGGGGGTGACCGGGATGAGGTAGCGGTGTGTGCCGTGCACGAACGAGGTCGTCCAGGAGCCGTGCACGTGCCAGAGCAGAATGTTCATGCCTCTCCTCAGCAGGTGTCTCGGGTGGGGTCAGGTGGACGGGGTCAACAGGTGCACCGCGTCCACCACCTCGCCCGGGTCGAGCCCGGTGAGGCAGGGATGGTCGGGGATCGGGCAGGTTGCGGCGCGGGTGTCGCGGCACGGGGCGGCGGCGTCGCCGAGGCGTACGGTCGGCACGCCCCAGGGGCCCCACTGTCCGAAGGGGACGGTCGGGGCGAAGAGACTCACCACTGGCGTGCCGACCGCCGCGGCCAGGTGTGCGGGGCCGGTGTTGCCGACGACCAGGCACCGGGCGCGGGCGAGCACCCGGGCGAGGGCCGGCAGTGGTGTCCGGCCGCCCAGGTCCACCGCGACGTCACCGGCGACGTGGGCGGTCAGGTCGCGTTCGTCGGGTCCGCCGGTGACCACGACACGGTGGCCGGCGGCGGCCAGCGCGGCGACGATGTCGGCGCAGCGCTGCGGTGGGCAGGCCCGCGCGGAGACCGACGCGCCGGGGTGCACCACCACGTAGCCGGGTTCGGTGAGCGCCGGGTGCGGCAGGTCGTCCGCCGCGACGTCGGGTCGCAGGCGGAGGGTGGGTCGGTCGTCATCGGGCAGGGTGAACCCGGCCGCGGCGGCCAGGGACAGGGCCCGTTCCGGCTCCGGCACACCGACGGG
>NZ_JBITMC010000032.1:0-35847 GCF_044465805.1 Micromonospora sp. NPDC049497 | reverse complement strand
TGGGGGGGGGCTTCTTGTTCCCCCCCCCCTGCCCCCCGCGCGGGGGGGTAACACCCCGGCCCCCCGGGCCCCCCCCCCGGGGGGGGGGGGGGCGGGGGGGGGGGGGCGCCGGCCCCCCGGCCCGCGCACCGCTCTGGTGTCCGGCTGACCGGCACGCCGGCGCGTCGCGCCAGGTCGGCGAAGGCGACCGCGTCGACGACGGCCGCGCCGCCCGGGTCGTTGTTGAAGTAGACGTACACCGGCTCGTCGGCCGTGAACGTGTCGGTCAGCCGGCGCACCCACGAGGCCAGAGCCGCCCGCCCGTAGCGGGGGTGCGGCCGGGCGCGGCCCTCGTGCAGGCGCAGGTACCCGAAGTCGGTCGTACGCCACCGTGGCGCCACCGGCCGGCCCAGCCGGTCGGCCCAGACCAGCGCCGCCCGCCGCCGCTCCAGCACCGTCCGGGTGGCGTCGGTCCACCACGAGGGGTGGCGCGGCTCCACCGCCACCCGTACGTCGGCGGGAAAGAGGCGCAGGGTCGCGTCCAGCGCATCCGGGTCGGCCGGCAGGGTGGGCGGCAGTTGCAGCAGCACCGGGCCCAGCCGGTCGCCGAGGGCGGTGGCCCGGCCGAGGAACCGTGCCACCGGCTCCGCCGGCTCCCGCAACCGCTTGATGTGGGTCAGGTAGCGGCTCATCTTCACCGCCACGCAGAAGTCGTCGGGCGTGCGGGCCCGCCAGGCGGCGAACGTGTCCCGCTCCGGCAGCCGGTAGAAGGCGTTGTTGACCTCGACCGTGGCGAAGCGCGCGGCGAAGTGCTCCAGCCAGAGCCGCTGCGGCAGGCCGGCGGGGTAGAAGCGGTCCCGCCAGTCCCGGTACTGCCATCCGGACGTGCCGACCAGGATCATCGCCACCTCCGTCGTCAGCCCCGACCATCCTGTCACCACGGTCGGTTTCGCGCCTTCCACGGCGCCGGCGGGTTGACCCACCTGGTCGGCTCTGACACCATGTGGTAGCGCTCCCATCGACCGACGTCGTACTCCCGCCGCCCGCTCGGGTGGCCCCGACGAAGGACAGAGGACGCATGCGCACCCAACCCCACCACGCCGGCCGTCGCCGCGCCGGCCTCCTGGCCGCCGTCCTGGCGGCCGGTGCGGCGCTCGCCGTCGGCCAGACCGTCGGCCAGCCCGAGCCCGCCTCGGCAGCCACCACCCTCAAGGCGCTCGCCGACGCGAAGGGCCGGGACATCGGTTTCGCGTTGGACCCGAACCGACTCGCCGAGGCCCCGTACCGGCAGATCGCCGACGCCGAGTTCAACCTGGTGGTCGCCGAGAACGCGATGAAGTGGGACGCCACCGAACCGAACCGGGGCCAGTTCACCTTCGCCGCGGGCGACCGGGTCGCCGACTACGCCGCCACCACCGGCAAGAAGCTGTACGGCCACACCCTCGTCTGGCACTCCCAACTGCCCGGCTGGGCGAGTGGGCTGTCCGGGCCGGAGCTGCTCTCGGCCATGCGCCAGCACATCGCCGGGGTGGCCGGCCACTACCGGGGCACGGTCGCCGCGTGGGACGTCGTCAACGAGGCGTTCGCCGACGGTGGCACCGGCGCCCGCCGGGACAGCGTCTTCCAGCAGCGCATCGGCGACAGCTGGATCGAGGAGGCGTTCCGCGCCGCGCGCACCGCCGACCCGGCCGCCAAGCTCTGCATCAACGACTACAGCACCGACGGGATCAACGCGAAGAGCACCGCGATCTACAACCTGGTCCGCGACTTCCGGACGCGCGGCGTGCCGATCGACTGCGTCGGCTTCCAGGCTCACCTGATCGTCGGCCAGGTCCCCGGCGACCTTCAGGCCAACCTCCAGCGCTTCGCCGACCTCGGCGTGGACGTACGGATCACGGAGTTGGACATCCGGATGCCCACGCCGGCGACCGCGGCCAACCTGGCTGCCCAGGCCGCCGACTACAAGCGCGTGGTGAACGCCTGCCTCGCGGTGACCCGGTGCGCGGGTGTCACCACGTGGGGCATCACCGACCGGTACTCGTGGATCCCCGCGGTCTTCCCCGGGCAGGGCGCCGCCCTGATCTGGGACGACGCCTACGTGCCGAAGCCCGCGTACCAGGCGGTCAGCGAGGCGCTCGGCGGCGGCGTGAGTCCGACCCCGACCCCCACCTCGCCGTCGCCAACCCCCACGCCGACGCTCCCGCCGCCCGGCTGCACCGTCACCTACGTACCGAACTCCTGGAACAACGGCTTCACCGCCGAGGTGCGCGTCCGCAACGACGGGCCCGCCACGGTCAACGGCTGGACCGTACGGTTCGCCCTCACCTCGGGTCAGACGGTCACCGGAGGGTGGAACGCCACGGTGACCCAGTCCGGCACGCAGGTGACTGCCCGCAACGCCTCGTGGAACGGCGCCGTCGCCCCCGGCGGCACCGTGAGCTTCGGCTTCCAGGGCACCCACGGCGGCACCAACACCTCGCCGACCCTGTTCACCCTCAACGGCGCGACCTGTCGCAACGGTTGACCGGCGAACCGCCCGTATCGGGCACGACGGCCGTCTACGGTGTGGTTAGAGAAGATCGCGTGTGGGGTACCACCCGCTGCACGACGGACCCCGGCGTACGGCGGGGCGGCACATCCGAGGGAGCACCCATGGCACTCAACGACGACGACATGACGACCACCAGCGGCGGCGGCCTCGAGGGTCCGGCCGACGGCGGTGCGACCCCGGGTCACCAGGACGGTGGCGCCGACGGTGGTGCCGAGGGTCCGGCCGACGGTGGCGCGACCCCGGGTCAGCAGGACGGTGGCGCCGACGGTGGTGCCGAGGGTCCGGCCGACGGCGGGGCCACCCCGGGTCACGCCGACGGCGGCGCCGACGGCAGCGCCTCCTGACCGATCGCCGTGACGCACATCGACCCGCCGGGCGGCCACCACGGCCGCCCGGCGGCTTCGTCCGAGTCCACGGCCGCCCTGGCCCGTTGCGTGTCGGTCGAGCCGGGCAAGTTCGCCACGGCCCACTGGGGGCGGACACCCCTGCTGTCGCGGGCCGATGAGCTGCCCAACCCGGCCGGGTTCACCGACCTGCTCAGCCCCGCCGACGCCGACGAGCTGCTGAGCCGGCGCGGTCTGCGTACCCCCTTCCTGCGCATCGCCCGCGACGGCGCGCTGCTGCCGGCGGCGCGCTACACCGGCGGCGGCGGCGCGGGCGCCGAGATCGGCGACCAGGTCCTCGACGAGCGCGTCCTGGAGCAGTACGCCGGCGGCGCCACCCTGGTCCTCCAGGGGCTGCACCGCACCTGGCCGGCGCTGATCGACTTCGCCCGGGACCTCGGCACCGCGCTCGGGCAGCCGTTGCAGGTCAACGCCTACCTGACGCCGGCCGGCAGCCAGGGCTTCGCCACCCACTACGACACCCACGACGTGTTCGTGCTCCAGGTAGACGGCCGCAAGCACTGGCGGATCCACCCGCCCGTGCTGCCCGACCCGTTGGAGAAGCAGCCCTGGGGCGGCCGGGCCGACGAGGTCTCGGCCACCGCCGAGGGCGCTCCCGCGCTGGACGTGGTGCTCGGCCCCGGCGACGCCCTCTACCTGCCGCGAGGGTGGCTGCACAGCGCCCAGGCGCAGGAGTCCAGCTCGCTGCACCTGACCGTCGGCATCCGTGCGCTGACCCGGTACGCGCTGGTCGAGGAGTTGCTCGCCCTCGCGGCGGAGGACCAGCGGCTGCGGGCGACCCTGCCGTTCGGGGTGGACGTGGCCGACGCCGACGCCATCGAGCCGGAGCTCACCGAGACCGTCGAGGCGCTGCGCGACTGGCTGCTGCGCGCCGACCCGGCGGCGGTCGCCGCCCGGCTGCGCCAACGCGCCTGGCCGGCCGCCCGGCCCGCGCCGATCCGCCCGCTGGCCCAGGCCGCCGCGCTCGCCGGGCTGGACGCCGACAGCCGGATCGCCCCGCGTCCGGGCCTGCGCTGGCAGCTCACCCGGGCGGGGGAGAAGGTCACCCTGCGGATCTTCGACCGCACGATCACCCTGCCCGGCACCTGCGAGCCGGCCGTCCGTGCCCTGCTCGCCGGCGAGGTCGACCGGGTCGGCGATCTCCCGGGGCTCGACGACGACGCCGACCGGCTCACCCTGGCCCGCCGTCTCCTGCGCGAGGCGGTCGCCGTCCCCGCCTGAGGCGTGTTAAGAAGGGCCCCTTTTACCACGCCAGGCGTTAAGAAGGGCCCCTTCCTTACACCGTGAGCAGGAGGATCGTGGTCACCACTCCGGCGACCAGGACCACCGCCACCGGGCGCGGTCCGAGCAGGGCGTGCCGGCGGTCGGCGAGGACCTTCGCCGGCACCAGCCCGGCCAGCGGCCCGAGCAGCGTCACCACCAGAGCCAGGACCGGAAGGCCGACCGCCAGGTCGCCGCCGTACCGGTCACCCGCCGCCCGGGCCGCGCTCCCCAGGGCGTACGCGGCCAGAGCGCCTCCGATGCCACAGAGCGCGAGCAGCGGGTTCACCGAGCCCGGCAGGTCACCGGGCTGCCCGGTGCGCCGCAGCAGGTCCCGCACGCCGGCCAGCAGCAGCGCGGGGTCACCCGTCGCCCCCGGCGTCGCTGCGGGCGGGCCGCCGAGCCGGCGACCTCCCCCGAGCCGACCCCGCAGCTCCTGCCACAACTGGTTGGCCTCGGCGTCGATGAGCTCGTGGCTCTCCCGGGCATTCACCAGCTCACGCTCGGCGGCACCCACCTGCGCCTGCGCCTGGTCCACCGCGTGCCGCGCCGCCGCGCACTGCTGCTCGTACCAGGCGTGCGCCTCGGCCCGCTGGGCGCGCACCCGCGCGGTCAGGTCGGCCAGCCGCCGGATCTGCGCCGCGTACGACTCGCTGGTCACCGGTTCGTTCATCGGGCAGGACCATAAGGGATGATCGTCTGCCCGGTGCGGTGCACCGCCCGGTCGAAGAACAGGCCCCGCCACGGGCGGGGGTACCAGTCCGGTCCGCCGGTGCCCGGGTAGAGCGACGACCCCAGCTCCCCGCCGTGCGTGTCCAGCGCCACCCACGCCCCGATCTGGTCGGTGCGGGCGGCCGGACCACCCAGGTCGGCGCGCATCCGGGCCACGCCGCGCCACCAGGCCAGCACATGGGTACGCCGCTCCGGCCCGTCGTGCAGGATCCGGCGCAGCTGCTCCAGGCCGGTCCGCCCGCCGACGCGTGCGGCCAGGGCGCCGGCGGCCGCGTCGACCGCGAACAGCAGCAGGTAGTGCGGTGTGGCGCCCGTCGCGCCCAGCCCGTCGCCGGTCTCGGCGACCAGTTCGGCGACGGTCTCCTCGTCGTACCAGGCGGCGTCGTCGGCGAGGTCCTCGTAGAGCGACCGGGCGATCGGGTCGGCGTCCGGGTCCAGGCACGCGATGGAGAACCGTGCGCCACCCGGCCGGTGCTGCCGGGCCAGCGACCGGGCGGCGGCGTCCAGCACCGCGCACGCCTCGTCCACCCGGGTGCCGAGCACCGCCAGGTTCCGTCCCGGCGCCCGGGGCAGCCGCAGCGCCGCCGACCGGGACTGCACGTCGATGATCTCGCCGAGCAGCGCCACCGGCGCGCGCAGCGTGCCGGTGTCCGGGGCCCGCAGCGCCTGGAAGTCGGGGGCGTCGGCGAGCCGGGGGATCGCGTCGCCGTCGAAGAGCCGGGCGGGGGCGGCGTCCGGCGGGCGCATCCGCCACAACCGGTTCTGGAGGTCGCTCCAGGTGTCCCAGTCGCTGGCCGACGGAATCCGGGCGACCTCGTTCCCCTCGGCCATGCCGGACTCGGCGTTGACCACCGCGTGGTGGCGGGGCAGCGACTGCGCGGCGTCGTTGCGCTCGGCGAGGATGCGCAGTGCCTTGGGCAGCGCGATCCGCAGCGTGAACTGGGCGACCAGGGCCGGCCGCCCCCACAGCGCCTCGATGCCGCGGACGTCCTGGGAGGCGAGGACCAGATGGATACCCTGCGACCGGCCGCGCCGGGCCAGGTCCTCCAACAGGTCGGCCGCCTCCCGGGCCACCGCGTCCCGGCCGGCGAGCAGCATCTGGAACTCGTCGACCACGGCGACGATCCGGGGCCAGTGCCCGGTCGGGTCGACCGCGCGCAGCTCGGCGAGCTTGGTGACCTCGTGCTTCTTGGCAGCGTCGGCCCGCCGGCGCAGCTCCTCGGCGAGGAACCGCAGCAGCGCGAGGCCGAACTCCCGGTCGGTGTTGACGTTGATGCCGACCAGCCGCATGTGCGGCAGCCAGCTCGGATCGCGGCGGCCCTGCGCGAACCGGGCGAACGACACGCCCTCCTTGAAGTCCAGCAGGTAGAACTCCAGCTCCGCGGGGGAGTAGCGGGAGGCGAGAGCCCCGATCCAGGCGAAGATCAGATTGGTCTTGCCGGTGCCGGAGGGGCCACCGATCAGGGCGTGCGGCGGGTAGTCGCCGAGGGTGAGCAGCACGGGCCGGCCCTGTGGGCTCTCCCCGATCGGGGCGGTCAGCCCGTGCGCCGAGTCCTCCCGCCACATCTCGTCGGCCGGCGGGAGCAGGTCGGTGAACGGGGTGGGCGCCGGCCCGGCGTTGACCCGGGCCGCCACCTCCCGGCAGGTCTCGGTGACCAGCGTCGCCGGGGGCGGCGGGTCCAGGCGTACCGGCAGGTCGACGACGCGGGCGCCACCGGACTCCACCCGCACCCGGGTCACCGTCGGGTCGTCCGGCAGGGACATGCCGCGCACCAGCAGGTGGACCCCGCACGCCGCCCCGGTGCGGACCACCCGGTCGAGCTGGCCGCGCTCGTGCCGGGACAGTTCGTCGCCGCCGAGCAGCACCGCCACCCGCCACGGCTCCGGCCGGCGGCCGGTCGCCGAGGCCAACTCCCGCAGCGAGCCGTACTCACCGGCCAGCACCGTCTCGTTGATCCGGCGGATCTGCTCGACCAGGTCGTCGAGAAGCCGGCCCAGGCCGCCCGGCCCGACGAAGGTGAGCAGCCCGGCGGTGCCGAGCGGCGCGAACCCGGCGAGCCCGCCGCCCAGATGCTCCGGGTCGTACCCCATCAGGCGCACGCGGCCGGGCTCGGCGCGGCCGACGGCCCGCAGCAGCAGAGCCGACACCACCGCCTCGGTGCCCCGACGGTCCGCACCGGACAGGTGGACGTGCCCGCCGTCGAGCAGCGGCACCAGCGCCGGCACCGGCTCGTCGGCGTCGACGGCCACCGTGCCGATGCGCAGCGCGCCGGGCGGTTCCGCCCTGGTCGGCGGCGTCGGCCGCCATCCCGGCCAGTCGGCCGAGGCGGCGCCGGGCGCCTCCCGGCGGGCCGCGTCGGCCGCCCGGGCGGCAAGCTCGGCCAGGCGGGCGGCGTGCAGGCCGTCGATGTCGGCGAGCCGCCGGTCGCGTTCCGCGCCGACCCGGGCCGGTACCGCGTCGGCGGCCCGCCGGACCCGGGCCAGCCGCTCCCGCGCGGCGGTCAGCTCCTCCTGGGCGGTGCCGAGCCGGGTGCGGGTCGACCCGAGGGCCTCCCCGAGCATCCCCCGGACCCGGGTGACCAGCTGCTTGCGCCGGTCAGCCATCGGAGTCCCGGCGGTGCGGCGCCGACGCGGCCCGCCGTTCCCAGGCCGCGTCGCGCTGGCGGACGGCGTCCCGCTCGCGTGCCGCGTCGTGCCGGTCCCGGCGCTCGGCGTCCTCCCGCCGCTGCCGGGCCTGCGCCTCCCGCCGCTCCCGCTCGGCCTCGGCGGGCAGGTCCCGGCCGAGGCGGTCGAGCAGTACGCCGGCCAGGACGCCGGCGGTGACCGCCGGGTCGGCGGCGTGCGGCTGCTCGGCCTCCCCGCGTCGGGGCGGGGGCATCCGGCAGACGCGGGTGAGCAGGGTGTCCAGCACCGGGGGCGGAAGCCCGGGCAGCAGGTCGCGGACCCGGCCGTCCAGCTCGCGACGGAGCCGGGAAAGGTCGTCGGCGCGGGGCGGATGCCCGAGCAGCTCGCCGGCGAGCTCACGCAGCAGGGGCGGGGCCACCGCGGCCAGGCCCAGGCCGACGTCGGCGTGCGCCCGCCGCAGCTCGGCGTGCAGCCGGTCCCGGTCGCCGGCCCGCACTCCGGACACGACCCGCCGCAGCAGCTCGCGGGAGTCGCGTACGGTCTCGTCGGGCGCTCCCGGCGGGCCCTCCGACCCGCCGGTCAGCTCCGCGACCCGAACCGCCCACCAGCGGGGCGCGGTCGACGGGCCGGCGTCCTGGGCAGCGGGTGCGGCCGGTGCCGCCTCGCGCGGCGCGTCGTGGGCCGGCCGTCGCTGCTCCTGCGGGCCCCGGGGAGCCGGGGCGCCGTCGGCGGCCAGCCCGATCGCCGCCAGGTACGCCGACAGCTGCTCCTGGGCGACGCGCAGCGCGTAGCCGGCGGTCTCCGCGTGCTCGGTGGCGGCCGACAGCTCCGGAACCCCCATCGGGTCGGCCGACTCCTGCCGCACCCAACGCAGCCGCTCGGCGGCCTGCCCGAACTTCTCCAGGGCCTGTACGAGCTGCCCCAGCGGCAGCTCGTCGGCGGCGGCCCGCACGTGGGCGCCGAGATCCTCCACGATGGACACGGCGGGCTCAGAGGGTCGCGACGTAGAGCTGGGCCTGCTCGACCGCGACGAGTGTCGCGGCGAGGCACTCCTCCAGCTCCTGGCCGGCCTGCGTCAGCGACGCCTGGGCCGCCTCGACCGTCTCGTGCCCGCTGCCCTCCAGCGCGCCGGCGAGGGTCTGCTGCGCCTCAGCCAGTTTCTCGCCGGCCGCCTGCACGGCACTCTGGCCGTCGCCGATCTGTTGGAGCGCGACATCGATGGCTGCCTTGAGCTCGGCGACGCTCGCCACGGCGGAACCTCCTGGGGGCGGGGAGGTCTCCATTAGAGCCTATCGGCGTGGGCGAGCAAACATCCGCCCTGTCAGTGTTCCTGCCTCGCTGACCGGTTGTCCCCCGGAAGTACCGGGAGTCCGATTAATGGGACTCCCGGGGATGGATGTCCCGGTCGCGCAGCCAGCGCGGGCCGTACACCTCGGCGCCCTGTGCGGTGACGCGTTCCCGCAGCTCACGGTCGGCGGTGACGACCAGCCGGCGCCGCTGCGGCGCGGCCGCGACCAGTTCTACCACCGCGTCGTCGCCAGAGTGGGGCGCCGCGACCACCCGGACCCCGGGCACCGAGGGAACGTCCCGCGCCGCCCCCTCCACGACCAGGACGACCTCCGCCGGCGGTGGCAGGTCCGGCGGTACCCCGTCGGCCGCGACCGGGACCAGGGTGTCGCGCAGGCGTGCGGTGGCGCCGGCACGGTCCCGCCACCAGCCGTCGGGCCGCGACCCGACGACGTTGGCGGCGTCCACGATGAGCAGCGGTGTCGCGTCCATGCCGCCAGCCTGCCACCGTCGCGCCGGATCCGGACCGCACGCCCCCCGCGCGCCGCGACGGCGTTTGTCGGGCCGACCGCCGGGTAGCCCCTGCCGACCGTGCCGCGCCCGAGCAGCGGAGGACAGACATGATGGGACCCGGCGACTTCGGCTCCGATCCGTGGGACGAGTTCCTGGCCCGGTACTTCGGCCGGAGTGAGGGTGGCCGGCGGCCCGCGCACCGGGTCGACATCACGCGCCTGATGACCGCCGACGCCCGGGAGATGCTGGCCGACGCGGCCCGGCGGGCGGCCCAGAAGCAGAGCAACGACCTGGACACCGACCACCTGCTCTGGGCGGCGCTGCAACGGGAGCCGCTGCGCGACCTGGTCCGGCGGGCGGGTGCCGACCCCGACACCCTCGTCAACGCCCTGGGCGGTCGCGGCGACGGCGCGCCGAGGGGGGAGGTGCCGCCGAACCTGTCGCTCACCCCGGCGGCCAAGCGGGCGCTGCTCGACGCACACCAGCTGTCCCGGGCCATGGGCGCGAACTACATCGGTCCCGAGCACATCCTCATGGCCCTGCCGCTGAACCCGGAGTCGCCGGCCGGCCGGATGCTGGCCGCGGGCCGCATCCAGCCCGAGTCGCTGCAGGCGGCCAGCGCCGAGCGCGGGCCGATGACCGGCCCGAAGCCGGACCGGGGCACCCCCACCCTCGACCAGTACGGGCAGGACCTCACCGAGCTGGCGCGCATGGACCAGATCGACCCGGTGATCGGCCGCGCCGACGAGATCGAGCAGGCCGTGGAGATCCTGTCCCGGCGCACCAAGAACAACCCGGTGCTCATCGGTGAGGCAGGCGTCGGCAAGACGGCCATCGTGGAAGGTCTCGCCGAGCGGATCTGCGACGGGGACGTGCCGCAGACGCTGCTCGGCAAGCGGGTCATCCAGCTCGACCTGGCCGGGCTGGTCGCCGGCACCCGGTACCGCGGCGACTTCGAGGAGCGCCTGAAGAAGGTGATCGAGGAGATCCGCGCCCACCGCGAGGAGCTGATCGTCTTCCTGGACGAGATCCACACGCTGGTGGGCGCGGGTGGGGCGGGCAGCGAGGGCGGCATGGACGCCTCCAACATGCTCAAGCCGGCGCTGGCCCGGGGTGAGCTGCGGGTGATCGGCGCGACCACGCTGGACGAGTACCGGCGCAGCATCGAGAAGGACGCCGCCCTGGCCCGCCGGTTCCAGCCGGTGTACGTGCCGGAGCCGACCGTCGAGGACACCGTCGCGATCCTGCGCGGCCTGCGCGACCGCTACGAGGCCCACCACCAGGTCCGGTTCACCGACGAGGCGCTGGTCGCCGCCGCCGAACTCTCCGACCGGTACATCACCGACCGCTTCCTGCCGGACAAGGCCATCGACCTGATCGACCAGGCCGGCGCGCGGGTCCGGCTGCGCACCCGCACCCCGGCCGCCGACGTGCGCGAGCTGGAGAACCAGCTCGACGAGGTGCGCCGGGACAAGGAGCAGGCCGTCGCCGACGAGCAGTACGAGAAGGCGTCCTCCCTGCGGGACCGGCTCGCCGAGCTGGAGGAGCAGATCCGTCGGGCGCAGGGCGACGGACCCGACTCCTCGCAGGTGCCGCAGGTCGGGCCGCAGGAGATCGCCGAGGTGGTGTCCCGGGCCACCGGCATCCCCGCCAGCCAGCTCTCCGAGGAGGAACGGGACCGGCTGCTGCGCCTGGAGGGTCACCTCCACGAGAAGGTGGTGGGCCAGGACGACGCGGTCACCGCCGTCGCCGAGGCGGTACGCCGCTCGCGTACCGGCCTGGCCGACCCGAACCGCCCGATGGGCTCCTTCCTCTTCCTCGGCCCGACCGGCGTCGGCAAGACCGAGCTGGCCCGCGCCCTGGCCGAGGCGCTCTTCGGCGAGGCCGACCGGATGGTCCGGGTGGACATGAGCGAGTTCCAGGAACGGCACACGATCAGCCGCCTCGTCGGCGCGCCCCCGGGGTACGTCGGCTACGAGGAGGCCGGGCAGCTCACCGAGGCGGTGCGTCGCCGCCCGTACGCGGTGGTGCTGCTGGACGAGATCGAGAAGGCCCACCCGGACGTGTTCAACATCCTGCTCCAGGTGCTCGACGACGGGCGGCTCACGGACAGTCAGGGCCGGACGGTCAACTTCAAGAACACCGTGCTCATCATGACCAGCAACCTCGGCTCGGAGCTGATCACCGGCACCCAGCGGGCGGTCGGCTTCGGCGCCGGCGAGGGCGGCGGCGGGGAGAGCGACGAGTTGCGCGAGCGGTTGATGCGCCGGCTCCAGGAGAACTTCCGCCCCGAGTTCCTCAACCGTGTCGACGAGGTGATCATCTTCCGTCGGCTGGAGGCCGAGCAGTTGCGCCAGATCACCGGTCTGCTGCTGGAGGAGACCCGTCGCCGGCTGCACGCCCAGGACATCGGGGTCGAGTTCACCGCGGCCGCGACCGACTGGCTGGCCGAGCACGGCTACCAGCCGGAGTTCGGCGCCCGGCCGCTGCGCCGCGTCATCCAGCGCGAGGTGGACAACCACCTCTCCCGGATGCTGCTCGAATCCGCCGTCTCGCCGGGGCAGAAGGTCACCGTGGACGCCCGCGACGGCCAGCTCGCCTTCGACGTCGCTGCGGGCGAGCGCGGCTACACGGCGGCGTCCACGTCGCATCCCCGATGACGCGGGAGGGGCAGATGACCGAACCCGAGGAAACCCAGGACAGCGCCGAACGGACCGAGCCGATCGTGGCGCCGCCGACGGCGAACCCGGCCCGGGTGCAGGTGCCGCCGGAGGGCCCGGGCCAGCAGACCGACGAGCGGGACCCGGCGGCGTCCGAACGCCGCCGGCGAGAGGAGGGCTGATGGTACGCGAGAAGCGAGTCGACGCCGAGGTGGACGTGCTCTGGGACGATTTCCACGCCCAGGTGAACGTGCCGTCCGCACAGTTGCGGCAGTGGCTGCTGACCCGGGGCTCCGGCGAGGAGTCGTTCGGCCCGAACCCGGACCTCGACCTGCCCGAGCCCGGCCGGCGGATCCTCCAGGTGCTGACCAAGCGCAAGGTGGACCTCACGCCGGAGGACATCGAGGTGATGCAGGACGCGGTCGACCGCATCGAGTCGCTGATGGACGCGAAGCCGCCGCGTGGCAACGCCGACGACGAGTGGCGGCACTCCCTGCTCGACCTGGGCCACGATCCCCTCGTCGAACGCTGACCCGCACCACGCTCCGGCCGGGTGCCCCCCCCCCGGGCCCCGCCGGGGGGGGGGGGGGCCCCGGGGGGGGTGGGGGGGGGCGGGGGGGGGGGCGGCCCCGGCGGCGGGGGGCGCCCCGGGGGGCGGGGGCCCCCGCCGCGGCGGTGGGGCCGCCCGCCGTGCCCGCGGGGGCCCCCCCCCCCCGGGCCCCCCGGCCCCCCCCCCCCCGCGCGGGGGGGGCCCCCCCCGGGGGCACCCGGCCGGTGGGCGGGTCAGCCCTGGTCGGGTTCGAGGCTGCCGATGGTGAGGCCGGCACGGTCGGCGGCGGCCTCCCGGTCGGCGCGGGCCCGCTCCTCGCGGGTGAGCAGGTTGGCGTACTCGGTCACGTCGGCCGGGTCCGGTACGTCCGGCAGTCGGCGCAGGAACGTCTCGACGTCGCGGGCGGCGGCGGTGTGCGTGGCGGCCGCCTGCCGGAGGATCTCCCGGTCGTCGGCGGCAGGGTAGAGGTCCGTCATGGTGTCCGGGATACCCGGCCGGGGGCGGTTCGCACCGCCCTCGACCGGGCTTTGCCGGCGAGGTGCCGCTCAGCTGACGGTGGTCAACCGCCACCGCTGGTTGCCGCCGCGAGTCGCCGTCCACTGGTGCACCAGCGGAGTCAGACGCCCGAGGGCTGCCGCACCCCGAAGCCCGGGTTGCGCAGCAACCAGGCCAGGTACGCCGGGTGCGCCGCCAGCGAGTCCGTGTACGCGGCCAGCGCCGACTCCAGCACCAGGTCGGCGATCCCGGCGGCCGGGGAGTCCGGGTGCCAGCCGAGCATCAGCCGCCAGCGCAGCGGGATCCCGGCCAGCCGCCGGGTCACCAGGCCGGCGACCGGCCGGAAGGTGGCCTGGCACAGCGCGATCCCCTCGCCGGCGTCCACGAGGTCCAGGCAGCCGCGGACGTCGGCCTCGTACACCTTGCGGGGTGTGAAGCCGGCGCGGGCGCACGCGGCGGCGAAGCAGTCGCCGAAACAGCCGTCGCCCGGCGCCGCCACCCACTGCTCGTGACGGAGCTGCGCCAGGGCGATCTCGTCGCGGTCGGCGAGCGGATGCGTCTCCCGCAGCAGCACGTGCACCGGGTCGATCGACACCTCCCGCCAGATCAGCCCGAACTCCACCGACGGGGACGAGTCGCCGCAGACGCCGGTGAGCGCGAAGTCCAGCCGGCCACCCGAGACCAGCTGGGCCAGCTCGTCGACCGACCACGAGGCGTACGTGGTGATCTGGGCCTGCGGCTGCTCGGCGGCCAGCCGGTGCACCAGCCGGCCCAGGATCGGGCTGTTGACCCCGCCGAACCGGTACCGCCGGCGGGTGTCCCCGGCGCCGGCCAGCCGGGCCGCCTCGTCCTGGAGGCCCTTCATCGCCGGCAGCAGGACCCGGGCCCGGGCCAGCACCAGCTCGCCGAGGGCGGTGGGCCGGGCGCCGCGCCGGTCGCGTTCGAACAGCGGGCCGCCGAGGGTGCGCTCGATGCGCTGGAGCTGGGCGGTCAACGCCGGCTGGGCGAGGCCCAGCGTCGAGGCCGCCTTGGTCACGCTCCCCGTCTCGGCGATCGCGCAGACGACCCGCAGGTGTCGCAGCTCCAGATTCATAGAGTGACGGTAGGGCCCACCACACGGCCTGCGGAAGGGGTTCGACGGATCAACGATTCCCGATATGAGTGTGTCCGGTCACGCCCCACCGGCCGGGGGCTCCGTCAGATCCTTCAGGTACGTGGGGCGGCCGGTCACCGCGTCGCGCAGCTTGTCGACCACACCCACCGCCGGCTCCACGATCCGGTTCCACGGCGGGGTCGCCGGAGTGCCCGGGTGCGGCCGGGTGGGTGCGGCCTCCTCGGCGATCTCCAGCCGGTTGCCCAGCCGGATCAGCTCCTCCGTGCTGGCCACCTCCCGCAGCTCCGCCACCAGCGCGCCGACCTCGTCGACGTGCCGGTGGACGCGGGCCGCCACGTCGGCGAGCCCCTCCGCGGGCAGGTCCCGGAGTGCGACCAGCAGGGCGGCGTCCGCCTCGAGCACCGCGTCGACCCGACCGGCGGCGTCCGGCAGCGCCGCGCGTACGGCGGGCAGCAGGTACTGCTCCTCGGCGGACAGGTGCCGGGACAGCGCCGCCGTCAGCACGGTCGGGCCGTTCTCCGGCGCCCGCTCCGGGTCCGGGTTCGTGAGCCGTCCCACCAGTTCCCGCAACTGCCGGTGCTCGGCGTCGACGATGTCGGCGACGCTGCGCCCGGCCGGCCGGAACCGGTCGTCGGCGGTGGTGGGCGGCAGCGGCGGCAGGGGAACGCTCATGGTGCCCTCCTCGGTGTGGCGGGCGGTGCGGTGGGGGAGTCGGTCGCGACCGCCGGTACCCGGGGCGGCGATCGGCGAAACCGGCGGTGGGCGCGCCGACCGCGTCGGCTGGTATGAAGATGCGATGACGAGCGACGCCGCCTCCGCCCACCCCGCACCCACCGACGAGGTCGTCGACCTCTGCCGCGACCTGCTCCGGATCGACACGACCAACACCGGGGACAACGACACCAGTGTCGGTGAACGCCGGGCCGCGGAGTACGTGGCGGAGAAGCTCGCCGAGGTGGGCGTGGAGCCGGTGATCCACGAGTCCGCGCCGGGCCGGGCCAACCTCGTCGCCCGGATCCCCGGCACCGACCCCGGCCGGGGCGCGCTGCTCGTGCACGGCCACCTCGACGTGGTGCCCGCCGACGCCGACGAGTGGTCGGTGCACCCGTTCTCCGGCGAGCTGCGCGACGGCTACCTGTGGGGCCGGGGCGCGATCGACATGAAGGACTTCGACGCGATGGTGCTCGCGGTGGTGCGGCACTGGCAGCGCACCGGCGTACGCCCGCCCCGCGACATCGTGCTCGCCTACACCGCCGACGAGGAGGCGGGCAGCGACTACGGCGCGCACTGGCTGACGCAGCACCACCGGGACCTCTTCGACGGCTGCACCGAGGCGATCGGCGAGGTCGGCGGCTTCTCGTACTCCGTCAACGACAGCCAGCGGCTCTACCTGATCGAGACCGCCCAGAAGGGCATCGACTGGCTGCGGCTGCACGCCCGGGGGCGCCCCGGGCACGGCTCGATGGTGCACGACGACAACGCCGTCACCGCGCTCGCCGAGGCGGTGGCCCGGATCGGCCGGCACCGCTTCCCGGTGGTGGTCACCGACACCGTACGGGCGTTCCTGGAGGAGGTCTCCGACCTGCTCGGCATCGAGCTGGACCCGGAGGACCCGGAGACCGCCATCGCCAAGCTCGGACCGATCGCCAACCTCATCGGCGCGACCATCCGCAACACCGCCAACCCGACCCGGCTCGCGGCCGGCTACAAGGACAACGTCATCCCCGGCCGGGCCACCGCCACCATCGACTGCCGCAGCCTGCCCGGCCAGTCCGAGCTGCTGGAGCGGCAGCTGCGCGAGTTGGTCGGCCCGGACATCGCCATCGAGTACATCCAGCGCCAGCCCGCACTGGAGACCACCTTCGACGGCGACCTGGTCGAGGCGATGTCGGCCGCGCTGCGCGCCGAGGACCCGGGCGCCCGCCCGGTGCCGTACATGCTCTCCGGCGGCACCGACGCGAAGGCGTTCTCGCAGCTCGGCATCCGCTGCTTCGGGTTCGCGCCGCTGCGGCTGCCGGCGGATCTGAACTTCTCCGCGTTGTTCCACGGCATCGACGAGCGCGTTCCGGTCGACGGACTACAGTTCGGCGTGCGGGTTCTCGACCGGTTCCTCCGCAGCTGCTAGCCCCCGTCCGGAGCCTCCATCCCGGCACGGCACGCCCACCCGAAGGGACTCATCCACATGACCGACCAGCACGGTGAGCTGGACGCCGCCCTCGAGCGCGTCATCGAAGCGGCCCGTCACCACCTGGCCGCCGTCCGGGCCGCGCAGGGTCGTATCGACGACGACGACGTCTGGCAGGCGTACGTCGCCCTGAACAACGCCTCCTACGCGTACGACGAGCAACTGATGGACGGCTTCGGGGAGGTCACCCCGTGGGACGTCGAAGCGATCGACCCGGACGAGGCCGACCGGCGCTTCGGTGGCGGCGAGGGCGTGGAGCCCACCGACCCGCACCCGCGCGTCATCTCGGTGCGCCAGCGGCGCGACTACCGGGTGCCGAGTGTCTCGGCGCTGATCCAGGTGGCCGAGGCCGCGCGGCGCGCCGGCACGCCGGAGGAGGACGAGACGGCCCCGGTCGAGGGCGTCGGCGAGGCGGTGCTGGAGTTGCTGCAGAGCGGTGACGGCTCGCTGGGTGCGCTGGAGGTCCCGGAGCTGGAGCCGCTGGACGGCGTGGTGATGGTCAGCGAGGTCGGCACGCCGGTCGACCTGGAGTCCTTCGACGACGACGACCCGGTCGGCCCGTTCCAGCCGGCGCTGGACGACCGGCTGGTGGGCCGCCTCGACGAGCACTCGTTCCTCGACGACGACGAGCACGACCACGCCCACTGACACCGGCGCGCCCATCGGGCGCCGTCCGGGAAAGGCACGGACGCCCCGGGACCGGACCCGCACGGTCCGGCCCCGGGGCGTCGGCGTGTCGTCAGTACGACAGGCCCGGCTGCGGCTGGTTGACCCGCCGACGGCGCAGCATCACCTGCCGCGTACCGTCCCGGAACAGCCGCACCCGGGCCAACTCCCATCCGGAGAACTCCGCCTGGATCGCCAGCTGCACCGCGGCGGTCACCCGATCGACGTTCGGTGGTAACCGCAGCGGCGCGTACTCGTAGTCCATGGGCCCTATGCTGCCCAGCCCGGCGGCCCTTCGCCACCCCTTGCCGGGTGACCCGCGCCGCTCCCGCGCGGGCCGGTGGGTCAGCCGTCGCGTTCGGGGTAGCCGACCGGCACGGCGGACACGTCGTCGAGCGCGGTGACGATCTCCTCCGGCAGGGTGATCCGCTCCACCTGGAGCGCGCCGAGCAGCTGACCGACCGTGCGGGCGCCCAGGATCGGCGCCACCACTCCCGGCCGGTCCCGGATCCAGGCCAGCGCCACCTCCAGCGGCGAGACCCCGAGACCACCCGCGGCGGTCGCGACCGCCTCCACGATGCTGGAGCAGCGCGGCTCCAGGTACGTGGCGACGAACCGCTCGAAGTGCGGGGAGGCGGCCCGTGAGTCGGCGGGCCGGCCGTGGCGGTACTTGCCGGTGAGCACCCCGCGACCCAGCGGCGACCAGGGCAGCACGCCCAGGCCCAACGCCTCGCAGGCGGGCAGCACCTCGCGCTCCACGCCCCGCTCCAGCAGCGAGTACTCCACCTGCGAGGCCACCACCGGAGCCCGCCCCGGCCAGGCGGTCTGCCAGGCGGCGGCCCGGGCGGTCTGCCAGCCGGAGAAGTTCGACACACCGACGTAGCGGACCCGCCCGCTGCTCACCGCGTGGTCCAGGGCCGCCAGGGTCTCCTCCAGCGGGGTGTCCGGGTCGTACCCGTGCACCTGGAACAGGTCGACGTGGTCGGTGCCGAGCCGGCGCAGCGAGGCGTCCAGCGTGCGCAGCAGGTGCCCCCGGGAGTTGTCCCGGCGCCGGCCGTTGCCCGGCCGCAGTCCCGCCTTGGTGGCGATCAACAGGTCGTCCCGGGGCACCAGGGAGCCGAGCAGCGACCCGATCACCGACTCGGCGTCGCCGTCTCCGTAGACGTCGGCGGTGTCGATCAGGGTGCCGCCCGCGTCGAGGTAACTTTTGAGCTGGGCGGCCGCATCGTCGGCATCGGTGTCCCGGCCCCAGGTCATGGTGCCGAGCGCGAGCCGCGAAACCGCCAGCCCGCTTCGGCCGAGCGGTCGCTGTTGCATGGGTGAACCTTATTTCGAACGGGCGCCCGCCGATATCCTCGCTCCCGTCGAGTCTGCTCCCCGACGCGCCGATCCGCGCGCCCGGGTCGCCCGGCGGAGGAGCCGGGTCCGAATCGGTGAGCCGGTGATCGGCTCCGCCGACGGTATTGCGTAACCTGGTGCGACCTGTGGTGCGGATGGGGGAGGACTAGTGCGACTCGGGCTCAGCCTCGGATACCAGACAGCGTGGAGCACGCCGGCCGATCACCTGGCGCTGGCCCAGGAGGCGGACCGCCTCGGCTACTCGGTGGTGTGGGCGGCGGAGGCCTACGGCTCCGACTCGCCCAGCATGCTCGCCTGGATGGCCGGTCAGACCTCCCGGATCGACCTGGGCAGCGCGGTGATGCAGATCCCCGCCCGGACCCCGGCGATGACCGCGATGACCGCGGCGACCATCGACGCGCTCTCCGGCGGCCGGTTCCGGCTGGGCCTGGGCGTGTCCGGCCCGCAGGTCTCCGAGGGCTGGCACGGCGTCCGGTTCGGCAAGCCCCTGGCGCGGACCCGGGAGTTCGTGGACATCGTGAAGATGGCCGTGGCGCGCAAGGAGGTCGCCTACGACGGCGAGTTCTACACGCTGCCGCTGCCCGACGGTCCCGGCAAGGCGCTGCGGCTGGGCTTCCACCCGCCGCGCGAGGAGATCCCGATCTACCTGGCCGCCGTCGGCCCGAAGAACCTGGAACTGGCCGGCGAGATCGCCGACGGCTGGCTGGCTGTCTTCTACGCGCCGGAGTTCGCCGACGAGCAGCTCGCCGCGGTGCGGGCCGGCCGGGCAAAGGCCGGCAAGGAGCTGGCCGGCTTCGACGTGGTCCCGTCGGTTCCCGTCGTCGTCGGTGACGACGTCGCCTCCTGCGCCGAGCTGGTCCGCTTCTACGCCGCCCTCTACGTCGGCGGCATGGGCAGCCGCCAGCAGAACTTCTACAACCAGCTCGCCACCCGGATGGGCTACGGCGACGCCGCCCGCGAGGTGCAGGACCTGTACCTCGCCAAGCGGCAGCGCGACGCCGCCGCCGCGATCCCGATGGAGTTCATCGACCGCACCTCGCTGCTCGGCCCGAAGGAGCGCATCGCCGAGCGGATGCGGGAGTACGCGGCCGCCGGTGTCACCACGCTGTCGGTGACGCTGTTCGCGGCGGACCGGGACAGTGGCGTGCAGACCCTGCGTACCGTCGCCGAGGCGCTGGACCTCTCCGGAGTCGGCGAGTGACCTGGGTCGAGGCCATCGTCCTGGGGATCGTGCAGGGGCTCACCGAGTTCCTGCCGGTCAGCTCGTCGGGACACCTGCGCATCACCTCGGCGATCTTCTTCGACCGGGACGCCGGTGCGTCGTTCACCGCTGTCACGCAGCTGGGCACCGAGGCGGCGGTGCTGATCTACTTCGCCAAGGACATCTGGCGGATCACCCGGACCTGGATCGTCGGGATCTGGGACCGCTCGGTGCGGTCCAGCCTCGACTACCGGATGGCCTGGTACGTGATCATCGGCTCGATCCCGATCGGGGTGTTCGGCCTGCTGTTCAAGGACCAGATCCGCACCGCCGGCCGGAACCTGTGGCTGGTGGCCACCACCCTGATCGTCTTCGCGTTCGTGCTCGCGTTCGCCGAGTACTGGGGCCGGCAGACGCGCACCCTGGAGAACTTCCGGATGCGCGACGGCGTGGTCATGGGCTTCGCCCAGGCGATGGCGCTGATCCCGGGGGTGTCCCGCTCCGGCGGCACGCTAACCGCCGGCCTGCTGCTCAACCTGACCCGCGAGACGGCCGCCCGGTACTCGTTCCTGCTGGCCATCCCGGCGGTGGTGATGTCCGGGATCTTCAGCCTCGAGGACGTCTTCGCGCCCGCCGCCGAGGGCACGTCGGTGCCGAGCGTCGCCCAGATGGTGGTCGCCACGATCATCGCCTTCGCCATCGGGTACGCGGCCATCGCCTGGCTGCTGCGCTACGTCGCCCACCACACCCTGTACGTCTTCGTGCTGTACCGGGTGGCCCTGGGCACCCTGGTCCTCGCCCTCCTGATGACCGGGACCATCAGCGCCACCTGATCCGGTCGGAGCGGAGAGGATCTAGGGTGGGGGAGTGGCGACCCTTCTGCTCCTGCGACACGGCCGGACGACCGCGAACGCGGACGGCGGGCTCGCCGGCCGGCAGCCCGTGGAGCTGGACGACACCGGTCGCGCCCAGGCCGCCGCGGTCGGCCGGCGGCTGCGGGGGCTTCCCCTGGCGGCGGTGGTGACCAGCCCGCTGATCCGCTGCCGGCAGACCCTGGAGCTGGCGCTGCCCGAGGTCGCCCCGGTTGTCGAGGACGGGCTGATCGAGTGCGGGTACGGCGCCTGGGAGGGGCAACCGCTGAAGAAGCTCGCCAAGGAGCCGCTCTGGCCGGTGGTGCAGCAGCACCCCAGCGCGGCGGTCTTCCCGGAGGGGGAGGCGATGGCGACGATGGCGGCCCGTGCCGTGGCGGCGGTCCGGTCCTGGGACGCCCGGGTCACCGCCGAGCACGGGCCGGAGGCGGTCTGGCTGGCGTGTAGCCACGGCGATGTGATCAAGGCCATCGTGGCCGACGCGCTCGGCGTACACCTCGATCTCTTCCAGCGCATCGTCGCGGACCCGGCGTCGGTCACGGCGATCCGCTACACGCCGCTGCGGCCGTTCCTGGTGCGCCTCAACGACGTCGGCGGGGACCTCGCCGGGCTGGTGCCACCGCCGCGCAAGCGGCGACGGCGCGCCACCCGAGCGGCGGCGGCGGACTCCGACGCGGCCGTCGGCGGCGGCGCGGGAGCGGCGCGATGACCGCCGGACCGCATGCCGCGGCGCCGGTCACCCACCGCGCCACGCCCGGGAACCGCCACCCGTACGCCGGGCGCGGCGGCCCGGCGGTGATTCGGGTCGGTGGGGTGCGCGATCGTTCGGGACGCCGGATAGGGTCGTGGGTATGACCCACCAGGTGCACGCCTTCGAGCCGCCGGAGCGGTTCGTCGCCGGGACCGTCGGGCCGCCGGGGGATCGCACGTTCTTCCTTCAGGCGCGCGGCGGAGGTCGGCTGGTCAGCGTCGCGCTGGAGAAGGTCCAGGTGTCGCTGCTGGCGGAGAAGCTGGAGGAGCTGCTCTCCGAGGCGCAACGCCGGTTCGGCGTGCAGCTGCCCGAGCCGGTGACCACCGTCGGCGACAACGACCCCCTGGACACGCCCGTCGACGAGGAGTTCCGGGTCGGCACGCTCGGGTTGGCCTTCGACGTGGACACCGCGACCGTGGTGATCGAGGCGATCGCCACCGGCGAGGCGGAGACCGAGGTCGAGCTCGGCGAGCCGGACGACGAGGAGGACGAGGACGACGACGTCGAACCGGACGAGGACCTCGACCGGCTCCGGGTGCGGCTGACCCCCGAGGCGACCCGCGAGTTCATCGAGCGGGCCAAGCGGGTGGTGAACGCGGGCCGTCCGCCCTGCCCGCTGTGCGGCCAACCGCTGGACCCCGCCGGGCACCTCTGCCCGCGGCACAACGGTTACCACCGGTGACCTCGTCCGGCCTCCAGCCCCGCCAGGACGGGACAGCCGCACTCCGGTTGCTCTCCGACGGTGAGCTCGACCTGGAGGGCCGGCTGGTCGACGCCTCCAACACCACCCTGCGCGGGATCCTGACGCTCGACGGCGTCTCCGCGCGCTGTGTCTACAAGCCGGTGCGCGGCGAACGTCCGCTCTGGGACTTCCCGGACGGCACCCTGGCCGGGCGGGAGGTCTCGGCGTACCTGGTCTCCCGCGCCACCGGCTGGGACCTGGTGCCACCGACGGTGCTGCGCGACGGGCCGTTCGGCCCCGGCTCGTGCCAGCTCTGGATCGACGAGCCCACCGACGCCGAGCCGCTGGTCGGGTTCGTGCCGGCCGACGCGGTGCTACCGCGCTGGTTGCCCGTCGCGGCGGCCCGTGACGACGACGGCACCCCGTACGCCCTCGCGCACGCCGACGATCCCCGGCTGGCCCGCCTCGCGGTGCTCGACGCGGTGATCAACAACGCCGACCGCAAGGGCGGCCACGTGCTGGTCGGCCCGGACGACCGCATCTACGGCGTGGACCACGGCGTGAGTTTCCACGTCGAGGAGAAGCTGCGCACGGTGCTGTGGGGCTGGGCCGGTCGCCGGCTGCCCGACGACGCGGTGGAGATGCTGGACGCGCTCGCCGGCCAGGTGGCCGGCACGCTCGGCGAGGACCTGGCCGCGCACCTGACCCTCGGCGAGATCGCGGAGCTGGCCGGTCGCGTCGAACGGCTGCGGGCCGCCGGCCGGTTCCCGCAGCCGCCGCAGGACTGGCCGGCGATGCCCTGGCCCCCCATGTGAGCCCTCTGTCACGCTGATCACCCGTGGCTCGGCCCGGCGCCGTCGCAGGGATCGCTAGGCTGGCAGTCATGGAGTCTTGGGTGGGGCATGAGGTGCCGCGGCTGCCCGGCCGGGGCGGGCCACTGGCGTTGTACGACTCGGCACGGCAGGATGTCCTGCCCAGCACGCCGGGCGGCGCGGGAAGCATGTACGTCTGCGGGATCACCCCGTACGACGCCACCCACCTCGGCCACGCCGCCACCATGATCACCTTCGATCTGGTGCAGCGGGTGTGGCGCGACGCGGGGCTCAACGTGCGGTACGTACAGAACGTCACCGACATCGACGATCCGCTGCTGGAGCGGGCGGAGCGCGACGGCGAGGACTGGAAGGTCCTGGCCATGCGGGAGACCGCGCTGTTCCGCGAGGACATGGAGGCGCTGCGGATCATCCCGCCCGCGCACTACGTCGGCGCGGTCGAGTCGATCCCGGAGATCGCCGACAAGGTCCTGCTGCTGCTCAAGGACGGCGCCGCGTACCGCCTCGACGACGGCACCGGCGACATCTACTTCGACATCTCCACCGCGCCCCGGTTCGGCTACGAGTCGAACCTGACCCGCGAGCAGATGCTGGAGATCTTCCCCGAGCGTGGTGGCGACCCCGACCGGGCCGGCAAGCGCGACCCGCTGGACCCGCTGCTGTGGCGGGGCGCCCGGGAGGGTGAGCCGTCCTGGCCGGGCGGGGAGCTGGGCGCGGGCCGCCCGGGCTGGCACATCGAGTGCGCGGCGATCGCGCTGAACCTGCTCGGCGACCGGATCGACGTACAGGGCGGCGGCAACGACCTGCTCTTCCCGCACCACGAGTGCTCCGCGGCGCACGCCGAGCGCCTCACCGGCGCCGCGCCGTTCGCCGAGCACTACGTGCACGCCGGCATGATCGGCCTCAACGGCGAGAAGATGTCCAAGTCCCGCGGCAACCTCGTCTTCGTGTCCCGGCTGCGCGCCGACCGGGTCGACCCGATGGCGGTGCGGCTGGCCCTCGTCAGTGGTCACTACCGCAGCGACCGGACCTGGACCGACGACCTGCTGGCCACCGCTCAGGAGCGGCTGGGCCGTTGGCGGCGGGCCGCCGCCGCGACCGCCGGGCCGTCCGGGTCCGACATCCTGGCCGGCGTACGCGCGCGCCTCGCCGACGACCTGGACACCCCGGGCGCGATCGCCCTCGCCGACGCGTGGGCCGACGCGGCGCTGGCCGGCACGGGGACGGACCGGGACGCCCCGGCCCTGTTCGCCGACACCGTCGACGCCCTCCTCGGCATCCGCCTGTAAAAGCGCCCCCCGCCGTCGCCCACCCCGCCCACCCCGCCCACCCCGCCCACCCCGCCCACCCCGCCCTGCGGCGAGCAGTTTCGGGGAAAGAGCGGCCATTCTCGTGCCGATGGCCACTCTTTCCCCGAAACTGCTCGCCGGGGTGCGGTGGGGGTGGGGTGGGGTGGGGTCAGCCCAGGACGAGGCCGGGGTCGGGGTCCGGTTCGGTGGTTGGGGCGGGGATTCGGTACTCCTCGGTCAGGGTGGTGACCGGGCCGGGCCAGGTGGCCTGGGCGACCTCGATCGGCTTGCGCCGGCCGTCGTACGCGACGTGCAGCAGGTGCAGCACAGGCGTGTCGGGGCGGATCTGGAGGATCTCCGCCTCCTCCCGGCTGGGCTGGCGGGCGCTGATCGTGTCGGTGGCCGAGACGTACCGCCGGCCGGTGGCCTCCTCGGCCTCCTGGTAGAGCGGCCGGCCGAACGCCTCCGCGCGCTCCAGGGAGGTTCCGGCGGTGTCGGCGGGCAGGAACCAGGAGGCGCCGACCTCGACCGGGGAGTCCTCGGTGCGGACCAGGTGGCGGCGGCAGAGCAGGTCGGTGCCGTCGGGTACCCCGAACACGTCGGCCACCTCGGGCGGGGCGGGGGAGCGGCCGACGGAGACGAGCTGCTGACGGTACCGGGCGGCCAGGTCGGTGTGGTAGCCGCGGAATCCGCCGTACCGGCCACGGGAGAGGCGGTTGAGACGGCGCCGCGTGCCCCGGACGTACGTACCGGAGCCGGGTTTGGTGATCAGGATGCCCTCGACCCGCAGCTGGTCGACGGCGCGCTGCACGGTCTGCTTGGCGACGCCGAACATCTCGGCGATGGCCGGGATGGACGGCAGCCGCTCGCCGGGGCCCCAGTCGCCGCGCCGCACCTGTGCCTTGAGCTGCGTGGCGATCTGCCGGTGCGGGAACTCGGCCGCCCCCGGGTTGATCTGCATGGCCGCCTCCTCGATCGCAACTAGGTTCCTAGGATGCCCTACGCGGTGTGCGCGGGGGAACCGACACGCCGAGAAGTCCACCGTGGACGTGCGGCGCGGTCGGGCGGGGGAGCGGTCAGGCGGGGGAGCGGCCGGCCGGCGGTGCGGACGGCGGGCCCAGCCGGCTGATGTCGTACCCGTCGGGGTAGGTCTTCGTCGTGATCCCGTCGGCGAACAGCGGCACCGCCGGGGGCCGGCCGAACCACCGTCGCAGGTGGGCGCGGGCGCGCAGGCCCGCGTGCAGGCCGGCCCGCACCGGCCACGGCGGTGTCGGCACACCGGTCGCCGCCCGCAGGCGCGCGTCGTACATGGCGCTGACGAGCGCGTTGCCCAGTGGCGCGAGCGGGGCGGGGATCCGGGTCAACATCAGCATGCGGGTGGCGCGTTCGATGGCCGCGGCGTCGGCGTTCGGCCGCAGGTGCTCCCGGTCGTACGCGTCGAACCACACCTCGAACTCCTCGTAGGAGCCGGGAATGCCGGTGACTCCCATCCGTACGCCCAGCTCCCGGTAGAACCGCCAGGTGGCCCGCCGTTCGTGGCAGCACGGACGGCGCCAGCCGTAGCGCTCCAGCCAGCGGGTCGGGACCACCACCAGGCAGCCCAGGACGTAGAGGTAGTCGTCGTTGGGGATGTCGTACGGGCGGTGGATCTGGTTGACGCGGCGCAGCGCGTCCCGTCCGCGCGGCTGGTCGAATCCGTTGAGGACCATCTCGTACATCAGCACACCGGTGTCGTCGATGCGCTTCTGGGTGCGGTCGGTCAGCTCGCCGGTGGCCGTGTGGACCGCCGCGACGCGCGGGATCGAGAACGAGCGGTTGAAGGCGAGGTTCAGGCCCAGCTTCATGTCCCACGGGAACTCGTACCGCAGCATGGTCTGGTAGATGGCCAGGTGGTCGCGGTCGGGGTCGAGCGTGCGGATCCGGGCGAGGTGGACGTGGCGGTCCTTCATCGGTGGGTGTCTCCAACGGTGTCGGTCCGGGCGGTCGTCGCGGTCAGGTGCGTGGTCGCGTCGACGGTGCCGGCGACCACCGGACACCGGCGGTACGCGTCGGCGACGCGGGTGAGCCAGGCGATCTCGCCAGCGTAGCCGCGGCCCGGCCGGTGCAGGGTGTCGGCCGCCTGCGGGACGGCGGCGACCACCCCGGCGCGGTGGGCGCGCAGCCCGCAGGCCAGGTGGGCGGCCTCGACCACGGCGAGCCGCTCGTCGCCGGTGAGGCCGGCACGGTCGGCCAGCCGCTCGGCGACCACGGTCACCCGGGCGTCCACATAGGGCCGCAGCGCCAGGCGGCCGTCGCGGATCTCGGCGACCCGGCGGGTGAGCGCGTAGTCGATGTCCCGCACCGCGCCGAGGGGCCGGCGCAGGGTCGGGTCCAGCTCGAGTTCGGGCAGGCGGGTGGTGAGGTCGCGCCACAGGGGACCGAGGCGGTGGTACGCGCGCAGGTCGTCCCACCGTCGGGTGAGCGGCAGGACCGGGCCCCAGGCCGGCATGGTCAGGCCGGCCATCATCAGCAGCGCGCTGACGGTCACCAGGACCGCGGCGATCTCGCGCTCGCCGGCCGGTCGCAGTCCGCTCGCGTACGCGACCAGGTAGACGATCTTGTTGGTGCTGTAGAGCAGGGCCACGGCGGCGCCGACGGCGGTGGTGCGCAGGCCGCGCCGCAGCCACGGACGGCCGCAGATGCGGGCGAACCGCCAGCAGAGCCGGGAGATGTCGACGCAGTACGCGAAGAAGCCCATCACCACGAAAATCAGCAGGTACGCCGTGACCGCCGGGTCGGTGGCGTACTCCACGGTCAGCCGTACCGGGCGGTCGTCGGTGAGGGTGGCGACGAACAGGGCGACCATCACCGCGTACGCGCCGGCGGTGACCCACACCCAGCGGCGCGCGCGGGCGGCGGCCCGCGGGGCCGGCAGCGCGAGGTACAGCAGCATGTGCTCCGCGCTCGCGGCGATCGTCAGCGCGCAGCCGTGCGAGAGGACCTTGGCGAGGTTCGGCAGTCCCGTGGCCGCGTCGAGGCCGGCGGCCAGCGGCGGGACGGCCAGCGTGATGCCCGTGGCGAAGGCGCCGAAGGCGACGCAGATCGCGCGGCGGGCCTGGCTCGGTCTGCGCCGCTGCAACCGGAGCAGGTAGCCGAAGCTGACCCAGCCGGCGCCGGCGCACAGGGCGTAGAGGAGGGTGTCCACGCGCTACCGGTCCGGGTGTTCCAGGGAGTGCCGCAGCCGGTCGTAGAGGGCGGCCGGGCCTCCGTCGCGCGGTGCGGCGTCCTGGTCGATCCAGTGGCCGGCCCGGGCCCGGCCCAGCAGGAGGGAGCCGATCACCTCCGCCTCCCGCTCCTCCTCGGCGTCGTAGTTGCTGCGACCGAGGAACCGCCGCACCAGCCGGGGGTCGAGGTCGGGCAGCAGCAGTCGGGAGGCGTCGGGGTCGAGCACCGCCGCCGGTCGGTGCCCGGCCAGGAGGTGGCCCACCTCGTGGCCGATGATCAGCATCTGGTGCAGGGGTGAGGTGTCCTGCTCGTAGAAGATCGCGTCGAAGGCGCCGGTGGGGACGCACATGCCACAGACGGTGTGCACGGGGAGGCTGATCGGCACCAGGTGGATCGGTCGTCCGCGGCGCTCACCGAGGACCCGGCACAGCTCGTGGATGTCGAACGGCTCGGGTACGCCCAGCTTCGCGATCATCCGTTCGCAGCGCTTGCGTAGTCGGTGCAGCGTCACCTCGGCGCCTCTCCGCTCGTCTGCATACTGCCATCGGAGGACGAGCACGGCTACCGGCGGTCGTCCCGGGGCCCGGTCGCGGCCTCGCCCAGCGCCCGCAGCCGGGCCACCATCTGCTCGACCAGTTGGGAGTCGGTGGGGGACAGCCCCGTGTCGGCGAGAACCTGTCGCAACGCGACCTGAGTGACGTCCATGCGGCGCAGCTCGCCCAGCAGCGCGATCTGGTCCTGGATACGCCGGGCGGCGGCGTCGTCCACGAAGTAGCCGGAACTCACCCCGAAGGCGCGGGCGAGGGCCCGCACGTGGGAGGTGCGGGGGTCGCTGGCGACCCCGCGGCGCAGCTCGCCGATGTACGCGGCGCTGATGGACACGCCGGTCTCGCCCTGCACGGCGTTGATCCGGTCGGCGATCTCCCGGTTGGTGTACCGGCGCCCCGGCTCGTCGGAGTCGGTGAGCTCGTCGGGGGTGGGCCGGATGGTGTCGAACAGGTACTCCAGTCGGGCGGCGAGCGTGTCGAGGGGTGGCAGCTCGTGCGCGCTGTGGTCCTCAGCCATGGATCTTCACCTCTCCGACGTCCCCGCTCAACGACAGTGTCGCAGGTTCGCATGGCGACGAAACACCCGTTGACACGTGCACCGAACGTGAGCGTATGCTCGCTGTATCCGCGCAACGGGCGTTGAGCGATGGCGGAAGTCGCTCAACGCCTGTTGCTCGGGCTGGTCTGGGCGGGGGGCCCGGACCGGCGGACGGGGAGGTCGTCGGTGGTGAGGGTCGGGGCCCTGCGAGGGGGCAACGGGGGACCCTCACCGCCACGGCCGCCGGCCGGGTCAGCTCACCAGGAGCCGGCGGTGGGACCGGCGGAGCCGCCCCGACGGCGCAGGTACTTCTCGAACTCCTGGGCGATCTCGTCCCCGGTCAACGGGGTGATGCCGGCGTCGCCGACCCGCTCCTCCAACTCGCGGACGTACTCGCCGAGCTCGGCGTCCTGCTCGGCGGCGCTGCGCACCCGCTGCTCCCACTCAGCGGCCTCCTCGGCCAGGTCGGCCATCGGCACCGGCAGGTCGAGCACCTCCTCGACGCGGTGCAGCAGGGCCAGCGTGGCCTTGGGGCAGGGCGGGTTGTTGGCGTAGTGCGGCACGTGCACCCAGAAGGAGACGGCGTCGACCTCGGCACGGGTGCAGGCGTCCTGCAGCACCCCGACGATGCCGGTCGGGCCGTCGTAACGGGTCGGGGTGAGCTGGTAGCGCTGCGCGGCCTCGGCGTCGGAGGCGCTGCCGCTGATCGGCAGGGGGCGCGTGTACGGCACGTCCGCCAGCAGGGCGCCCAGCAGCACGATCCGCTCGACCTCCAGGCTGTGGCAGATCTCCAGCACCTGCTCGCAGAAGGTGCGCCACCGCATGCTCGGCTCGATGCCGCGGATCAGCACCACGTCCCGCTCGGTGCCCTCCGGGCTGGCGACCATGAAGCGGGTGGTGGGCCACTCCACGCGGCGGGTCTCGCCCTCGGCCATGGTGATGGTCGGCCGGCTGACCTGGAAGTCGTAGAAGTCCTCCGGGTCCAGCTCGGTGACCTCCCGGGCCTGCCACACCTGTTCCAGGTGTTCGACCGCGGCCGTGGAGGCGTCGGCGGCGTCGTTCCACCCCTCGAACGCGGCGATGGCCACGGGGGACCGCAGCACCGGCAGTCCGTCGAACTCGCTCACACCGTCACCTCCGCCTGCTCGTCCTCGGACGGCTCCGGGTCGTGCCCACCCGTCCGTCCGCCGGGCACGGTGGTGTCGCTGTAGTCCTTCACGTCCGCCAGCCTACGTGTCGGGGCCGGACGGGGCCCGCCGGCCGCGCCGGTCGTACGCCGTACCGGCCCGCGGCGGCAGGCACAAGGCCAGCGTGATCCGCCCGACAGAATGTGGGAAGCGGCGCGGGCGGGGATCGGTCGGGACGCGGCCCCACTAACCTGAACAGGTGCGGACCTCTTTGCTCGATGCGCTGGCCGACCGGATCCTGATCGCCGACGGCGCGATGGGGACGATGCTGCACGCCGCCGACCTGACCCTCGACGACTACGAGGGCCTCGAGGGGTGCAGCGAGATTCTCAACGTCAGCCGCCCGGACGTGGTGCGCGGCGTGCACGAGGCGTACCTGGCCGCCGGGGCGGACTGCGTCGAGACGAACACCTTCGGCGCCAACCTGCCCAACCTCTCCGAGTACGACATCCCGGGGCGGATCCGGGAGTTGTCCGAGGCGGGCGCGCGGATCGCCCGGGCGGCGGTCGACGCGATCAGCACGCCGGAGCGTCCCCGGTTCGTGCTCGGTTCGATCGGGCCGGGCACCAAGCTGCCCACTCTCGGGCACGCCGCGTACGCGAGCCTGCGGGACGCCTACCAGGAGAATGCCGCCGGTCTCATCGCGGGCGGGTCGGACGCGCTGATCATCGAGACCTCGCAGGACCTGCTCCAGGTCAAGGCCGCCGTCGTCGGGTCCAAGCGGGCGATGGCCGAGCTGGGGCGGCCGGTGCCGATCATCTGCCAGGTGGCGATGGAGACCACCGGCACGATGCTGCTGGGCAGCGAGATCGGCGCGGCGCTGACCGCGATCGAGCCGCTCGGGGTGGACCTGATCGGGCTGAACTGCTCCACCGGGCCGGCGGAGATGAGCGAGCACCTGCGCTACCTGTCCCAGCACTCCCGGGTGCCGCTGTCGGTGATGCCGAACGCGGGGCTGCCGGTGCTCACCGCCGACGGGGCGTACTTCCCGCTGACCCCGGTGGAGCTGGCCGACGCGCTGGAGCGGTTCATCGCCGACTACGGCGTGTCCCTGATCGGCGGCTGCTGTGGCACCACCCCGGAGCACATCCGGGTGCTGACCGAGCGGCTGCACGGCGCCACCCCGGTCGAACGCGAGCCGCGGCACGAGGCCGGCGTCTCGTCGATCTACCACTCGGTGCCGTTCGCCCAGGACGCCTCGGTGCTGATGGTGGGGGAGCGGACCAACGCCAACGGCTCCAAGGCGTTCCGTGAGGCGATGCTGGCCGCCGACTGGCAGGCCTGCGTGGAGATCGCCCGCAGCCAGGCCCGGGACGGCTCACACCTGCTGGACCTCTGCGTCGACTACGTCGGCCGGGACGGCACCCAGGACATGCGGGAGCTGGCCGGCCGGTTCGCCACCGCCTCCACCCTGCCGATCATGCTGGACTCCACGGAGCCGGCGGTGATCGAGGCCGGGCTGGAGATGCTCGGCGGTCGCTGTGTGGTCAACTCGGTCAACTTCGAGGACGGCGACGGCCCCGACTCGCGCTACGCCCGGGTGATGCCGGTGGTCGCCGAGCACGGCGCCGCGGTGGTCGCGCTGCTCATCGACGAGGAGGGCCAGGCCCGCACCAAGGACTGGAAGGTCCGCGTCGCCGCCCGGCTGATCGACGACCTGACCGGCCGGTGGGGGCTGGACCGCTCCGACATCCTGATCGACGCGCTGACCTTCCCGATCGCCACCGGGCAGGAGGAGACCCGCCGCGACGGCATCGAGACCATCGAGGCGATCCGGGAGATCGCCGCCCGCTACCCGGGTGTCAACTTCACCCTGGGTATCTCGAACATCTCCTTCGGCCTCAACCCGGCCGCCCGGCAGGTGCTCAACTCGGTGTTCCTGCACGAGTGCGTGGCGGCCGGGCTCACCTCGGCGATCGTGCACGCCAGCAAGATCCTGCCGATGTCGAGGATCCCCGACGAGCAGCGCGAGGTCGCCCTCGACCTGGTCTACGACCGGCGCCGTGAGGGGTACGACCCGGTGCAGCGCTTCCTCGAGCTCTTCGAGGGCGTCGACGTCACCAGCGCCCGCGCCACCCGGGCACAGGAGTTGGCGGGGCTGCCGCTGGACGAGCGGCTCAAGCGCCGGATCATCGATGGCGAGCGCAACGGCCTGGAGGCCGACCTGGACGAGGCGATGGCCGGCGGCCGGGCCCCGCTCTCCATCATCAACGACATTCTGCTGGACGGGATGAAGGTCGTCGGCGAGCTGTTCGGCTCCGGGCAGATGCAGCTGCCGTTCGTGCTCCAGTCGGCCGAGGTGATGAAGACGGCGGTGGCCTACCTGGAGCCGCACATGGAGACCGCCGAGGACGGCGGCAAGGGCCGCATCGTGCTCGCCACCGTCAAGGGCGACGTGCACGACATCGGCAAGAACCTGGTGGACATCATCCTGTCGAACAACGGCTACGAGGTGGTGAACATCGGCATCAAGCAGCCGATCACCGCCATCCTGGACGCCGCCGAGCAGCACCGCGCCGACGCCATCGGCATGTCCGGCCTGCTGGTCAAGAGCACGGTCATCATGAAGGAGAACCTCGCCGAGATGGCGTCGCGCGGGGTCGCGGAGCGCTGGCCGGTCCTGCTGGGTGGCGCCGCGCTGACCCGGGCGTACGTCGAGGACGACCTGCGGTCGATGTTCCCCGGCCAGGTGCACTACGCCCGCGACGCGTTCGAGGGGCTGTCCCTGATGGACCGGGTGATGACCGCCAAGCGGGGCGGCGCGCCGGTGATCGACGCGGAGCGGGAGGCGGCCCTGGCCGCCCGCCGGGCGCGCCGCGAGCGGCAGCGGGCGATGGTCACCGAGTCCCTGCCCGAGCTGCACGACTCCTCGGTGCGCTCCGACGTGGCCGCCGACGTGGAGGTCCCGGCCCCGCCGTTCTGGGGCACCCGGGTGGTCAAGGGTGTGCCACTGGCCGACTACGCGGCGCTGCTCGACGAGCGGGCCACGTTCCTCGGGCAGTGGGGGCTGCGTGGCGCCCGCGACGGCAAGGGGCCGTCCTACGAGGAGCTGGTGGAGACCGAGGGCCGGCCGCGGCTGCGCTACTGGCTGGACCGGCTCATCGCCGACAAGGTGCTGGAGGCCGCCGTCGTGTACGGCTACTTCCCGGCGTACTCCGAGGGTAACGACCTGGTCGTGCTGGACGAGAACGGGCACGCCGAGCGGGCCCGGTTCTCCTTCCCGCGGCAGCGCCAGGAGCGGCGGCTCTGCCTCGCCGACTTCTTCCGGCCGCGCGGCGAGGAACTGGACGTGGTCGCGTTGCAGTTGGTCACCGTCGGCCAGCCGGTCAGCGAGTACGCGGCGAAGCTCTTCGCCCGCAACGAGTACCGCGACTACCTGGAGGTGCACGGCCTGTCCGTGCAGCTCACCGAGGCCCTCGCCGAGTACTGGCACCGCCGCGTACGCGCCGAGCTGACCCTGCCCGGCGGCCGTACCGTGGCCGACGACGACCCGGCGGACCTGGCGGGGCTGCTGCGCACCGACTACCGCGGCTGCCGCTACGCCTTCGGCTACCCGGCCTGCCCCGACCTGGAGGACCGCGCGAAGATCGTGGACCTGCTGGGGGCGGAGCGGATCGGCGTCCAGCTGTCCGAGGAGTTCCAGCTCATGCCCGAGCAGGCGACGGACGCGATCGTCGTGCACCACCCGGAGGCGAGCTACTTCAACGCCAAGTGATCAGCGCAGACGCGCTGACCTGCGGCGAAGCACCTGCGAAGGCCGGGTATTGCATGATCATGCCCGCCTCCAGGCCTTCTGGGCTCTGCGGGTCGTCGGCAACGGCGTGATCGATCGCGCGGCGGGTGCGGTCCTCGCTGGTCGGCAGCGTCTCGCGGGGCAAGACAGCCTCACGAGCCCGCCGCCGCTTGTCACGGCCCGATTCTTGGGTGCGTGTCGGGGCAGCGGCGGAGCGGCGGGAGAGAGTACGGTGCCGATGTGGCGACTCTCCGTTGCTAAGGCTACGTGAAGGGCATTCCCATGCGCTGCTTGCGGATCGCAGTGTCGGCGTTCGTCTTCGCGGCTGGCGGCATGGTCGTCGCCGCTCCCGCGGCGGTTGCCGCCACGGACACGGCACCCCCGGTCCTGGAGAGCATCACGGTCTCGCCCGACGCGGTGTCCGTCGCCGGGCTCGACCTCGTCCCGGTAACCGTGACCGCTCACCTGACCGACGAGACCGGCGTCGAAAGGATCTCCGAGGTCGGCGGTGGCAACATGCCCTTCGTCGTCCTGAAGCGCGTCGCCGGTGGCGATCCTTCGACTCAGGCCGCCGAGCTGTCGCTCACCTCCGGCACGCCGCAGGACGGCCGGTGGAGCGCGACGATCCAAGTGCCCTCCACCTGGAACGGCCAGTGGGAGGTCAGCCAGCTCGTCGCCATGGACTCGGCCTTCAACAAGCTCGAGGTCGACCCGCCCGAGACACCGGACACGGGGCTCGACGTCACGGGCACCCACCTCCCCGCGGTGATTATGCGATTCGTGCCGGACCCGTTGGTCGGTGACGGCCCGTTGACGGTCGAGGGTCGGTTCTACTACGAGGACACCGGCGCGGGCATCCCCAACCAGCCCATCTTCTTCGGCCACGACAACCTGTGCGTCGAGTACTCGGCAGAGCCCAACGGCACCACCAACGCCGACGGCACCTTCTCGAAGGTGTATCCGAAGGGCGACGGCTACCTGCAGTGCGTCGGCATCCTGCGCCCGTCCAACGTCGACTTCACTCCGGCCTTCATCGTCGTGGCGTCCCGGCATCCCCGGGTCAAGCCCGTCGTCACCGCGACCGCGAGCAGGACGACGGTCGTGACCGGCACGAAGGTGACCTTCACCGGCACCGTCGCGCCGGGTGGATACAACGCCGAACTCCAGGAACTGCGGAACTCGACCTGGCGGAAGGTCGACAGCGCGCTGATCAACGACCGTGGCGCCTTCACGCTCGACATCACGCCGAAGGCGGTGGGCACGCACCGCTACCGCGTGATCGTCCCGAACGACGACCCCGAGCTGGTCGGCGTGTCGGAGACCATCGTGGTGCGGGTGACGGCGCCGGGGGGCGGCGGGCAGCCGGGCGCTGGCGCGGGAGGTTCCGACGGCGGCCTACCGGTCACCGGGCCGGCGGTGGGGCCGATGGTCGGCAGCGCGGCTGCGCTCCTCCTCGCAGGCGTCGGCCTGATGCTGATCGGACGTCGACGTCGGGGGCCGGGCCTGGGTTAGGGGTCCAAGCCCCCGAAGGACTGCGCTGTCCTGGATCGGCGTCCGTGCGTCGAAACAACGCCAAGTGACGCCGACGCTCAACGCGTGACACCGGGTCACCCAGATCCGGTGCGGTCACGTGGGACGGCACCGATCCCCCAGGCTCGCCGTCCAGCCACCGTCAGTCCCACGGGTCACTGATGCCGTCGCCCATGGCCTGTCCCCTCGCTTCATCACGTAGGTCTGCCTCGCCGCAGCGACGTAGCCTTCCTGCACCAGGAGCCACGTCGCAGGTTCGTCCAACTGGGCCACCAGCGCCGCCAAGGCGGCATCGGCGGTCCGGCCTCTGCCCGGCCCGATCACCCAGTCGATGGTCGAGCGCTCCGGTGGGGAGCAGCCCAACCGTGCCAGGGCTTCTCCCCGCCACGCCATCGCGGGATCCTGCACCTCGATGTGGACCGCAGCGTCCTCCTTCCCGCCCGCGGAAGAGGAGCAGTGCAGTCGTACCGGCCCGGGCGGCAGACTGAGCACTCGGATGGACGCGTCGCCGTCAACGGGATCGCCGCCGCCGTAGCGCCACCCGTCGCCGTAGCGGTAGTGGAGGTAGACCCCGGGGGCCCCGGACGTGTTCCGGACCCGGAGGTGTACGCCATCGGTCGCCGCTCTGACCCCGACAGCGGAGACGCTGGTGCCGGCCGCCGAGCACACCACGTCGACCACGTCCGGCGCGGCGGAGCCGTCGCTCGCGGGGTTGACGCCCGCCGTCGCCGCCGGCGCTCCGGATGGCGCAGGTACGGCCTCGCATCCGACCATTGACGTCACCATCGCCGAAACCATCAGCGTCATCGCGCGATGCCCCCGCCTCATCCTGCCCCCTTCGATCGCCAGGCCGCCGTGACCCGGTGCCGCTACCGACGACCATCCGACGCACGGTGCCCGTTCCCGGTTCCGTCACGCGACTTGCTCCGCAGGTCGGACTCCGGTTGCGGAGTGAGGGATCGGTTCCGGATGTGGTTCAGCGTCGCTGCCGGGCAGTGCTCTCCACTTGTCAACGCCGGCTCAACCTTGACCCCTCTGTTCCGGCCGAATGTTGACCCCCTCGCTGGTTGTTGATGTTCAGTCGTTGGTCTTGGTGGCTGCG
>NZ_JBITMC010000031.1:0-36302 GCF_044465805.1 Micromonospora sp. NPDC049497 | reverse complement strand
CCGACCGGCTGCTGCCCGTCGAGGTGCCGCCCGGCCCGGGGGAGCCGGCCGTGGGGGGGGGGGGGGGGGGGGGGGGGGGGGGGGGGCGGGCGGGCGGGGGGGGGGGGGGGGGGGGGGGGGGGGGGCGCGCCGCCCCCCCCCCCCCCCCCCGCCGGCAGGTCGGCTGTAGGTGGGCCGGGCCCGGACGCAGAGGTCCCCGGCCACGCCCTGTGGTTGACTGTCGTCTCGGAGGACATGCGAGGGAGGCCCGAGGTGCAGCTACCGGCCGTGCTCGGCGAGCCGATCCGGTTCGTGCTGAACTGGGGCCGCCGTTACTCGCTCTGGGTGTTCAACTTCGGGCTCGCCTGCTGTGCGATCGAGTTCATCGCCACCAGCATGGGCCGGCACGACTTCATCCGACTCGGCGTGATCCCGTTCGCCCACGGTCCCCGGCAGGCCGATCTGATGGTCGTCTCCGGCACCGTCACCGACAAGATGGCACCGGCGATCAAGCGCCTATACGACCAGATGCCCGAGCCGAAGTACGTGATCTCGTTCGGCGCCTGCTCGAACTGCGGCGGCCCATACTGGGACTCGTACTCGGTCACCAAGGGCGTCGACCAGCTCATCCCGGTCGACGTCTACGTGCCCGGCTGCCCGCCCCGGCCCGAGGCGCTGCTGCACGGCATCCTGCGGTTGCAGGAGAAGATCGCCGCCGAGCAGTCCGGCATCGGTGGGGTGTCCCGCCCCGACGTCCTGGCCTCGCCGGTCGACGCGCCGCCGAGCGACGCCCTCCCGCGCACCGCGGCGTCCCTGACGGCCCCACCGGTCCGCCCACCGAACCCCTGAGTCGCACCACGCACCGGCCCGCCGCCCGGAGCCGACAGGTCGGACCGGACGGTTCGATCGGGCGAGGGTCGCCGGTGGCGCACGGGGTTAACCTGCGCCGCATGAGCAACCCCGCGGACCGGCGTTCCGCCCACATCGTCGACGTGCTCACCGAGGAGTTCGGTGAGTCGATGGCCCTCGACCCGGCAGCGTTCCGCCGCAAGTTCCGCAAGATGGCGGCGTCGCCGTTCGCCTTCTACCGGGGCAGCGCCGCCCTCTTCTACGCCGACCAGCGCGGTGACTTCGCCGACGACGCGTTCCTCGACGAGCGCACCAGCCGGGTCTGGATCCACGGCGACCTGCACGCGGAGAACTTCGGCACGTACATGAACGCCTCCGGGCAGCTGGTGTTCAACGTCAACGACTTCGACGAGGCGTACGTGGGGCCCTTCTCCTGGGACCTGAAGCGCTTCGCGGCCAGCGTGGCGCTGCTCGGCTACGCGAAGGCCCTCTCCGACACGGTGATCGGGGAGCTGGTCGAGACGTTCGCCCGCGCGTACCTCGCCGAGCTGCGGGCCATCGCCACCGGCGGCGACGACGCCATCGGCTCGATCACCCTGGACACCGCGGACGGCGTGCTGCTGCGGGTGCTTCAGCAGGCCCGGCTGAACACCCGGGTCGAGCTGCTCGCCACGCAGACCACCATCGACAACTACGAGCGGCGCTTCTCCCTGGGCGACGGGGTCTTCGAGATCGACAAGGACACCCACGACACGGTCTGCGCCGCGTACGAGGCGTACCTGGACACCCGCCCGTCGTCGGCGGCGAAGCTGCGTCCGGTCGCCGCGCAGATCAAGGACGTGGTGCTGCGCAAGGGCGTGGGCATCGGCTCGGCCGGCCTGCCGTCGTACAACCTGCTGCTGGAGGGGCACACCCAGGCGCTGGAGAACGACGTCGTCCTCTACATGAAGCAGGCCCAGGTGCCGGCGGTGGCGCGGCACGTCACCGACGAGTCGGTCCGCGGCTACTTCCGGCACCAGGGGCACCGCACCGCCGAGTCGCAGCGGGCCCTCCAGGCGTACGCGGACCCGTGGCTGGGCTACACCGAGCTGGACGGTGTCGGGCAGCTCGTCGCCGAGGTCTCCCCGTACGCGGCGGACCTGGACTGGGCCGACGTCAACGAGCCGGAGGAGCTGACCGGCGTCATCGGTCACCTGGGCCACGCGGTCGCCCGGATGCACTCGGTCGCCGACGACGAGTCCAGCCACGACCTGGTCGACTACTCGACCGAGGAGGCCATCGTGGCGGCGGTGGACGCCGACGAGGAGGGGTTCGTCGCCCATCTGGTCGACTTCGCCCACGCGTACGGCGCCCGCGCCCGCACCGACCACCAGCTCTTCGTCGACCTCTTCCGCAACGGCCGCCTCCCCGGTATCTGAGCGGTCGACAGCGGGCCCGCGCGGGATGCGGGTCCGCTGTCGCCTCAGGAGGTGAAGTCGAGGACGACCTTGATGTCGTCACCGGTGTGCTGGTACGCCATCGTGAAGTCGGACATCGGCACGCGGCGGGTGATCAACCGGTTGAGCCACGACTGTTCGGCCCGGGCGAGCGCGTCGGCGGCCTGGTCCCAGTGCCGCCGGTTGGCGTTGACCGAGCCGAAGACCACGTTGTTCTCCAGCACCAGGGACCGGTTCAGGGCCCCGGCGTCGAAGTCGATGGTCCGGCCGCCGCTGGACACGCCGGTGAGGCAGACGATGCCGGTCGGCCCGACCTTGCACATGGCGTCCAGCACCACCGTCGGCGCGCCGGTGCACTCCACCACCACGTCCGGCTCGAAGTCCAACTCGTTGACCGGAACCGTGTGGTACGTCGCGCCGAGCGCCCGGACCAGGTCCGGTTTGGCCCCGGTCGTGCTCCGGTCCAGCACGTGCACGTTCAGCCCGCGCTGGGTGGCGAGCAGCGCGGCGAGCAGGCCGATCGGTCCGGCGCCGGTGACCAGCACGGTTTGCGGCTTCCACTCGGTGCGGGCGCCGATCCGCTCGATGTGGTCCCACGCCTTGGCGACCACGCTGGTCGGTTCCAGCAGCATCCCCACCGGGGCGAGGACCGGGTCGAGACCGACGGCGAACTTCGGCTGCACCCGCCACCGGTCCCGGGCGAAGCCGGGCAGCCCCTTGATGCCGTGCTCGGTGTACCGCCCGTTGCGGCACATGTCCCACTCGTCGACGGCGCAGCTCGGGCAGGGCAGCGGGTCGGGGTGCCGGACCACGCCGGCCACCAGGTCGCCGACCTGGAGCGTGCCGGTGGGGTCGTCCAGCACCCGGCCCAGCGACTCGTGCCCGATGACCAGCCGGTCCTGGCCGGGCGGCGCCTCGCCGTAGTGCCCCTGGATGATTTCCTGGTCGGTGCCGCAGATGCCGACGGCGAGCGCCTCGACCAGGATCGCGCCCTCCTCGGGGGCCGGCTCGGGCCAGTCCTCGTTGAGGAGCAGCGAGTCGGGGACACCACAGGAAATAGTCACGGCGCGCACGGTCCTCATCTTTCCCCGGTCGGTCGCCGTCCGCCGGGCGAATGCCGCAGATGCCCGCTGCCGCGCGGGCGGCCCGACACACCTCGGGGGTGCCGGCCATAGGATCAGCGGCATGACTCCGGAAGAGGTCGGCCAGCGGATGGTCGCGCTGCTCGCACCGGTCGAGGCGTCGCCGTCGGTGTCCGGCGGTCAGGCGTACGCCCGCGCCACCGTCGACGTACCGGCGGCGAACTGGTCCGACGCGCTCCGTGCCGCCCGCGACGACGCGGAGCTGGCCTGCGACTTCTTCGACTGGCTCTCCGCCGTCGACGAGCTGACCGGCGGGTTCGACGTGGTGGTCCACCTCTGGTCCACCACGCGCCGGCACGGTCTCCTGCTGCGGACCCGGGTGCCCCGCGAGGCACCCACCGTCGCCTCGGTGGTGGAGGTGTTCCCCGGCGCCGCGTGGCACGAGCGGGAGACGCACGAGATGTTCGGTATCGACTTCGCCGGGCACGACGGGCTCCTGCCCCTGCTGCTGCCGCCGGAGTTCGAGGGGCACCCGCTGCGCAAGGAGTTCGTGCTCGCCTCCCGGGTGGCCAAGCCGTGGCCGGGCGCGAAGGAACCGGGCGAGTCGGGGGCCGGGGGCGGGCGTCGCCCGATCCGGCCGCCCGGCGTACCGGCTCCGGGGGAGTGGGGTACCACCCCGACGCCGGCCGGCGCCGGTGGTGTCGGTGAGGGGCCGCGCGGCGGCGTGCCGGCCCGCCCGGCCCGGGAGCGGCCCGCACGGCCCGCCCGGCCCGCCTCGGGGGCCCGTCCGGCGCGTACCGGCGCACCGGCCGGCGGGGCCGACGGCCCGGCGCCGACCGACCAGGCTCCGACCGACCAGGCGACGTCCGACCAGGCGTCGTCCGACCAGGCAACGTCCGGCGCGGGCCCGCTGCCCGGCGCGAGCGGCGCTCCCGGTAACGGTCCGGCCCGGTCCGGTCCGCCCGCGGACCGGCCCTCGCCGCACGGCCCGGCGGCGACCGAACGCGCCGGCGACGACGGAGGTACGTCCTGATGCCGCTGTGGTTGGAGCTGGTGCTCCGGGTGGGTGCCGTGCTGGTCGCGTTCCTCACCCTGCCGCTCGTGGTCGGCCAGGTCGAGCACAAGGTGATGGCGCACATGCAGGGCCGGCTCGGCCCCATGTACGCGGGCGGCTTCCACGGCTGGGCGCAACTCATCGCCGACGGCGTGAAGTTCGTGCAGAAGGAGGACGTCACGCCCCGGGAGGCGGACCGGGCGGTGTTCCGGCTCGCCCCGGTCGTCGCGCTGGTGCCCTACCTGCTGGTCCTGCTGGTGATCCCGCTCGGCCCGGGCGACCTGGTCGCGCAGCCGCTGGACATCGGCCTGTTCTTCGTGCTCGCCGTCGTCGGCGTCGGCGTGGTGGCGGTGCTGATGTCGGCGTGGGCGTCGGCCAACAAGTACAGCCTGCTGGGCGGGCTACGGGGCGCCGCCCAGCTGCTCGGCTACGAGTTGCCCCTGGTGCTGGCCGCCGCGTCGGTGGCGATGGCGGCGGGCACCCTCAGCCTGCCCGGCATCGTCGAGGCGTGGCAGCCGTGGTGGCTGCTGTGGCAGGCACCCGCGATGATCGTCTTCTTCGTCGCCGGGCTCGCCGAGATCCGCCGGCCGCCGTTCGACATGCCGGTGGCCGACTCCGAGCTGGTCTTCGGCTACATGACCGAGTACACGGGCCTGCGGTTCGCGTTCTTCCTGCTCGCCGAGTACGTCGGCATCGTGGTGATCGCCGCGCTGACCACCGTGCTCTTCCTGGGCGGCTGGCAGGGTCCGTTCGCCGACGCGCAGCTCGGCTGGCTGTGGACACTGCTGAAGGTGTTCGCGGTCTCCTTCGTGATCATCTGGCTGCGGGTGAGCTACCCCCGCCTGCGCGAGGACCAGCTCCAACGCCTGTGCTGGCTGGTCCTCGTCCCCCTCGCCCTCGGCCAGCTCGTCCTGACCGCCGCCGTCCGCGTGGCCCTGTAACCCCCACCCCCGCGCCTTCCGCCCCGCCCGCCCGCGCGCCGCCCGCGCGCCTCGCCCGAGCGCGCAACTTCCCGGAAATAGTGGCTATCCGCGGTGGGATAGCCACTATTTCCGGGAAAGAGTGCCCTCGCGAACGGGCGGGGCGGGCGCGGGCGGGCGCGGGCGGCGCGGGCGGGCGGGCGCGGGCGGGCGAGGGCGGGGCGAGGGCGGGGCGCGGGTCCCGGTCAGCGCAGCGGCGTGTGGGTGGGGTCGACCCGCTCGGCCGGTGGTGGGGGTGGCGGGGGCGTGCCGTCGCCGAAGGGCCGCCCGCCCAGGGACTCCCGGCCGTGCGGGGTGAGCCAGTTCGACAGGTCGGGGCCGAGCGGCACCACGCCGGTCGGGTTGATGTCCCGGTGCACCTCGTAGTAGTGCCGCTTGATGTGGTCGACGTCGACGGTGTCACCGAAGCCGGGCGTGGTGAAGAGGTCCCGCGCGTACGCCCACAGCACCGGCATCTCGCTCAACTTCTGCCGGTTGCACTTGAAGTGGCCGTGGTAGACCGGGTCGAAGCGGACCAGCGTGGTGAACAGCCGTACGTCCGCCTCGGTGATGGTGTCGCCCACCAGGTAGCGCTGCCCGGACAACCGCTCGGTCAACCAGTCCAGCCGGTCGAACAGCCGGTGGTACGCCTTCTCGTACGCCTCCTGGCTGCCGGCGAACCCGCAGCGGTAGACGCCGTTGTTCACGTCGGCGAAGACCACGGCGTTGACCTCGTCGATCTCGTCGCGCAGCCGCTCCGGGTACAGGTCCGGCGCGCCCTCGCGGTGGTACGCGGTCCACTCTGTCGACAGGTCCAGGCTCATCATCGCGTAGTCGTTGCTGACCACCTGCCCGGTCGGCACGTCCACGAATGCCGGCACGGTGATGCCCCGGTCGTAGCCGGGGAACCGCCGGAAGTACGCGTCGGCCAGCCGCTCGATGCCGAGGACCGGGTCCCGGCCGTCCGGGTCCAGGTCGAACGTCCAGCTCCGCTTGTCGTGGGTCGGGCCGGCCACCGCCATCGAGATGGCGTCCTCCAGTCCCAGCAGCCGGCGGACGATGATCAGTCGGTTCGCCCACGGGCAGGCGCGGCTGACCGCCAACCGGTACCGCCCCGGCTCCACCGGCCAGCCGTCCCGTCCGTCGGCCGTGATCCGGGTGGCGATGTAGCGCTGGTCGCGGGTGAACTCACCGCCCGGCTCGACGTACTTCCCGCCGGCACCTTCCTGCACCTGATCGCCGCCGGCCGTACCGCTTCCCGTCGTCCCGCCCACGCCCGCCCCCTCCACGTCGTCTCCCCGCTCGTCCCATCATCGCCGCTCCCGCGCACCCCTGCGCGTCGAGCTCGTCAGCACGGCGGCGGGCCGACGCGCGGGGGCCCGGCTAAGCTGCCGCGATGACCGACGTGGAGGCCGCCGCCCGCCGCTTCATCGCCGACGTGTGGAACGCGAAGCGGGAGGAGTCGGCGTACGAGCTGATCGCGCCGCAGTGCCCGGGGCTCGGCGGGACCGGCCCGGAGGCGGCGCTGGCCTGGCACCGCGAGCGGCGGGCCGCGTTTCCCGACCTGCGGTACAAGATCGTGGACCTGGTGGCGACCGGGGACCGGGTGGCGGTGCACTGGCGGGCCGCCGGCACCCAGGTCGGGCAGTTCGGCCCGGTGCCGCCGACCGGGCAGGTGGTCAGCTACTCCGGGGCGACGTTCCTGCGCTTCGACGACGCCGGCCTGATCGTCGAGGTGTGGAGCTGCAACGAACTGTTCCAGCTTCTCCAGCAGCTCGGCGTCGAGATGCTCCCGCCGCTGGGCGGGGTCACCGGGCCCGGGGTGTGATCCGGGCCAGCGGAATGTCCATCTCCCAGGGCTCGGGCAGCAGGATGCCGTCGGGCATGCGGGTCGTCTCGACGTAGATCTGCTTGACCGGGTCGAGCTTGTGGGCGTGCACGACGATCCCGGTCTCGGTCTCGATCCGCCAGAAGTAGGGGATGTCCGCCTCGGCGTACAGCGCCGGCTTGAGGACCCGGTCGATGCTGCGTGAGCCCTCCGAGACGATCTCGACCACCAGCAGCACCTCGTTGGGCCGGTAGTGCGACGGGTTGCGCACGGCGGCGTCGAGTTCGGTGACCAGCAGGTCCGGGATGAACGCCCGGGTCCGGGAGATCCGCAGCTCGACGGCCTGCGTGACGTCGAGGTGGGGCGGGCAGGTCTCTTCCAGTGCGACACCGAGCCGCCCGGTGATGGACTGCTGAAGGCGCGTGGGGGTTCGCGACATGAGGAGGATCCCGTCCAGGATCTCGCGGCGACGCCCGTCCGGCGGCATGGCGTCCAGGTCGTCGGTCGTCCACTCGCCGGGTCGCGCGTAGCCGTGCAGCGCGGCCGTCATGCGCGGGTCCTTCCAGGTGCTCGTTCTCCCCAGGGCCACCGTACTCCCGGCGATGCCCGGGTGGTGGTCGCGCGCGCCGGGGGCACAGGGCAGGATGGTCGGCATGACCGACAGCGGCGAGCGCACCGAACCGGGCACCACCGGCGAGCGCGGCCTGCCCGGCGCGGGTCTGGTGAAGGGGCTCGCCGTCACGTTGAAGACGATGACGAAGCGCACGACCACGCAGCAGTACCCGGACGTCGCCCCCGAGCTGCCGCCCCGCTCGCGCGGGGTGATCGCGTTGCTGGAGGAGAACTGCACGGTCTGCATGCTGTGCGCGCGTGAGTGTCCGGACTGGTGCATCTACATCGACTCGCACAAGGAGGAGGTGGCGGTGCCCGGCGCCGCCCGCCCCCGCCAGCGCAACGTGCTCGACCGCTTCGACATCGACTTCTCGCTCTGCATGTACTGCGGCATCTGCATCGAGGTCTGCCCGTTCGACGCGCTCTACTGGTCGCCGGAGTTCGAGTACGCCGAGTACGACATCAAGGACCTCCTGCACGACAAGGACCACCTGGGCGAGTGGATGGCCACCGTGCCGCCGCCGCCCGCGCACGACCCGCACGGCGAGCCGGCGAAGGAGGAGACCGCCGCCGCGCGCAAGGCCGCGGTCCCGGCCAGCCCCGCCGCCCGTCCGACCGCCCCGCCCGTACGCCCCGAGCGCGGTCCCGCCGGCGGCGCTGCCGCGCCGGAGGACGGGGCCGGGGAAGGCGCGGCGCCGTGACCGGTGCGGACGTGCTGCTCCTGGCCCTCGGAGCGGTGGCGGTGGGGTCGGGTGTGCTGGTGGTGGGCACGCGCCACCTGGTGCGGGCCGGCCTGTACCTGGTGGTCTGCCTGGGCGCGCTCGCCGGGATGTACCTGGTGCTCACCGCCGAGCTGGTGGCCTGGGTGCAGGTGCTGATCTACGTCGGGGCGGTGGTGGTGCTCCTGCTCTTCGCGGTGATGCTCACCCGGGCCCCGATCGGCGCCTCCGACGACCTGGACCGGCCGGGCTGGCCGGCCGCCCTGATCGGTGGCGGCAGCGGTCTGGGGCTGGCCGCACTGCTGGTCGACGCGTACCGCTGGACGGCCGTGGACCTGCCGGAGGCGGGCACGGCGGAGCGGCTGGGCGACCAGATCTTCCGGAGCTGGGTGCTTCCGTTCGAGGTGCTGTCGGTGCTGCTGTTGTCCGCGCTGGTCGGCGCGATCGTCCTGTCCCGACCGGACATCGGCCGCCGGGACGCCGCCGGCCACGACGAGGGGGCGGCCCGGTGAGGCCGGTCATCCCGTACGTCACCGCCGCGCTGCTGTTCGGCCTCGGCGTGTACGGCGTGCTGCGCCGCCGCAACGCGGTGCTGGTGCTGATGGCCGTGGAGCTGATGCTCAACGCGGTCAACCTGATCCTGGTCACCGCCGACACCACCGTGCGGGCGCAGCTACCGCACGGCGGGCAGGTCTTCGCGCTGTTCGTGATCGTGCTGGCCGCCGCCGAGATCGGGGTGGGCCTGGCGATCGTGCTCCAGCTCTACCGGCTGCGGGCCAGCGTCGCGGTGGACGAGGTGCCGCTGGCCGAGGAGCCGGTGTCGGCCGGGGACCCCACCGGGGTGGTGTCCCGGTGAGCACGACGACGCTGTTCGGCGCTCTGCTGCCGGCCGTACCGCTGTCCGCCGGTCTGGTCGGCCTGCTGCTGCCGCCGGACGGGGGTGTGGGTCGGGAGCCGGCCCGGCGGGTGGCGGTCGGTCTCGGCGTGGCCGGCGCGGCGGGTGCGCTGCTGGTCGCGCTCGCCCTGCTGGTGACCCTCGACGGGCCGGCCGAGGCGTCCACGACCTGGGTGGACCTGGGCGGGTTGACGGTCACCCTCGGGGTCCGGCTGGACGGTGCCGCCGCGCTGGTGGCCGTCGCGGTGAGCACGGTGGCGCTGGCCGTGCAGGTCTACTCGGTCGGCTACCTGCGGCGTGGCCCGCACGACGACGTCGACACCGACCACCGCTACCCGCCGTACGCGGCGCAGATCAGCCTCTTCACCGCCGCGATGCTGCTGGTGGTGGTCTCCGGGGACCTGATCCTGCTGCTGGTCGGCTGGGAGGTGATGGGTCTCTGCTCGTACCTGCTCATCGCCCACGACCGGCGGCTGCCCGAGGCGCCCGCGGCGGCGGTGAAGGCGTTCCTGGTGACCCGGGTCGGCGACGTGGGTTTCCTGCTCGGCATCGCCCTGCTCGGGGTGAGCGCCGGCAGCTTCCGGATCGCCGACGTCCTCGCCCACGACCACCCGAGCGGAACGCTCACGGCGGCCTGCCTGCTGCTGCTGGCCGGCGTCGCCGGCAAGAGCGCGCAGTTCCCGCTGCACACCTGGCTGCCGGACGCGATGGCCGGCCCGACCCCCATCTCCGCGCTGATCCACGCGGCCACGATGGTGGCGGCCGGCGTGTACGCGGTCACCCGGCTCTGGCCACTGTTCGAGGCCACCCCGACGGTGCTCGCCGTACTCGGCGTCATGGCGTCGGTCACCCTGCTGCTGGGGGCGCTGGCGGCCACCGCCCAGGACGACCTCAAGCGGGTGCTGGCCTGGTCGACGGTCTCCCAGATCGGGTACATGACCGGCGCACTCGCCGTCGGGTCCCCGCCGGCCGCGCTGTTCCACCTGCTCACCCACGCCGCGTTCAAGGCGCTGTTGTTCCTCGCCGCCGGAGCGGTGATCCACGCGGTGGGCACCACGCTGACGTCCCGGATGGGCGGGCTGCGGCACACCATGCCCGTGATGTTCTGGTGCACGGTGGTCGGTCTCGGCGCGCTGGCCGGCGTACCGCCGCTGTCCGGCTTCTGGAGCAAGGACGGCGTGCTCGCCGCCGCCGAGGACGCCGCCCTGCACGGCGCCGGGCCGGCGCCGGCCTGGGTGGGCTGGCTGGTGTGGCTGGCCGGCCTGGTCGGCGTCGCCCTCACCGCCTGGTACGCCACCCGCCTGCTCCTGCGCACCTTCCTCGGCGAGCCGCGCCTGCCGCTGGCCCACCCGCACGACCCGCCCGGGGTCATGCGGTGGCCGGTGGTGCTGCTCGCCGTCCCGGCCGCCCTGCTCGGCCTGGCCGGTTTCCTCGGCTGGGTCGCCGACCGGCTGCTGCCCGTCGAGGTGCCGCCCGGCCCGGGGGAGCCGGCCGTGGGCCGGGTGGCCCCGGAGCTGGTCCACCTCGGCCCGTGGCTGCTGCTGCCACTGGCGCTCACCGCGGCGGGGGCCGCGCTGGCCTGGGTTCGCTGGCGGCGGGACCCGGCCGCCGACCCGGCGACCGCGCTGGGTCCGCTGCGCCCGCTGTTCGCCCGCGCGTTCCGGCTCGACGACGTCCAGCACACCCTGGTCGTACGCCCGACGACCGCCCTGGCCCGCGCCGCGCGTGCCGGTGACGAGGTCGTGGTGGACGGCGCGGTGACCGGCAGCGGAAGGGCCGCGCTCGGCCTCGGCGGCGGCCTGGCGTCGCTGCACCGGGCCGCGCTGCCCCGGGCGGCGGCCGGCGTGCTGGCCGGTGCCCTGCTGATCGGCCTGGCCGCCGTCCTGATCGGGGGCACCACATGAGCGTCGGGGAGTTCCTGCTGGTCGCGGTGTTGGCGCTGCCGGCGCTGGGGGCGGTCGCGGTGGCCGCGATCCGGCCCGACCGGGCGGCCCGCGTGGTCGGCACGGTCGTCGCGGCGCTGACGCTGCTCGCCACGCTGCCGCTGGTGGCCCGGAGGGACGGCACCTGGTTCTCCTACGGCCCGACCGCCCCGGCGGTGCGGCCCTGGCACCGCCTCGACGTGCCCTGGGTGCCCGGCCTGGATCTGCGGTTCCACCTCGGGGTGGACGGCATCTCCTGGCCGTTGGTGGTGCTGACCGCGCTGCTGACCCTGCTCTGCTGCGGGTACACGCTGTGGCGGGTGCCGGTCGGCGGCAGCGGCCGGGCCCTCGTCGCGCTCCTGCTGGTCGTCGAGGTCGGCATCCTGGGCACCTTCCTCGCCCTCGACCTGGTGCTGTTCTTCGTCTTCTTCGAGGTCGTCCTCCTGCCGATGTACGCGGTCATCGCCGGCTGGGGCGGCCCGGACCGGCGGCGGGCGGCCCGGAAGTTCGCCCTGTACACGCTGTTCGGTTCGGTGCTGCTGCTGGTCGGCGTGTACGTGGTGGTGGCCGCCGCCGGCACCGCCGACATCGTGGCGCTGACCGGCGGCGCGGGGCTGTCCCGGGGCACCCAGCTGGTCGCGTTCACCCTGTTGGCGCTCGCGTTCGCGGTGAAGAGCCCACTGTGGCCACTGCACTCGTGGTTGCCCGACGCGCACTCGCAGGCGCCCACGGTGGGCAGTGTGGTCCTCGCGGGCGTGCTGCTGAAGATGGGCACGTACGGGCTGATCCGGGTCGCGGTCGGCGTCGCGCCGGAGGGGGCCCGCTGGGCGGCGCCGGTGCTCGGTGTCCTCGCCGTCGCCGCGATCATCGTCGGCTCGCTGGTGTGCCTGGCGCAGACCGAGCTGAAACGGCTGATCGCGTACTCCAGCGTCGGGCACATGGGCTTCGTGCTGCTCGGGGTCGCCACGCTCACCACCACCGGGATCCAGGCGGCCCTGATCGGCAACGTCGCGCACGGGGTGATCACCGGCCTGCTGTTCTTCCTCGCCGGCGCGGTCAAGGACCGTACGCACACCGGCGAGCTGGCCGACCTGTCCGGTCTCCGGGAGACCGCTCCCCGCCTGGCCGGCCTGCTCGGCTTCGCCGCCGTCGCCTCGCTCGGTCTGCCCGGCCTGGCCGGCTTCTGGGGCGAGGCGTTCGCCGTGGTCGCCGCCGTCGAGGTGGGCGGCCCGCTGTGGACCACCCTGGCGGTGCTCGCGGCGATCGGCGGGGCGCTCACCGCCGCGTACTTCCTGCGGCTGCTGCGCCAGGTGACGCACGGGCGGCCCAGTCCGGCCGTGGACCGGCTCACCCCCGGCCTGGCCGGCGCCGAACTGGCCGCGTGGGCACCGCTGGTGCTGCTCGCGCTGGCCGTCGGCCTGGCACCGACCCTGGTGCTCGGCGTCGCCGAGAGCCCGGTCGACGCCCTGGTGGAGGTGTTGCGATGACCGGCAGCGTGGTGCAGAGCGTCGACAACGTGGCGCTGCTGCCGGCGTACCTGGCCGCCGGGACGGCGGTGCTGGTGCTCCTGGCCGACCTGCTGGTCGCCCGCGCCCGGGTCACCGTGGCCACGGCGGTGCTCGGCGCGCTCGCCACGGCGGCCGGCGCCGTGCTGGTCGGGGCCGGCGACGAGCGGCGTACGTTCTGCGTCGGCGCGGACTGCTCGTACGTCTTCGGCGGGCGGGCCGCCCTGGTCGCGGTGGTCGTCGCGGTGCTGACCGTCGGCGTGCTGGCGCTCTCCGGGCCGCTGCTGCGGGCCGGGCGGTCGCCGGTGGGGGAGTACTGCTTCCTGCTCGCCTGCTCGATGACCGGCGGCGTGGTGCTCGGCGCGGCCGGCGACCTGATCACCCTGATCGTGGCGGTGGAGACGCTCACCCTGCCGCTGTACGTCCTGGTCGGCCTGCGCCGGGGAAGCCTGGCCAGCGCCGAGGCGGCCGTCACCTTCTTCGTGGTCAGTGTGGTCGCCACCACGCTGACCCTGCTCGGGGCCGCCCTGCTCTACGCGGTCACCGGCGGCCTGCACCTGGACCGGATCGGCACGATCCTCGCCGAGCGGCCGGAGTTGCTGGACCTGCCGCTGACCACCGTCGCCGTCGCGCTGGTGGTGCTCGGGCTGGCCTTCAAGGTGGCCGCCGTGCCGTTCCACGCCTGGGCCCCGGCGACGTACGACGGCGCGCCGCTGCCGGTCGCCGCGTACCTGTCCACCGCCTCCAAGCTGGGCGGGCTGGTGGCCCTGCTCGCCGTCGTGCAGCGGGCCCTGCCGGCCGACGTGACCGGTCCGGTGCTCGCCGGGCTCGCCGTGCTGACCATGACCGTCGGCAACCTGGTGGCGCTGCGCCAGCGGCGTACCGTCCGGCTGCTCGCCTGGTCGTCGGTGGCCCAGGCGGGCTACATCCTCGCCCCGCTGGGGGCGCTGGCCCTGGCGTCCGGCCGCACGGCCGACGCCCGCACCGCCGCGTACGCGGCTGCTGTCGCGTACGCCGTCTTCTTCGTGGTCCTGGAGCTGGCGGCGTTCGCGGGCGTGGTGGCGCTGCGGCCGGCCGACGCCGACGGCGGCACGATCGACGACCTGCGCGGGGCGGCCCGCCGGCACCCGTGGAGGGCGGCGGGCCTCGGCCTGGCGCTGGTCGGGCTGGCCGGCCTGCCCCCGGGCCTGGCCGGGCTCTTCGCCAAGATCACCGTGGTCCGGTCGCTGCTCGACGGCGGTGCGGGCTGGCTCGCCGTGGTGGTCGCCCTGAACGCGGTGGTCGGCCTGGCCTACTACCTGCGCCTGACCGCCACGCTCTGGGCTGCGGAGTCCGACGCGGTCCCGGCCGGCGCGGGAGCCGGCGACGTCGGCTCCCCGGCCGTCGGTTCCGTCGTGCGGTCCCGGACGGTCGGCGCGGTGCTGGCCGTGACGACGGCGGTGGCCGTCGTGATCGGCTTCGCGCCGCAGCTCCTGCTCGACGTCGCCGCGCGCTGACCGGCGCCTTCCCGCCCGTCGCCTACCCCTCCCGCGCCGCCGCATGCGCGCATCTCAGCCAACTTTCAGCCATACGACGGATGGTTGACGGGTACCGGGATGTTGTACCGGTCAGCGGGCCCTGGTGGTCCGTGCACCGAAGGAGTGATCGTGCACCACAACCGTCTCAAGACCGCCGCGCTGCTCGGCCTGCTCACCTCGTTGATCCTGGCGGTGGGCTACTGGTTCGGTGGCAGCGGCGGCCTGGTCATCGCCGTCGTCCTGTCACTGGTCATGAACGGCATCAGCTACTTCTACTCGGACAAGCTCGCGCTGCGCTCAATGCGGGCGCAACCGGTCAGCGAGGCGGAATTCCCCGAGCTGTACCGGATGGTGCGTGAGCTGGCCACCGAGGCGGGCCAGCCGATGCCACGCCTCTACGTTAGCCCGACCGCCCAGCCCAACGCCTTCGCCACCGGGCGCAACCCGCAGAACGCGGCCGTCTGCGTGACCCGGGGCATCGTCGAGATCCTCGACTACCGCGAGCTGCGCGGTGTGATCGGCCACGAGTTGTCGCACGTCTACAACCGGGACATCCTCATCTCCAGCGTGGCGGCCGGTCTGGCCGGTATCATCACCGCGCTGGCCAACCTGGCCTTCTTCATCCCGCTGGGCGGTGGCGACGACGAGGACGCCCCGAACCCGGCCGTGCTGCTGCTCACGATCATCCTGGGTCCGATCGCCGCGTCGATCATCCAGTTGGCGATCAGCCGGAGCCGGGAGTTCCAGGCGGACGCATCCGGCGCCCAGCTCACCCGGGACCCGCTGGCCCTGGCCAGCGCCCTGCGGAAGATCCACATGGGCACGCTGCGCCGGCCGTTGCCGCCGCAGGGGCAGCTCACCAGCACCGCCCACCTGATGATCGACAACCCGTTCAAGGGTGGCGGAGTGGCGTCGCTCTTCTCCACCCACCCGAAGATGGAGGAGCGGGTCGCGCGCCTGGAGCAGATGGCCGCCAGCGCCGGCCCGGTGCAGTTCCAGCGCTGACCGTGTGACCCCCGTCGCCCGCGCCCGGTCCTCCGGGCGCGGGCGACGCTTTTCCGTTTCGTCCGGGCGGACGTGAGCGTTAGGGTCGATCCGGCTTCCACTCATTACATCCGGAGGGTTCCCGTGGCCGGTCTGCGCCAGTACCTGGGCGTCTGGCGGGTCCCCGGCGCACCGATGCTGCTCGTCACCGGCATCGTCGGGCGGCTGGGCATCGGCATGACACCGCTGGCGCTGCTGCTCGTCGTCGAGCAGGTCACCGGCCGCTACTCGCTCGCCGCCGTGGCCGGCGGCATCTACGCCCTCGCCGGGGCCGCCCTGTCCCCGATCGCGGGGCGCGTGGCCGACCGGATCGGGCCCAGCCCGGTGCTGCTCGGCACCGCCGTCGCGCACCCGCTCGCCCTGCTCGGGCTGCTGTGGGCCGCCCGGGCCGAGGCCGGCAGCCTGGCGCTGGTCTTCGTGGCATCCGGGGTGGCCGGCGCCACCTACCCGCCGCTGACCGCCGCGATCCGGGGCGCCTGGAACGACCTCACCTCGCCCTCCTCCGGCCGCTGGCACCTGCGCAACACCGCCCTGGCGGCGGAGACCACCCTCTTCGAGATCGTGTTCGTGCTCGGCCCGCTGCTCGTCGCCGGCTTCGTCCTGCTCGCCGACGCCGGTGCCGCCCTGGTCGGGTCGGCGGTGGTCACGCTCGCCGGCACCACGGCGGTCGCGCTCGGCCGGGTGATGCGCGGCTGGCGACCGCACGCCCACGAACACCGCACCCGGGGCCTCGGTCCGCTGCGGGTCGCCGGGTTCCCGGCCCTGCTGGTCTGCGTCGCCAGCCTCGGCATCGCCTTCGGCGCGGCCGGGGTCATCGTGCCGGCCTTCGCCACCGACTACACCGCCGACGACCCGGACAGCCTCGCCGGACTGCTGCTGGCCGTCTGGGGGATCGGCAGCGCCGCCGGCGGGTTCTGGTTCGGCGTCCGCAAGCCGGCCCGGAACATGAGCCGGCAGTTCGCCCTGCTGCTCGGCGCGGTGGCGGCCACCTTCGCCGTCTTCGCGGTGATGCCCACCCCGGCGGCCCTGGGCACCGCCCTGGTCATCGGGGGCGCGACCATCGCACCCGCGCTCACCCTGGAGAACACCCTCATCGGGCGGATCTCACCGACCAGCATGCTGAACGAGGCGTACACCTGGGTGGTCACCATGTCGGTCGGCGCCAGCGCGGCCGGTGGCGCGGTGGCCGGGCTGATCGTCGACCACGCCGGCGGCGTGCCCTGGGCCTTCCTCTTCGCCGGGGCCGCGGTCGCCGTCGGGGCGGTGGTCGCCGGCCTGCCCGCCGGGCCCGTCGCCCGTGCGGAGGCCGCCGCCGTACGCGCCGAGCAACCCGTCGGGGTCTGAGCCGCGCCGCCGTGGGTATGACCCGCGGATGTTCCTCTTCTTCTCGAACCGCGTCGGCTGCCTCGGCTCCCTCCTGGTCAGCGCGATCCTGACGGTGATCCTCCTCCTGATCTTCAACCGCTGACGCCCCCACGAACACCTGGCTGAAGGTGTAAGGAAGGGCCCCCGCTTAACGTCTGCGGTAGAGGAAGGGCCCCTTCTTAACACCTGATCCGCAGGTGCGCTGGCAGGCCGGCGGCGTCTGCTGCTCAGCCGACCTTGCCGAGGAAGGTGAGTACGCGCTCGGTGAGCAGCGCAGTCGCCTCCTTGTCGTAGCCTGGCAGGCTGTCGTCGGCGAAGATGTGCTGCCGGCCGGGGTAGAGGAACAACTCGACCTCCGGCGTGGCCGCGACCAGCGCGCGGGCGGCGTCCAGGTCGCCCTCGTCGGCGAAGAACGGATCGGCGTCCATGCCGTGCACCTGTGCCGGTACGCCTGCCGGCCAGCCATCGCCGAACTCGTCGGCCGGGAGACAGGCGTCGAACAGCAGGGCGCCACGGCCGCCGGGACGGGTCTGGGCGAGCATCTGGGCCGACATGACGCCGAGCGAGAACCCGGCGTACACCAGTTCGGCGGTGAGCCCTTCGGCGGCGAGCCGGCCCCGCTCGAGGACGGTGCCGAAGCCGATCTCCTTCGCGTTCGCGATGCCCGCCTCCAGGGTGTCGAAGACGCGGCCCTCGTACAGGTCGGGGAGGTGCACGGTGTGGCCCGCCCCTTCCAGCCGCGCGGCGAAGGCGCGGACCCCCGACGTCAATCCGTACGCGTGGTGGAACAGCAACACCTCGGCCATGGAACGTCCCTTCTCGGCATACTTCCCGTGCTCCGGCCGATGATGCCGCAGGTACCCGACAGCCGCTGTCTGGTACACACGGGAAAATGGGCGGGTGCGTGCCTCGCGGATGATGACCCTGCTGCTGCACCTCCAGGTGCGGGGCCTGGCCAGCGGCCGGGAACTCGCCACCCTGCTGGAGGTCAGCGAACGCACCGTGCAACGGGACGTCGAAGCGCTGGCCTCGGTCGGCGTACCGGTGCGCTCGGTCCGTGGGCCGGCCGGCGGGTACCGCCTGGACGGCGGCTACCGCACCCGGCTGACCGGTGTCGGCCTGGACGAGGCGGGGGCGCTGGCGTTCCTCGGACTGGCCGGCCCCGCCCAGCAGTTGGGGCTCGGCGAGCTGCTGGAGGGCGCCCGCATCAAGGTGTGGGCCGGCCTGACCGGAGAGGCCCGCGACCGGGCGCGGCAGACGGCCGCGCGGTTCCACCTGGACCCGCTCCGCTGGTACGGCACGTCGGAGCCGGTGCCGTGCCTGACGCAGCTCGCCGAGGTGGTGTGGCGTGACCGGCGGGCCCGCATCCGCTACGTACGCGGAACCCGGGAGACCCTCCGCGAGATCGACCCGCTGGGACTCGTGCTCGCCGCCGGGGACTGGTACCTCGTCGCCCTGCGCGAGGGTGAACGCCGTACCTACCGGGTCTCCCGCGTGGTGTCGGTCGAGCCGCTCGACACACCCGTACGCCGACCCGCCGACTTCGACCTCGCCCGCACCTGGGCGGAGTCCCGCCGCGAACTCGAGCGGGAGGGCACCGCCGTCGAGGTCACCGTACGCGTGGCGCCCGAGACGCTGCCCCGCCTGCGGCGTCTGCTACCCGTGCACGGACAGGCGTCCGTGCCGGTCACGGTTCCCGGGCCGCTCACCGCGACCGGCGAGGTCGCGGTGACCGTGCCGTTCGAGAGCGAGTCATGGGCCTGCTGGGCCCTGCTCGGCCTCGGTGGCGCCGTCGAGGTCGTCGGGCCGCCACGGGTCCGCCGGTACGTCGCCGACGAGGTCCGCCGCGCCGCTGCCCGCTACGGTCGTGGGCCCGGCGACTGACTACCCGATCCGGGCCCGGCGTTCCCAGCCGCGGACGGTCGTCGACTGCCGTCAACGGGTCGCCGGCATGCCCTGCTCCTCCAGCCACCGCATGTGCGTCTCCCACGCCGACTGCTTGCTCGTGGCGACAGCGGCGCCGATCTGCGTCCACGACGCGCCTGCCGATCGCGCGGTGCGAACGGCCAGTTGTCGTCCGTAGCTGGCCTTGCGCATGATCACCTCGCCCAGCGCGAGGAGTTCCAGTGCCTCGTCCCTGGTCAGGGGCTGGGTGTCTCCGTCGTCGTCGGCCCGCTCCCGGGTGGGAGGTGCCAGTGCGTCTCGCATGCGGAGTTCGTCGTAGCGGGCCACCGCCGTCAGGAGGGTGAACTGCCGTTCCATGTCGTCAGGTGTAGGCATGCCGCCAGCATGCCGTCAGGCCGCCCTGACGTCAAGCTGACCTGACGCGCTTCGACGCTTGATTCCGGCCCCTCCGGCCGGTCAGGAGTGAACTAGCCTGGCGTGGTGTCCAGCGGCGAAGAGGACGACGACCTGGTGCTCGGCGCGCTGGAGTGTTACGAGCGCGCGGTACTCCGGGTGGCGCAGGACTTCGCCCGACGGGCGCCGTCATTCAGCCGATGGGCGTGGACCTGGACGCCCTCGACGCTCTGCTGGTTAACGTCGGCCGGCGGGGCCAGGGGCGGGAGAGCAGCCTGGGCAGCCTGCGGCCGACCCGCGACCCGGAGCTGGCGGTTGTCGAGTTGGCCGACCTGCTGCAGGAAGAGGAGTTCGACGAGGGCGACACCACCTGGCCCGGGTGTCTGCCTGGACACTCTCATCCTCCTGTCGCGACCGTTGTCGACGGCGTTGCCCACTGGCGGTGCCCGCGCAGCGACGCGCTCGTCTCCCGAATCGGCTAGCCGAGCGGCGCTGCGGCAACGACCTCCATCGGCAGGTCGTCGCCGACCGGCTCGTCCATTGCGAGTCGGAGGGCACGGTCCGGCAGCTGCTTAGCCCCGCGAGGTCAGGCGGTGCCTGAAGCGTTGGTCAGGGTGCTCACGACGGATCGCGGGTTCAAGGCCGCGGGCAGGTGGGTGCCCGGGCCGTCGAAGGTCGGACGTAACGACCAACGACGACCACGGGCGACGGCGTGTGCGCAGTTGGTGGACCGCGCAAGGCGACGGCCGGGAAGGCCTCGGCTGCCTTACCGGTAGTTGGTGAACTGGAGGGCGACCCCGAAGTCCTCGCCCTTGAGCAGGGCGATGACGGCCTGGAGGTCGTCCCTCTTCTTGCCGGTGACGCGGAGCTGGTCGCCCTGGATCTGCGCCTGGACACCCTTCGGCCCCTCGTCGCGGATCTTCTTGCTGATCGCCTTGGCCTTGTCCGATTCGATGCCCTGGATGACCTTGCAGTCGATCTTGAACACCTTGCCGGACGAGCGGGGGTCACCGGCGTCCAGGGACTTCAGCGAGATGTTCCGCTTCACCAGCTTCTCCTTGAAGACGTCCAGGGCGGCCCGCACCCGCTCCTCGGTCTCCGCCTGGAGGCCGATCGCCTCCTCGCCCGACCAGGAGATCTCGGCGCCGGTGCCCCGGAAGTCGAATCGCGTCTCGAGCTCCTTCGCCGCCTGGCGGAGGGCGTTGTCGACCTCCTGGCGGTCGACCTTGCTCACGATGTCGAACGACGGGTTCGCTGCCATGTGCATGCTCCTGGTGTGCGGCCGGTTTGTGGTCCTTCGTCACCCGCTGACCAGCGGTACGACCCCCTGACGGTACCCGGTTGCGTCCGAGCCGGGGGGAGCCGCTATCCTTGCTTCCGCCGCCGCGTTGCGACGCGGTGGGGTGCCCTGGCGGGTTGCCCGAGCGGCCAATGGGAGCGGACTGTAAATCCGTCGCGAAAGCTACAGAGGTTCGAATCCTCTACCCGCCACCAGGCAACGACAAAGGCCTCTGCCCTGCGGAAACGCGGGTCGGAGGCCTTTGTCGTCTCCTGCTCGTGTTGGCCTTGGTTGCCCTGATCGACTGTTAGATCGGGCACGCAACGGGCACGGACGGCCCCTGCGGTCTTCAGTCTCTGGCGTGGCAGTCCTCACTGGCAGGCTGCAGCGCCAGGATCGTCCGGCGGGTGCGGGTGCCTCAGCAGGGTTACGGGCCGCCCGGCGGGCATCGGCGGCCGCGATTGCGACCAGCACCCCGGACACCGCAGCAACCGCCGCCAGCGGCGCCGTGAAGGCCAGCGGCACGGCGAGTACCAACAGGGCGGCGATGCCGAGCAAGCGGGACCGGGAGACACGGGAGAACACCACCCATTCCAGGACAGCTCTGCCCGCGACAAACGCTGCGGGCCCGCCGACGATGACCGCGAGCCAGGATAGGTCCGTGCGCCCAGTGGGATGGACCTGCACCAGTTCGTGTCCAGCTGCTGTGGCGACAACGCCCAGGATCATCAGGAAGTGCGCGGTTTGGGCGATGCGACCGAGCCTCGCAGGGTTCCTAGCCGACTCGACCGCGGCTCCAAAGAGTTCTCCGGCGGTGTACCAGTAGATCCGCCACAACAGCACGGTCGTGAGGAATGCGATCAGCAGCCCGAGCGTCGCTGTGAGGTTGTGCAGACCGTCCTCGCCTGTGTAGGCGATGCCGACCGCCAGAATCGTTTCCCCGAGCGCGATCATGAGCAACTGGCGGGAGCGGTCGGCGAGGTGCTGGGGAGCGTATGCCCAAGCAGTGATCCGTACTCTGCCCATCCCACGCAGCGGCCAACCCAGCTGGGCGGTTACCAAGTCGATGGCGATGGCGGCCGTCCACAGCAGGTTACGGGCAAAGCCCTGCGTAGCGGCACCGAGCAACCACGGCACCGCGGAGATAGAGAACCAGATCAAGGACCGCAGATACAGGCGCCGCAGCTTGTGCTTTTGCAGCATCAGATAAAGGGCCAGTGATCGCCCGGCCTGGAGAGCGACGTAGGTCCCGGCGAAGACGAACGCTGCCCCGTTGAAGGCCGCAGGGATAGCGGCACCCAGGAGGAGCACACCCAGCGCCGACACCAGCACCACCAGCTGCACCGGGGTACGGCGCGGGTCGAAGCGGGCCGTTCCGTATGACGTGGTGGCCCACACCCACATCAGCGGCAGGATCACCAGCAGACCACGGAGGAAGGCATCCCACCGCTCGCCCCTGACAGCACTCGCCAACCCGGATGCGCTGGCCGCCACGACCCGGTTCAAAGCGAAGACCAGCACCAGGTCGAAGAAGAGTTCAACGAAACTGGCCTGCTGGTCGCTGCGCTCACGGAGAGGCAGCCCGGGCCCACGACCTCCACTGCCCGCCGAACCGGCCTTGTTCATACAGGTATTCAAGGCGGTCTGCGGCCAGCACGTAGCGATTCGTGACGGTCAAGGAAGCCGCAGCACGTTTCGGCACCAAACAGCGATTCCCGCCGGCTCATCGCTGAGCGGCGTATCCGCTACGTCAAGCTCGGCGGCCACCACGTCCGCATCCCCGAAACCGCCCTCGCAGACTTCATCGCCGCCGGCACCATCGAGCCGATGAGATCCTGAACGGTTGAGCGTGTCGTTCTGTCGCGAAAGCTACAGAAGTACTGTTCCTCATCCCGCCAGCCGGCAGTGACAGGCCCCCGAACGGCGGAAACGCCAGCCGGGCGCCTCGTCGTAGCCGAACCGGGAGGTGCCCGGCGAAGCCGACGGGGCTCCTCCGACCTACGTCGCTGCTGGCGTATCGACGTCTTTTAGGTATCGTGGTCGATATTCCAGAGTGCGGCCGGACATGGGCGACCCCCAGGTGGGTCGCGGGCGGCGAGGGCTCCACGTCGCGGAGCGGATTGCGGAAAAGGTCGTATTGCGCGCCGTGCGGTGTGGGCGGCGGAGGCGTACGCCCGTGATCAGGCCCGGCTGTGGCGACGGTGATGGTCCGAACGGCGGGACATGGCCGACGGCCGGTGCGACCGTGTCCGCACGGCTTTCCTGCGTACCTGCCTTGTGGCACGATCGTGGAATCTCCACCCCCCTCGTGCACCGCCCCCGCCCCCGGACAGGAGCGCACATGTCTGCTCGAAGGTTGGGCCGACTGCTCGGCTCGCTGCTCGCCCTCGCTGCGCTGGTCGCGCTCCCCTTCGTGGAGCCTCCCACCGACTACCACCTAACCGACTTCGAATGGGGCTCGTCCGTCGCCAGCCAGGTGAGCGTGCGGTAGCAGGTCCCGCCGGCGTGGCCGGCGCGTGGCCGGACTTTCCACGTGGCGATCGGAGGAGACGGGTGTCCGCACGGGGGGCTCGGTCGAGCCGCCGGACCGAGAACGCCTGGCTGGTTACCGGTCTGCTGGCCCTGGTCTCCGCCGTCTGTGTGACCGCGTTGGCGGTGGGCGCGCGACCCGCTATCGGCGAGTGGCCACTCACCCTGGCCATGTTCTGCGCCATGGTGGCCGCCGCGCTCCCGACGATCAACGTGGTGGTCCGTCGGCAGGCGCTCAATCTCACGCTCACCGAGATTCCTCTGGTGGTGGCCTTCTACGTGCTCCCGCCGATCTCCGTGGTTCTGGCGTACACGCTGGCCTCGCTCGTTGTCCAGATCCGCCGCAGCCTGGCGCCGGTCAAGTTCTGGTTCAACATCTCGCGCGCCGCCGCCGCCACCTCCCTGGCCAGTCTGACGCTCGTGGCGCTGCCGGACCTCGAGGGGATCGAACCGGGTGTCTGGGGCGCCCTGTTCGCCGCCACGAGCGTCCACACGCTGGTCACCCTCGCCGCCGTGATCGCCGTGATCTCCGTCGTTCAGGGCTGGCAGGCGGGCTGGGAGGTGACGCGTAACTCGCCGCCGGCGCTGCTCGCCGCCGCGGTGAACGTGGCGGTCGGCCTCCTGATCGTGATCACCGTTGTCGCCACGAAGTGGGGCTTCCTGCTCTTCGCGGCGTTCGCGAGCGGGCTCGCCCTCGTCTACCGCTCGTACACGCAGTTTCTCCGGCAGCACCGGACGCTCAACGACATGTACCAGCTGGCGCGGGCCATGACGGAGAGCGGCCAGGACGGCACGCTGGTGGACGCACTGCTGGGACGGGTGCGGACGCTGATGCAGGCCGAGTACGCGACGCTCTGGCTTCCGGCCCAGGGCCGCTATCCCGAGGTGCTCCTGACGGCGCGTGACGACCGACGTGGTCTGCTCGACATCGCCGTGGCCCCCGCAGCCCTGCGGGAGCTGGTGCAGCGCGAATCGCGGGCGCTGACGGCTGGCGCGCGGCTCCCGACCGAGCCTGATGTCCGTGACCTCCTGCGCGGCCACTCGATCAAGGACGTCATCATCCTGCCGCTTCGATCGGGGCAGGCGGTCATCGGGACGATCGAGGTGGTGAACCGGCTTGGCGACACCAACCACTTCACAGGCGACGACATGCCGGTCTTCGAGACCGTCGCCGCGCACGCGGCGGTGGCGCTGGAGAACTCGCGGCTGGTCGACCGGCTGCGGCACGACGCGTACCACGACGCGCTGACCAAGCTGCCCAACCGCCGACGGATCACCGCCGCGCTGGACGAGGCGGTCAAGATCCGGGCGCCCGGTGAGGTCGTGGCGCTGCTGCTGTTCGACGTCGACCGGCTCCGCGAGGTCAACGAGTCCCTCGGGCACTCGGCGGGTGACAAGGTCCTGGTGGAGGTCGCGGAGCGGTTGCGCTCGCGCGCGCCGTCGTCGGCACTGGTCGGCCGGGCCGGCGGTGACGAGTTCCTGGTGACGCTGCGGTTGGAGAGCGCCGACGCGGCTCTGGAACTGGCGGGCCAACTACGCGAGCAGATCCGCGACGAGATGGTCTTCGACGCGCTCACCCTGGACGTCGACACGGCGGTGGGCGTGGCGGTGTACCCGGATCACGGCAGTGACGCCGCCCTCCTGCTGCAGCGGGTCGACCTGGCGGCCACCGCGGCCAAGTCGGTGCCGGGCAGCGTCCAGTTGTTCAATGCGGCGCTGGAGTCCCGGTCGATGCGCCGGCTGGGTCTGGCCGGCGACCTGCGACGTGCGCTCGACGACGGCAGCCTGGAGGTCTACTTCCAGCCGAAGATGACCCTGCGGGACCGCCGGCTGGTCGGTGTGGAATGCCTGGCCCGCTGGGAGGACCCCGCACACGGCACGGTCGCGCCGGAGGACTTCGTCGCGGTCGCGGAGCACACCGGTCAGCTCGGCCCGCTCACCGAGTTCGTGCTCCGGGAGGGGCTGCGGCGCAGCCGGGACTGGGCGCACGGCGGCCAGCCTCTCGCCGTCGCGGTCAACCTCTCCGCCCGTACGCTCACCGACCAGCACTTCCCGGCCCGGGTCCAGGAGCTGCTTGAGGAGTACGGCGTACCGCCACAGTGGCTGACCCTGGAGATCAAGGAGGCCGGGGTGCTGGACGGCACCGACCGGCCGATCCCGACCCTGCGCCGGTTGCGCGACCTCGGCGTGCGTCTCTCGGTGGACGACTTCGGCACCGGCGACTCGTCCCTGGCGCACCTGCGCCGGCTGCCCGTGCACGAGGTGAAGGTCGACCGGTCGTTCGTGCAGGGCATGGCGACGGACCCGGGGGACCTGGCGATCGTGAACGCGGTGGTCACCCTGTCCCAGCAGTTCGGGCTGGCGGTGGTCGCCGAGGGCGTGGAGAGCGAGCTCACCCTGGAACTGCTCCAGGACATCGGGTGCGAGATCGGGCAGGGGTTCCTGTTCAGCCGGCCGCTGCCGTACGAGCGCCTGGAGGCCTGGTTCGGTGCCCAGGTGGATCCGGAGACGATCTCCGACAGCGAGCTCCCGCGCCTGCGCGCCGTGCTCTGATCCGCCCCCGGCCTGGGAAGACGCCACTGAGGGGGATCCGATTTCACCTCCGGCAGGAGGCCGTGTACTCTTACCTCTGCGCGAGCACAGAGTGATCGCGCAGGCCCCCTTAGCTCAGTCGGCAGAGCGTCTCCATGGTAAGGAGAAGGTCTACGGTTCGATTCCGTAAGGGGGCTCAGAGGGTCCGGCTGGGCCCACCACGGCGGTGTAGCTCAGATGGCAGAGCAAGCGGCTCATAATCGCTGTGTCGCCGGTTCAAGTCCGGCCACCGCTACTCTCGTCCTCCGGGCTCAACTCCCGGTGGTCGGTGGGATGGGCGCCAATGGCGCCCACTTTGCATGTTCGCGTAACCAGCGCGTACGCTGGTGCGCCGTAGTTCTTACCCGTTAGCGAGGAAGGCACTCCGCCGTGGCGAAGGCGACCGATGTCCGGCCGAAGATCACTCTGGCGTGTGTGGAGTGCAAGGAGCGCAACTACATCACGCGTAAGAACCGTCGTAACGACCCGGACCGCATCGAGCTGAAGAAGTTCTGCCCCCGGGACGGTAAGCACACGGTCCACCGCGAGACCCGCTGACCTGCGGCCGGCATCGCCGGCCCGGTCCTGCTACACCTTCGACCGCCGATCTGTCTCCACCGGCGCGGCTCTGAGCCGCCGCCGGTCGGGCAGATCGGCGGTCGTGTTTTCCGTGTAGGTTCGGCGGCATGTCCCTGGACCCGTCCTACGTCGGCCGGACCTATCCGCCGACCGCCCCCTACCAGGTGGGCCGAGAAAAGATCCGCGAGTTCGCGACGGCGATCGGCGCCGCCGACCCGGCCCACCACGACCCGGAGGCCGCCCGCGCCCTGGGCCACCCCGACGTGGTCGCGCCGCCGACCTTCCCGTTCGTGGTCACCATGGCCGCCACCCGTCAGATCGTCGAGGACCCGGACCTGGGCGTGGACTACAGCCGCGTCGTCCACGGCGACCAGCGGTTCGCGTACGCCCGTCCGGTGGTCGCCGGTGACGAGCTGGTGTGCGTCAGCGCCATCGAGGACGTCACCACCCGCGGTGGACACGGCTTCCTGACCACCCGGACCGAGATCACCACGACCGCCGGCGAGCCGGTGGTCACCGTCTGGTCCAAGCTCGTCGTACGTGGGGAGGGCTGAGATGGAGCTGCCGATCCGGACGTTCCGGGTGACGCGTGCGGACCTGGTCCGGTACGCGGGAGCCTCGGGGGACTTCAACCCGATCCACTGGAGCGACCGCACCGCCACGAAGGTGGGTCTGCCCGGGGTGATCGCCCACGGCATGTTCACCATGGCGTTGGTCGGCCGGGCGGTGACCGACTGGGCCGGGACGCCCGACGCGGTCGTCGACTACTCGGTGCGGTTCACCCGGCCGGTGGTCGTCCCGGACGACGACGAGGGCACCGAGATCGAGGTCGCCGCGGTGGTCCGGGAGGTCACCGAGGAGGGCCTGACCAGGCTGGACATCACCGCGACCTGCCTGGGGGAGAAGGTGCTGTCGCAGGCCCGGGCGACGGTGCGTACCCGCAGCTGACGGGGTTCTCGACCCGCCACGGGTAGACCGGTTGGGAAAGTCGTGGCACTACCCGTACACTGGTCCGCCGTGGGGCAAGTGACCCCTGCGCTGCCGTTCGCGGCGGTGCGGGGTGCGCATTGCCGCACAGGGGTGTAGCTCAATTGGCAGAGCAGCGGTCTCCAAAACCGCAGGCTGCAGGTTCAAGTCCTGTCACCCCTGCGCCTAAGGCCTGACCGTTCCCGTGGGTCGCGCCGCCGTCCGGCGGCGTCCGGCCCGTGGTGGTGGTATCGGCGGGGTGGTTCCGAGGCGATCGGGGCCCTCCGGCTGATCCGCCGGCCGCGGCCCGTCCCGGGACGGTTGGTCCGGCCGGCGTGACCAAGCGCCGCGCACGCCCACCGCGTGCGACACGACATCCCGCGACGGAGGGCGAAGTGGCCGACAACAAGCGGCGCGGCGAGGACGCCGACGACGAGCGTTTCGACGACGAGGTCGTCGACGACGCCTCTGGCGACGACGCCGCCGACGCGGACGAGCCGGTTTCCCGGGGCGGCACCGCGACCAGGTCGCGTGCCCGGGCCGAGTCCGCCGATCGACCGAAGACCCGTGCGGAAACGGGCCGGGTGGGGCCGTTCGCGCGCATCGCCCGATTCATCCGCGAGGTCGTCGCCGAACTGCGTAAGGTCATCTGGCCGACCCGCAAGGAGTTGCTGACCTACACCGCCGTGGTGGTCGCATTCGTTACGGTGGTTACCGCCCTCGTCGTCGGATTCGACTACGTGTTCGCGAAGGGCGTTCTGTGGGTCTTCGGCGACCCCAGCTGACCGGCCGACTGTGCCGATAGTGACGGAAGTGAGCGAGCGTGCCTGAGTACGACGAGACCGCCGGAACCGCGGACGAGCAGTCCACGGTCGCGACGGCGGCTGGTGACGAGTCGGTCGAGGCCGCCAGCGAGCCGGAGTTCCCGACCACTGAGCCGGCGCCCGAGGAGGACTACGACCCGGTCGCCGAGCTGCGGCAGAAGCTGCGCTACGCCCCGGGCGACTGGTACGTGGTGCACTCGTACGCCGGCTACGAGAACAAGGTCAAGACCAACCTCGAGACCCGGATCACGTCCCTCGACATGGAGGACTACATCTACCAGGTCGAGGTCCCGACCCGGGAAGAGGTCGAGGTCAAGAACGGCAAGCGGTCGCAGGTCCAGGCGAAGGTCTTCCCGGGCTACATCCTGGTCCGGATGGAGCTGACCGCCGAGTCCTACTCGTGCGTGCGCAACACGCCGGGCGTGACCGGCTTCGTCGGCGCGACCGACCGGGCCGACCGCCCGGCGCCGCTGAGCCTCGACGAGGTGCTGAAGTGGCTGGCGCCGGCTGTCGAGACCGAGCAGAAGAAGGCCAAGCCCGAGGTCAGGGTCCTCGACTTCGAGGTCGGCGACTCGGTCACCGTCACCGACGGTGCCTTCGCCTCGCTGCCGGCGACGATCAGCGAGATCAACGCCGACCAGCAGAAGCTCAAGGTCCTGGTGTCCATCTTCGGCCGGGAGACGCCGGTCGAGCTGAACTTCAACCAGGTCGCGAAGATCTGATCCTCCGGCACGCCGGCGGTGGGTGACAGCCTGCCGCCGGCGTACCCGTTCCGTCGTCGACGGACCTCGACGGACCTCGACGAACGGGGTGGCGTACGGCTGCGCTACCCTAGAACGTCGCCGCTCGTACCGCGCTGACCGTGCGCGCCCGCGGCCGGCACCTATCCCAGTTCCAAGCCCCAGGAAGTGACATGCCTCCGAAGAAGAAGCTCGTCAAGACGTTCACGCTTCAGCTGAAGGCGGGCCAGGCCACGCCGGCGCCGCCGGTCGGCCCCGCGCTCGGTCAGCACGGCGTGAACATCATGGAGTTCTGCAAGACCTACAACGCGCAGACCGAGTCCCAGCGGGGCGACATCGTCCCCGCCGAGATCAGCGTGTACGAGGACCGGACCTTCACCTTCGTGCTGAAGACCCCGCCCGCCGCCCGGCTGCTGCTCAAGGCCGCCGGCGTGGAGAAGGGCTCGGGCGTCCCGCAGAAGGACAAGGTCGGCTCCGTGTCGCAGGCCCAGGTGCGTGAGATCGCCGAGAAGAAGATGGTCGACCTCAACGCCAACGACATCGACCAGGCTGCGAAGATCATCGCCGGCACCGCCCGGTCGATGGGCATCATCGTCAACGACTGACGTCGGTCAGCACTCACCCGATCAGTTCGTGGGAGGGCGCGCGGTCGCCGCGGCCCGCCAGAGACCACAGGAGTAAGCAGAAATGCAGCGCAGCAAGAGCTACCGCAAGGCCGCCGACGTCATCGACCGGTCCAAGCTGTACACCCCCGCCGAGGCCGTGAAGCTGGCCAAGGAGACCACCAACGTCAAGTTCGACGCCACGGTCGAGGTCGCGATGCGCCTCGGCGTCGACCCCCGCAAGGCGGACCAGATGGTCCGCGGCACGGTCAACCTGCCGCACGGCACCGGTAAGACCGCCCGCGTGATCGTCTTCGCCGCCGGCGCGAAGGCCGAGGAGGCCGTCGCCGCCGGTGCGGACGAGGTGGGCACCGATGAGCTGGTCGCCCGGATCCAGGGCGGTTGGCTGGACTTCGACGCGGCGATCGCCACGCCGGACCAGATGGCCAAGATCGGCCGGATCGCGCGGATCCTGGGCCCGCGCGGTCTCATGCCGAACCCGAAGACCGGCACGGTGACCATGGACGTCACCAAGGCCGTCTCGGACATCAAGGGCGGCAAGATCACCTTCCGGGTGGACAAGCACTCCAACCTGCACCTGATCATCGGCAAGGCCTCGTTCTCCGAGACCCAGCTGGTGGACAACTACGCGGCGGTCCTCGACGAGGTCCTGCGGGCCAAGCCGTCCGCCGCCAAGGGCAAGTACCTGAGGAAGGTCACCCTCACCACCACCATGGGCCCGGGCGTCCCGGTCGACCCGAACGTGGTGAAGAACCTGCAGGAGGGCTCGGCCGAAGGCTGAGCAGCTCCCCGCGACGGGGCCCCGCCACGACTCGTGGCGGGGCCCCGTCCGTCTGTCCGCTGTGGCCGGCACCGTGGCCCGGTTGCGCGCCGACGGCCACCACGTCCTTCGGGTACGCCCCGACGCCGCGCCCGCCGCCACCGATCCGGTCCCCGATGAGTCCCGCGTCGCCGGCCCGCCCCCGGAGGGAGTCCGTTGACCGCGCTGGTACGGCTGCGGCTGGCGGCCTTCCTGTGTACCGGAAGGGCGCTGGCGCCGGTGCTCGCCGGCCTGGTGGCCCTGGGCATCCTCTACGGCGGTGGCCGCGCCCAGCCGGCGGAGGCGTACGGCGTCTCCGCGGTGGTGCTCCTCCCGGTGCTGGCGTGGCAGACCAAGATCCTGCTGGACGTCGAGCCGGACGGGCAGCGACGGCTCGTCCGGGTGCTGGTCGGTCCCGCCCGCGAGTACGCGGCGGGGCTGCTCGCGGCCGCCCTGGCCGCGCTGGTGACGGTCGCGGTGGCGATGGTCTTCCCGTGGCTGGTCGGTGGGGTGAGCGGGCCGGTCGACCCGGGGGACCGGTCGGTGCCGGTCGGGATCGCGATCGGGGTCTGGGCGCACCTGCTGGCGCTGCCCGCGGCGGTCGCGCTGTCGGCCCTGGCGAGCCGGGCCTCGACCGAGAGCGCCGGGTACGGCGTCGCGGTCCTCGCCGTCGGCGGTGTCGGGGCGGTCGTCCTGGGGGCTGCGTGACTCGGCGGCGCCGTGGCTGGTGCCACCGGTGATGGCGACCGCCCGGGCGGCGGCCGGCGATCTCTCCGGTGCGACGGTGGCGCTGCTGACCGCCTGGACGGTCGCGTGGTGCGGGGTGGCGGGAGCCGCCTACCTGTGGCACCGCCGCTTCCGACCCTGAACCGGTCCTCCTGCCGCGGTGACGCGGGCCACGCGGGGGGCGATTTGGTGGTCACGATAGGTGTCGCGTAACCTTGGCCGCGAAGTTCCACCCAGAGACCGCTGGTCACCGTGCTCCGGCACGGTCGAAGGTTCCGCAACGACGGGCGACCCGCGCAGGGCGGTAAGCGAAAATCGGCTGTGAGCATGGTCCGCCGACCGTGTGCGCGTGCCAACCCTCGCCCCGTGCGCCCTGCGCCGGGGCTTTTCTCGTTCACGCGATGCTTTCGCCCCCGTTGTCAGCCTCCCGGCTGCCGACGGTGACCAGCTTCCGAGCAACGAGAGGAGGGACATGGCGGACAAGCCGATCCGGGCCGACAAGGCCACGGCCGTCGCTGAGCTGACCGAGAGCTTCCGCAACGCGGGCGCTGCGGTGCTGACCGAATACCGTGGTCTGACGGTTTCCCAGCTCACCCAGCTGCGGCGCTCGCTCGGCAAGGAGACCACCTACACGGTCGCGAAGAACACGCTGGCCAAGCGTGCTGCGACCGAGGCGGGTATCTCCGGCCTCGACGAGCTGTTCACCGGTCCTACCGCGCTGACTTTCGTTTCGGGCGACGTCGTCGAGGCGGCGAAGGGGCTTCGCGACTTCGCGAAGGCCAACCCGAAGCTCGTCATCAAGGGCGGTGTCTTCGAGGGCAAGGCCATTACCGCGGCCGAGGTCACGAAGCTCGCCGACCTGGAGTCCCGTGAGGTGCTGCTGGCCAAGCTGGCCGGCGCGATGAAGGGCAACCTGAGCAAGGCCGCGGCCCTGTTCCAGGCTCCGCTCTCCAAGACCGCCCGTCTGGCGGCGGCACTGCAGGACAAGCGCGAGAAGGAGGGCGCCGAGGCGGCCTGAGGCCTCCCGGCGCACCCAGTCCAGTCTTAGTAATCCCCGTAGGAAAGGACGCCAGACATGGCGAAGCTCAGCACCGACGAGCTGCTCGACGCGTTCAAGGAGATGACGCTGATCGAGCTCTCCGAGTTCGTGAAGCAGTTCGAGGAGACCTTCGAGGTCACCGCCGCGGCCCCGGTCGCGATGGCCGCCGCCGCCCCGGGTGCCGCCCCGGCCGAGGCCGAGGCGGAGAAGGACGAGTTCGACGTCGTCCTCGAGGCCGACGGTGGCAAGAAGATCCAGGTCATCAAGGTCGTGCGTGAGCTGACCGGCCTGGGCCTCAAGGAGGCCAAGGACGCGGTCGAGTCCGCGCCGAAGGCGATCCTGGAGAAGGTCAACAAGGAGACCGCCGAGAAGGCCAAGGCCAAGCTCGAGGGTGAGGGCGCCAAGGTCACCCTCAAGTGACCTGAGCTCCATCCAGGCGCGCGTCCCGCTCCACGTGAGCAGGGGCACACACCGCGTCACGGTGGGCGGTGATCCGGGAACGGATCGCCGCCCACCGGCGTTGGTGGACCCGGTGGCAGTGCACGTGAGCAGGGCGGTCGGCGCGCGGCCCGGCGCGGTGCCGCCGGCATCCGGCGGTAGCCCGTCGGTGGGAAAGACCCGGCGACCCGGGGTCGGCCCTTGACGCGGCCCCGGCCTGGCAGGCACGCTGACACCAGCAAGACCTTCCGCGCTTGCAACGGCCACCACTTGGGTAATGCAGCGAGACCATCGCCGCCGCACCCGGGCGGTCCGCAGGAACGTGGCGTTCTGAGCGGCCCCGGTGAGACCCCGTTCGAGGGGTCCCGAGGCACGTTCCGCGACGAACTGCGGGGTGGGCTGGACAGCGGTTAGCCTCTCGGCTACACTGCTAGTTTGCGCTGCCTTCCGACTTGACCCCTGCTCGGAAATGTCCGTTTGCGGATATTTCTGGTGGGGTCATTGGAGTGCACGCGTACCAGCCGTTCTGCAGCACCGGTCCTCGGAAGGACGCATCTTGGCAGCTTCCCGCCCTGCGAAGACCAGTCGTACGTCGAGCGCTTTCGCGCCCCGCCGAGTTTCTTTCGGCAGGATCACCGAACATCTCGAGGTCCCCAACCTCCTCGCCATTCAGAACGAGTCCTTCGACTGGCTCGTCGGCAACGAGGCTTGGCAGGGCCGGTCGGCGGACGACCCGCACGCACGCTCGGGTCTCGCGGAGATCCTCGAAGAGATCAGTCCCATTGAGGACTTCTCCGGCACCATGTCGCTCTCCTTCTCGGCTCCGCGCTTCGACGAGGTCAAGGCCTCCATCGAGGAGTGCAAGGAGAAGGACCTGACCTACTGCGCACCGCTGTTCGTGACCGCGGAGTTCACCAACAACACCACTGGCGAGATCAAGAGCCAGACGGTGTTCATGGGTGACTTCCCGATGATGACGCCGAAGGGCACCTTCATCATCAACGGCACCGAGCGCGTCGTGGTCAGCCAGCTCGTCCGATCCCCGGGCGTGTACTTCGACAAGCAGCCGGACAAGACCTCCGACCGCGACCTCTCCAGCGTCAAGGTCATCCCGAGCCGGGGTGCCTGGCTGGAGTTCGACATCGACAAGCGCGACACGGTCGGCGTTCGCATCGACCGCAAGCGTCGGCAGGCCGTCACGGTCCTGCTCAAGGCCATCGGATGGTCGGCCGAGCAGATCCGTGAGAAGTTCGGCTGGTCCGAGCTGATGATGACCACGCTCGAGAAGGACCACATCGCCGGCCAGGACGAGGCGCTGCTCGACATCTACCGGAAGCTCCGCCCTGGCGAGCCGCCGACCCGCGAGAACGCCCAGACCCTGCTCGACAACCTCTTCTTCAACCCGAAGCGGTACGACGTCGCCAAGGTCGGTCGATACAAGTTCAACAAGAAGCTCGAAGTGGACGTGCCGATCACCACGGGCACGCTCACCGAGGACGACATCGTCGCCACCGTGGAGTACCTGTGCCGGCTGCACGCCGGTGAGGACGGCTACGAGGCCGACGACATCGACCACTTCGGCAACCGTCGTCTGCGTACCGTGGGCGAGCTGATCCAGAACCAGGTCCGGGTCGGTCTGTCCCGGATGGAGCGCGTCGTCCGTGAGCGGATGACGACCCAGGACGTCGAGGCGATCACGCCGCAGACCCTGATCAACATCCGCCCGGTGGTGGCGGCGATCAAGGAGTTCTTCGGTACGTCGCAGCTGTCCCAGTTCATGGACCAGACCAACCCGCTGGCGGGCCTGACCCACCGGCGCCGGCTGAGCGCGCTCGGCCCGGGTGGTCTGTCCCGGGAGCGGGCCGGCTTCGAGGTCCGCGACGTGCACCCGTCCCACTACGGCCGGATGTGCCCGATCGAGACGCCGGAAGGCCCGAACATCGGCCTGATCGGCGCCCTGTCCACCTTCGCCCGGGTCAACCCGTTCGGCTTCATCGAGACGCCGTACCGGAAGGTCATCGAGGGTCGGGTCACCGACCAGATCGACTACCTGACCGCGGACGAGGAGGACCGGTTCGTCAAGGCCCAGGCCAACGCGCCGCTCAAGGCCGACGGCACCTTCGCCGAGGACCGGGTTCTGTGCCGTCGTAAGGGCGGCGAGACCGAGGACGTGGTTCCCAGCGCCGTCGACTACATGGACGTCTCGCCGCGGCAGATGACCTCGGTCGCGACCGCGATGATCCCGTTCCTCGAGCACGACGACGCCAACCGGGCGCTGATGGGCGCGAACATGCAGCGCCAGGCGGTGCCGCTGGTCAAGGCCGAGGCTCCGCTGGTCGGTACGGGCATGGAGTACCGCGCGGCCGTCGACGCCGGTGACGTGGTGGTCGCCGAGGTCGGTGGCGTCATCGAGGACCTCTGCGCCGACTACATCACCATCCACCAGGACGACGGCCACCGCCGGACGTACCTGCTGCACAAGTTCCGCCGCTCCAACGCCGGCTCCTGCGTCAACCAGAAGCCGGTCGTCTTCGAGGGCGACCGCGTCGAGGCCGGTCAGGTCATCGCCGACGGTCCGTGCACCGACGAGGGCGAGATGGCGCTCGGGCGCAACCTGCTCGTGGCGTTCATGTGCTGGGAGGGCCACAACTACGAGGACGCGATCATCCTGTCGCAGCGCCTCGTGCAGCAGGACGTGCTCACCTCGATCCACATCGAGGAGCACGAGGTCGACGCGCGGGACACCAAGCTCGGCCCGGAGGAGATCACCCGCGACATCCCGAACGTCAGCGAGGAAATGCTCGCCGACCTCGACGAGCGCGGCATCATCCGGATCGGCGCCGAGGTCGTTCCCGGCGACATCCTGGTCGGCAAGGTCACGCCGAAGGGCGAGACCGAGCTGACCCCGGAGGAGCGCCTGCTCCGTGCGATCTTCGGTGAGAAGGCTCGTGAGGTCCGGGACACCTCGCTGAAGGTGCCGCACGGCGAGACCGGCACGGTCATCGGTGTGCGTACCTTCTCCCGCGAGGACGGCGACGAGTTGCCGCCGGGCGTCAACGAGCTGGTCCGGGTCTACGTCGCCCAGAAGCGCAAGATCCAGGACGGTGACAAGCTCGCCGGCCGGCACGGCAACAAGGGCGTCATCTCCAAGATCCTGCCGGTCGAGGACATGCCGTTCCTGGAGGACGGCACGCCGGTCGACATCGTGCTGAACCCGCTGGGTGTGCCGTCCCGGATGAACATCGGCCAGGTCCTGGAGACCCACCTCGGGTGGGTGGCCAAGACCGGCTGGAGCGTCCAGGGCGACGACGCCGACTGGAAGAAGGCGCTGCGCTCGATCGACGCCCACGAGTCCGAGGGGGACACCAACGTGGCCACCCCGGTCTTCGACGGTGCCCGGGAGGAGGAGATCTCCGGTCTGCTCTCGTCGACCCTGCCCAACCGGGACGGCAAGCAGCTGATCGGTTCCTCCGGCAAGGCGCAGCTGTTCGACGGTCGCTCCGGTGAGCCGCTGCCGGACCCGATCGCCGTCGGCTACATCTACATCCTGAAGCTCAACCACCTGGTCGACGACAAGATCCACGCCCGGTCGACCGGCCCGTACTCGATGATCACGCAGCAGCCGCTGGGTGGTAAGGCGCAGTTCGGTGGCCAGCGCTTCGGTGAGATGGAGTGCTGGGCGATGCAGGCGTACGGCGCCGCCTACGCCCTGCAGGAACTGCTGACCATCAAGTCCGACGACGTCCTCGGCCGGGTCAAGGTCTACGAGGCCATCGTCAAGGGCGAGAACATCCCCGAGCCGGGCATCCCGGAGTCGTTCAAGGTGCTGCTCAAGGAGCTGCAGTCGCTGTGCCTCAACGTCGAGGTGCTGTCCAGCGACGGTGTGGCCCTGGAGATGCGCGAGACCGACGACGAGGTCTTCCGGGCGGCGGAGGAGCTGGGCATCGACCTGTCCCGGCGCGAGCCGAGCTCGGTCGAAGAGGTCTGAGGTGAGCGGTGGGGGGGGGGGGGGGCCGGGCCCCCCCCCCCCCCCCACCACCCCCGCCCCCCCCACCCCCCCCGGGGGCAAGTGAGGAAAGCCAACAAAAAAAAGAAACGGGGCGCGCCCCCCCCCCCCCCCCCCCC
>NZ_JBITMC010000030.1:0-53639 GCF_044465805.1 Micromonospora sp. NPDC049497 | reverse complement strand
GCCATGATCCACGTCATGGCCACCCGCCTAGCCCGACACACGAATCCGGCCCAGGCAACCAACACCTGAGCCGAATTCTCAAACACTCACTTAACACCTCAGGCAGGGAGCTACGCCCGCACCCTCCGGCGGGCCTTCTCCTTGATCCGCTCCGGCAGGTCCTCGGCCTCCAGCAGTCGGGGCAGCAGCTCCGGCTCCAGGTTCAGCGCCCGGAACACCTCGCCGATCGTCACCCCGTGCGCCGGCCGGTCCACCACCTCGACCGGGTCGCCCGCACCGACCTCGCCCTCGACGAGCACCCGCAGGTAGGCCCCGGGCGTCGCCCGCGCGGTGAACCGCTTGATCAGGTCCGGCATGCCCCAGAAGCCGGCGAACGTGGTGCACGGCGTGCGCGGCATCGTCACCTGGAGCACGGTCGACCCGACGGTCCACTGCTCACCGATCACCGCGCCGGTCACGTCGACCGCCCACGTGGTCAGGTTCTCGCCGAACCCACCCGGGCGGATGGTCCGGCCGATCTCCGCCGCCCACCACGCCGCGTCCTCCTCGGCGTACGCGTAGACCGCCTGGTCGGGACCTCCGTGGTGGGCTCGTTCGCCGATGAAGTCACCGGCCAGCCCGCCGACGCCGACCAGCACGGCACCGTCCACCGGCCGCTTGTCGATGCCGGTGCGACCACTCGCGTCGCCGGCCCACTCCGCCTCGGTCACGATGCCGAGATTGACCGATGCCACCCTGCCCGTCATGGCGGTGAGCCTAGGGCCTGCGGTCGCGCCACGGGTCAGCCCTTCACCGCGCCGGCGACCAGACCGGAGACCATCCGCCGCTGCACCAGCAGGAAGAAGACGATCACCGGGAGCGTGAAGATCGTCGAGGCGGCCATCACCGGTCCCCAGGCGGTGTCGTCCCGTCCGAAGAAGAACGTCATCGCCACCGGCAGGGTGTAGCGGTCCTGGTCGTTGATGAAGGTCAACGCGAAGATCAGCTCGTTCCAGGCGGTGATGAACGAGAAGATGCTGGTGGCCACCAGGCCGGGCGCGACCAGCGGGAAGAGGATCCGCCGGAAGGTCTGCGCGCGGGTCGCCCCGTCGATCGCCGCCGCCTCCTCCAGTTCCTTCGGCACCGCCGCGACGAAGCCGCGCAGCATCCACACCGCGAACGGCAGGGAGAAGCCGAGGTACGTGAGGATCAGGCTGGGCAGGGTGTTGTAGAGCCCGAGCCGCTGGATCATCAGGAACAGCGGGATGACCAGCGCCTCCAGCGGGATCATCTGGACCACCAGCAGCATGATCAGGAAACTGGTGCGCAGCCGGAACCGGAACCGGGCCACCGCCGTCGCCGCCAGCAGCGCGACCAGCCCGCTCAACAGCACCGTGGCGACGGCGACGAGCACGCTGTTGAGGAAGAAGTCGGCGAAGGTCACGCCCGGGATGAGGTTGCCGGTGAGGATCTCCCGGTAGTGCTCCAGGGTCGGCTCGGCCGGCATCGGCTTCGGGGTGCTGGCGAAGATCTCCGCACTCGGCTTCAGCGAGGTGGCGATCATCCAGTAGACCGGGAAGGCCGCGAAGAGCGCCACCAGCAGCCCGGCGCCGTTGAGGGCGATCCGCCCCGCGCGTCGCGTCCCGCGTCCGCCTGCTGCCCGCGTCACGCGTCCTCCTCCTGCTTGAGCACCATGCGGACGTACAGGCCGGTGACCACCAGCAGGATCAGGGTCAGGATCACCGCGATCGCCGCGCCCAGGCCGTACTTGGGTGGGGGCGAGAACGCCTCCGCGTACGAGTAGACGGAGAGCATGAAGGTGGGCCGGTCCTGGGTGCCGCCGGCCAGGACGTAGTACTGGGTGAAGACCTTGAAGTCCCAGATCGTGGAGAGCACGATCAGGATGCCGAAGACCGGCCGCAGGAGCGGGACGGTGATCTTCCAGAAGGCCTTCCACGGGCCGGCCCCGTCGACCCGGGCCGCCTCGTGCAGCTCGCTCGGCACGCTCTTCAGGCCGGCCAGCACGCTGACCGCGATGAACGGGAACGAGTGCCAGACCACCACCAGGGTGAGGATGGCGAAGAACAGCAGCGGTGAGTTGAACCAGCCGTAGCCGGTCCAGTCGCTGTGACCGAAGAGGCCCTGCGAGAGCCCGTCGGGCAGCGCGTTGAAGAACCAGGTGACCAGGCCGCTGGTGTCGTCGAAGATCCACTTCCAGACGATCGTGCCGGTCAGCGCCGGGGTGGCCCAGGCGAGCATCACGCAGCTCGCCACGAACGCGGCCATCCGCCGGCCCAGACGGTTGAGCAGCAGACCGACCAGGGTGCCAAGGATCATGGTCAGCACCACGTTGGCCGCGGCGAAGAACACCGTGTTGCGCAGCACCGTCCAGAAGAACGGGTCCCCGAGGACCTCGGCGTAGTTCCCCAGCCCCACCCACGGCCACTCGCGGTCCCCGCGCATCTGGCGGACGCTGTCGAGCTTGAAGAAGGACATCGCCACCACCTGGCCGAGGGGCCAGAGCAGCAGGACGGCGATGATCACCAGGCAGGGCAGGAGCAGCAGGTAGGGGAGGCGGTCCACCCGGCGACGCCGCCGCGCGGGGGTCTCCCGCGCGGCGGTCGTCTCCGGCGCCCCGGTCAGCGTGGTCACTTGGCGTTGAGGATGCTTTCCATCTCCGCGGCCGCGTCGGCGGTGGCCTTCTCGACCGTCTTCTGACCCTTCATGACCGAGCTGTTCATCGCCTGGGTCACCGTCTTGTTCCGGCTGACCTCGACCCACTTCGGGGTGAGCGGCGTGAGCTTGGTGTTCTGCAGCGTGGTGGCGAAGGCCGCCATGACCTTGTCGTTGGCGTACTTGTCGCCGCCCACCAGGTCCTTGTAGACCGGGAAGAAACGGAGGCTGTCGGCGAAGGCCTGGTCGTTCTTCTTGTTGGCCAGCACGGTCAGGTAGTCCCAGGCGAGGTCCTTGCGCTCGCTGTCCTCCCAGACCGCGAGGTCGGAACCGCCGGCGAAGCCGGGAGCCGGCTGGCCGTCCGGGCCGGGGATCGGGAACGTGCCCCAGACCTTCTCGATCTCGGGGTTGTCCTTCTTGATCGCGCCCTGCTGCCAGCTGCCGGCGAACGCCATCGCGGCCTTGCCGGTGGCGAACTGGGTGCGCGCGTCGATCTCGTTCCAGCCGGCGGCGGCCGGCGGGGCGACCTTGTGCACGGTCACCAGGTCGGTCCAGAACTTGACCGCCTTCTGGGCCTCCGGGGTGTTGTAGCCGGACTTCCAGGTGTCGCCGTCCTTGGTCGCGATCTCCGCGCCGGCACCCCAGAGGAAGGAGTAGAAGGGCAGCTCGGAGTTGCCCGGCAGGGCGAGACCGTAGGTCCCGGGCTTCTTCGCCTGCACGGTCTTCGCCACCGTGACCAGCTCTTCCCAGCTCGTCGGCGGCTTCACGCCCGCCTCGGCGAACCAGTCGGTCCGGTAGTAGATGGCGCGGACGCCGGCGTACCACGGCACGCCGTACTGCTTGCCGTCGAGCTGGGCGTTCTTGACCAGGTCCGGCAGGATGTCCTTGCCCTCGGCCCAGCCGTCCATCCGGCTGGTCAGGTCGGCCAGCGCCTCCTGCGCCGCCCAGCCCTGGGTCTCGGTGTTGCCCAGTTCGGTGACGTCCGGTCCCTCGCCGCCGGCCAGCGCCGCCTGGAACTTCTTGGGCGCTTCGAGCCAGGGAATGTACTGGACCACCACATCCGTGTCCGGATGCTTCTGCCGGAACTCGGTCTCGACACCGTCGAGGAAGGAGGTCTGCGCCTCGCTTCCCTCGCCCATCATCCAGACCGTCAGCTTGCTGTTGTCGGCGGCCTCGTCCTCACTGGAGCCACCGCAGCCGGCCAGCACCATCGCGGCCGATGCCACGACGGCGGTGACCGGGGCCAGCCGCTTCCACCTGTTCACGCCACATCTCCCTCGCGCCGCTTGGCACTAACCTTCTCCGCCGCACCTTAGTAGGAAAAATTCCTTTACGACAGTGGGGCGGCCGGGGGAAGCGAGGCGACCGTACCGCAGCCGAGCGGCCGGACCCGTACAGGGATCGGGGCGAAAGGGGGCGCACCAACACGAACGGGCACCCGACCGGATGGTCGGGTGCCCGTTGTTCAGGCTGTGCGAGTTTTACCGGTGGGTGACACCCCGGCGACGGCCGACACCGGCGACCAGGGCCACCGCCACGGCGGCCAGCACGATCTGCAGCAGCAGCTCGCGCCAGTCGAGACCAGCGGTGTCGGCGAAGCCCGATGCCCGGGCGATGATGGTGCCCAGGAGGGCGGCGCCGACACCGATCAGCATGTGCAGCCAGATCGGCATGTTCTGCCGGCCCGGCACGACCAGGCGGCCCAGCGCGCCGATGATCAGACCGACGATCAGCGCGGTGATGATGCCCCAGACGGTCAGCTCCACGGTCGTTCTCCTTCACGAGAAATGATGCGTCTTTGTGGTTGTCCAGTGCGGTGCTGGCCCCTGAGTTCCCGAATGGCCGGAAACCCAAACCGACTTTCCGGGACGCCGGTCGAAGAATGACCGAGAGGTGACGGACCGCCGTTGTTCACGCGTCCGGGCCCGGGCGGACGCACACGCGCGGACGGGCGCCCGACCTGGTGGTCGGGCGCCCGTCGCGGAGATTCAGCGGTCAGCCGTTACCGGTGGGTGAGGCTGCGTCGCCGGCCCACGCCGGCGACCAGGGCCACGGCGATCGCGGCCAGGACGACCTGGACGGCCAGCTCGCCCCAGTCGATGCCCGAGGTCGAGGTGGCGATGCCCAGGGCCCGCGCCAGGACGGTGCCCAGCAGCGCGGCGCCGACACCGATCAGCATGTGCAGCCACATCGGCATGTTCTGCCGGCCCGGCACGATCAGACGGCCCAGCGCGCCGACGATGAGACCGACGACGAGCGCGGTGATGATGCCCCAAACGGTGAGCTCCATGGTCGCCCTCCTTCACGAAATGTTTCCACGGTATGTGGTGTTCCTGTCGTGACCATCAAGTTCCCGAACCGCCGAAAATCCAAACCGCCCCGATCCCGCATCGGTGCTGTCGGCCGTCAATACCGCACCCCGGGAACGCGGCGACGCCCCGGTCGGCCCGGACCCGTGGGTCCCGGTCACACCGGGGCGTCGTACGCCGTCGTCCGCCGGACGCGAGGGTTACTTCTTGCCGGCGGGCTTGCCGTCGCCGGAGTCCGAGGACAGGGCGGCGATGAAGGCTTCCTGGGGAACCTCCACCCGGCCCACCATCTTCATCCGCTTCTTGCCCTCCTTCTGCTTCTCCAGCAGCTTGCGCTTCCGGCTGATGTCACCGCCGTAGCACTTGGCGAGCACGTCCTTACGGATCGCGCGGATGGTCTCCCGGGCGATGACCCGGCTGCCGATGGCGGCCTGGATGGGCACCTCGAACTGCTGGCGCGGGATCAGGCTGCGCAGCTTCGCCGCGATGGTCGTGCCGTAGTTGTACGCCTTGTCCTTGTGCACGATCGCGCTGAACGCGTCCACCGGCTCGCCGTGCAGCAGGATGTCCACCTTCACCAGCTCGGACGCCTGCTCGCCGGAGGGCTCGTAGTCGAGGGAGGCGTACCCCTTGGTGCGGCTCTTGAGCTGGTCGAAGAAGTCGAAGATGATCTCCGCTAGCGGCAGCGAGTACCGCAGCTCCACCCGGTCGGCGGACAGGTAGTCCATGCCGAGCAGGCTGCCGCGACGCCCCTGGCACAGTTCCATCACCGCGCCCACGTAGTCGTTCGGGGTCAGCACCGTGGCCCGCACCGTCGGCTCGTACACCTCGGCGATCTTGCCGGTCGGGTACTCGCTGGGGTTGGTCACCACGATCTCCTCGCCGTCCTCCGTGATGGCCCGGTAGACCACGTTGGGGGCGGTGGAGATCAGGTCGAGGTTGTACTCCCGCTCCAGCCGCTCCCGGATGATCTCCAGGTGCAGCAGGCCGAGGAAGCCGCAGCGGAAGCCGAAGCCCAGCGCGCCGGAGGTCTCCGGCTCGTAGTCGAGCGCGGCGTCGTTGAGCTTGAGCTTGTCCAGCGCGTCGCGCAGGTTCGGGTAGTCGGACCCGTCGATCGGATAGAGGCCGGAGTAGACCATCGGCTTCGGGTCCTTGTAGCCGCCGAGCGCCTCGCTGGCCGGACGGCCGTTGATGGTGACCGTGTCACCGACCCGGGACTGGCGCACGTCCTTCACGCCGGTGATCAGGTAACCGACCTCGCCCACACCGAGCGCGTCGGCCTTCACCATCTCGGGCGAGATGACGCCGATCTCCAGCAGCTCGTGCACCGCGCCGGTGGACATCATCTTGATCCGGTCACGGGCGCTGATCCGCCCGTCGATCACCCGGACGTACGTGACCACGCCCCGGTAGACGTCGTACACCGAGTCGAAGATCATCGCTCGGGCCGGCGCGTCGGCATCGCCGACCGGTGGCTTGAACTGCCGGACGATCTCGTCGAGCAGGTGCGGCACGCCCTCACCGGTCTTGCCGGAGACCCGGATGCAGTCCGCCGGGTCGCCGCCGATCAGGTGCGCCAGCTCCTCGGCGTACTTCTCGGGCTGGGCGGCCGGCAGGTCGATCTTGTTGAGCACCGGGATGATGCGCAGGTCGTTCTCGAGCGCCAGGTAGAGGTTGGCCAGGGTCTGCGCCTCGATGCCCTGCGCGGCGTCGACCAGCAGCACGGCCCCCTCGCAGGCGGCCAACGACCGGGACACCTCGTAGGTGAAGTCGACGTGGCCCGGGGTGTCGATCATGTTGAGCACGGCCTGCTCACCGGCCCGCTCACCCTCCCGGATGGTCCAGGGCATCCGGACGGCCTGGCTCTTGATGGTGATGCCGCGCTCGCGCTCGATGTCCATCCGGTCGAGGTACTGGGCACGCATCTGCCGGGGGTCGACCACGCCGGTGAGCTGCAGCATCCGGTCGGCCAGGGTCGACTTCCCGTGGTCGATGTGGGCGATGATGCCGAAGTTCCTGATGCGCCCCGGGTCGGTGGCACCAGGAGCGTTCGCGCCGGAATCGAGCGTCGGTGGCACAGCGGTCCGTTCTGGTCGGCTGACGTGAGCAGGCCGGCGCGACGCCGGCCCCCTCTATGCTCCCACGTCGCCACGGCGGACCCGCTGCGCGGGCGATCCCCGGGCCGACGTCACCCGCCGGGAGCCGTCCGCCGCCGGCCCCGCGGCCTCACCCGGCGGGCGGGTGTCACTCGACGGGCGGCTCGACGAACAGGGCGGCCAGCTTCGGCAACCGCCGGCGGGCCTCCTCCTCGTCGTCGAAGTCCCAGAAGTCGTTGAGGTCGGGCTCCGGCAAGGCCTCGGGCGCCGGCAGGTCGCTCGCGGTCGCCTTCCGGTACGCCTCCCAGGGCGCGACGAGCATGTCCTCGCACTCGAACTCCTCGCCGCTGAGCGAGGCGGCCCGGACCCTCGGCAGCTCGGCCAGCGAGTCGGGGTCGGTGACCGCGCGGGCGAACACCGCCCGCCCCTGCGTCATCAGCCAGCCCCGGAAGTACTCGAAGCCGTCGTCGGAGGCACCGCCGTTGATCAGGTACGCGGCACCCCACAGGTCCACCTTGTAGGAGGCGGCCAGCACGCGGCGCTGGTGCTCCGCGTACCCGACGATCTCCTCCGGAGGAAGCTCGGCGAGCAGGGCGACGGTCCGTGCGGCGACCGCGTCCGGCTCGCCGCCGCCACCGGAGCGGGCGCGGTCGATCAACTGCCAGAAGTCGTCGGTCCTCATGGCCTGGCAGTCTCCCAGACGCCGACGCCGATCCCGTCCTCCTCCGCCGGCAGCGGGAACATCGTGGCGAGGCGCGGGTAGCGGCGGCGCAGCTCCGCCGGGTCGTCGAGGTCCCACTCCGCGTCGGTCGGGTCGGGCGAGACACCCAGCTCCCGTCCCCGCGCCGCCGCCGCGTCGTCCACCCCGTCGACCGTGCCGGTGATCCGCTCGTAGGCCCGGTCGGCCACGTAGTCGAGGGCCTCCCAGTCCGGCCACTCGTCGTCGTCCCACGCGTCGACGGACCGGCCGGCCAGCCGCCGCACCTCCGGCACGTCGGCCAGCGCGTCCGGATCGTCGACCACCCGCTCGAACGTCGCCCGGCCCAGGCCCACCAGCCACGCCTGGAAGTAGTGGAAGCCGTCGTCGGAGCAGAGCCCGGCGCAGATCAGCGAGGCCGCTCCCCACAGCCGCCAGGTGTCCGCCCGGGTGCGCGCCTCGTCCAGCCGCCACGCGAAGTCGACCGCGTCGTCGGCCGGCCGCTCGGCGAGCCGGTCGGTGAGCCACGCCAGCCGCTCGTCGGGGGCGGCTGTGGCGGCGGCGGACGCCTCGATCAACGCCCAAAATTCCTCGGTACCGATCACCGGCGCAGTATCGCCGTGCGGTACGACACGTGACCGTGGAACATCGAGGGGTGCCCCCGTACGCCCCAGCCGCCGGACGACCGGCGTGGTCCGCGCTGCCGGCGGGCCTGCGCGGCGCGGTCGCCGAGCGGCTCGGGGGCCCGGTGGTCGCGGTCCGCCCCGCCGCCGGCGGCTTCACCCGCGGCTTCGCCGGGCTGCTCCGCACCGCCGACGGCAGCGCGGCGTTCGTCAAGGCCGCGGCCGCCGCCGAGCATCCGCACCTGGTCGAGTGGTACGCCCGGGAGGCCGCGATCCTCGACCGGCTGCCGGTGGGCCTGCCGGTCCCCCGCCGACGCTTCACCCTGCACGCCTCCGGCTGGTACGCGCTCGGGGTCGACGCGATCGCCGGCCGTCCGCCCGCGAGCCGGGACGAGCTGACGGCCGTCGCCTCCGCGTACGTGGACGTCGCCGCCGCGCTGGCCGACCCGCCGGCCGCGCTGCTCGCCCTGCGCCCGCCCCACCTCGCCGACCTGGCCCGCGACGACCTCCTGCGGTGGGGCGACGTCGCCGCCGGCCGGGAGCCGCTCCCGGCGCTGTCGCCCGGGGTCCGGGACCGGCTGCCCGAGCTGGTCGCCCTGGAGTCCCGCCTGCCCGCGTACGCCGCCGTCGCGCCCGGCCTCGTCCACGGTGACCTGCGCCCGGACAACGTGCTGATCGACGCCGCCGGTCGCACCTGGTTCCTCGACTGGACCTGGCTGTGCCACGGGCCGGCCTGGTTCGACCTGGTGACCCTGTTCCTCGGGTACGGCGACGGCCCCGACGCGGGGTGGCCCGACGCCGACCTGGCGACGCTCCTCGGCGGGCATCCCGCCGTCGCCGGTACGCCCCCGGATGCGGTGGACGTCACGCTGGCGGCGCTGGCCGGTTACCTCCTCACCACGGCGGCCGAGCCCGCGCCGCCGACGGCGTCGCCGGAGCTGCCCGCCCACCAGCGCCGGAACGGGGAGCGGGCCCTGGCCTGGCTGGCCCGCCGGCGGAACTGGCGGTGAGTGGCGTCGGCACCGTCCGGGAGGCGTTTTGGCTCGTCCCGGGGCCACCTGGTAACCTGGCTATTCGCGCAGCGATGACGCATGCTTGTCGCGCGCCCAAGCTGACCAACCCGAGCTATTAGACGAGGCTGTCGCGTGGCGAACATCAAGTCCCAGATCAAGCGCAACCGGCAGAACGAGAAGCGCCGGCTGCGGAACAAGTCGGTCAAGTCGTCGCTGAAGACCGCCATCCGGAAGTTCCACGAGGCCGCCGAGGCGGGCGACGTGGAGAAGGCGACCGCTCTCATGCAGGACGCCTCCCGCAAGCTGGACAAGGCGGTCAGCAAGGGCGTGATCCACTCGAACCAGGCCGCGAACCGCAAGTCCGCGATCTCCAAGCGCGTGGGTTCGCTCGCCGCCTGAGGCGACGTCCGTTCTGACCTGAAGCCCCGGGGCGACCCCCGGGGCTTCAGGCTGCCCGTACCCAACGCTGCGGACGTCCAGCGCCCCGGTGGATCGGCCGAGCGGGTCACTCCCGCGGGTGGCGGTCCGGCCGCACCGGACCTGCCGCGCTCCCCCGTCCCGCCTGCGGGTGACCGCCCGGGGCCGCACGGGTGGAGTTCGCCGGAGGGTCCGTCGTCACGAGGACGCCCGGCACGCTGTGCAGGATCCAGTCCACCCGGGCCTTGCCGACGGCCGGTTCCATCTGCTGCCGGAAGCGGTCCCGTTCCTGGTCGGGCACCTGGGCCGCGGACCGGACCACCCGCTCCGCCACCAGGTCGTTGAACTTCACCATCACGGCGACCGTGGCCGGCAGGATCAGCACGGCCCACCAGGTGACCAGTTCGGCGAGGGCGAGCAGCGCGGCGAGCGCGACGGCCCCCTCGAAGAAGACGAAGCAGAGCACCCCGCCCGGGTTGACGAAACGCAGGCGCAGGGCCCGGGCGTAGAGCGGGCGTGACCGCTCCACGTCGACCGCGACGGTGGCCCACGAGCCCCGGGGCGGTCCCGTCACCGGGCGCCTCCCTGCCGGGCGGCCACGACCGAGAAGACGGCCTTCTCCAGCGCGTACGCCCGGTCCTCCGCGCCGCCCTTCACGGCCGCGTTGCACTCGGCGGCGGCACGCATCGCCAGCACCAGCCCCTCGGGTGTCCAGCCGCGCCCCTGCCGCTGCGCCCGCTCGACCTTCCACGACGGCATGCCGAGGGTGCTGGCCAGTTGGTACGGGCTGCCCCGCCCGGCGGACGCCACCCGCGCCACGGTGCGTACGCCGTCGGCGAGGGCGTCGGCGATCGGCACCGGGTCGACGCCGACGTGCAGCGCCCACCGCAGCGCCTCCAGGGCTCCGGGCACGTCGCCGACCATGGTGGCGTCGGCGACGGTGAACCCGGTCACCTCGACCCGTCCCCGGTAGTAGCGGGCCACCGTGTCCGCGCCGATCCGGCCGTCGGTGTCGGCGATGAGCTGGGAACAGGCGGCGGCGAGCTCACGCAGGTCGTTGCCGACCGCCGCGATGAGCGCCTCGGCGGCGTCCTCGGTGCACCTGCCGCCGGCCCGGCGGATCTCGTCGCGGATGAAGGTCACCCGGTCGCGGTGGCCCTTGAGCTTGGCGGCCGGGACGACCGTCGCGCCGGCCGCCCGGAGACCGTCGGCGAAGGCCTTGCCCTTGGCGGCACCCAGGTGCAGCACGACCAGCTGCACGTCCGGGTCGGGGTTCTTCGCGTACGCGAGCAGGGCGGCGACGAGGTCCTTGCGGGCGTCCTGGCCGGCGCGCACCACGAGCAGTCGCCGTCCGCCGAACAGCGACGGGCTGAGCATCTCGGCGAGCTCGCCGACGGCCAGCGCACCGGCCTGGTACTCCCGGACGTCCACGTCGGGGTCCACGGCGCGTGCCCGGGCGACCGCTTCGGAGACCGCGCGCGTGGCGAGCAGCTCCTCGTCCCCGAGGACGAGCAGAATGGGAGCGAGGCTGGCGGCGGTCACGCCGCCCATATTCGCACGGCCGGCGGTCGGAGCCAGCCTGCTCCTGCGGACTCCGGTGGCACACCCCGCACTCAGCGCAAATCCAGACATTTATCTCGCTTCACCTCGTAAGCCAAGAACAGGCATCGATCTACCCGCGCTGGTTTCCGGGCCGGAGGCCCCGGACCACCACGGCCAGGCCGGAGCCGGCCACCACCGCCACGTCGCCGTCGGTGTCGGTCCGCAGCACCCGCGCCCCGCCCCTGGTCAGGCGGCCCAGGACCGCCGGGTTGGGATGCCCGTACGTGTTGCCGGCGCCCACCGGCACGAGGGCCACCGCGGGGCGGACCGCGTCCAGGAAGTCCGGATCCTGGTAGGCCGACCCGTGGTGGGCGACCTTCAACACCTGTGCCCGCAGCCCTCCCGGTGGCGGGTGGTCCAGCAGGGCCCGCTGCTCCTCGGTCTCGGCGTCACCGGCGAGCAGGACGCGTACCCCGGCGACCGTGGCGAGCAGCATCAGGGAGTTGTTGTTCGGGTCGGAGCGGGTGCCCCGCAGCGGGTACGGCGGACCCACCAGCGTCAGCTCGACGGCTCCGGCCCGGTACCGCCAGCCGGCCGGTGCGGTCACCACCTCGGCGGAGCCCGCCGCCGCGGCGGCTCGGACCAGGTCCCGCCCGGCCGCCGGCTCCGGCCACGACGGGGCGAGCACGGCACCGACCCGCCGTCCCCGGAACACCCCGGCGACGCCTCCGGTGTGGTCCACGTGGAAGTGGCTCACCACCAGCAGCGGCACCTCCCGTACGTCCAGACCGCGCAGGCACGCGTCCACCGCGCCCGGGTCCGGTCCGGCGTCCACCACCACCGCACGCCCCGGCGCCACCCGCAGCACCACCGCGTCCCCCTGGCCCACCGCGCAGGCGGCGACCACCCAGGTGGCCGGGGGCCAGCCGGGGGCCACCAGTCGCACCGGCATGGCCCCGAGCACCACGGCGACCGCGACCACCGCCACCAGTCGGCGGACCACGGGGTGCCGGGTGGCGACCAGCGTCGCCACGGTGAGCGCGCCCAGCAGCAGCGCCCCGGCCACGCCGTCCGGCCAGGGCAGCGTGCCGGCCGGCAGCCGGGCCCCGTGCCTGGCGACCGTCACCAGCCACCACGCCGGCCAGCTCGCCAGCCAGGCGAGGAACTCCGCACCCGGCGGCCAGACCGGTGAGATCACCGCCGCCGCCACCCCCAGCACGGTCGCCGGGGCGATGGCCGGCACCGCGAGCAGGTTGGCCGGCACCGCGACCAGGCTGATCGTGCCCGAGATCCCGGCCACGACGGGCGCACAGGCGAGCTGCGCCGCGGCGGGCACCGCCAGCGCCTCCGCGAACCCGGTCGGCACCCGCCGCCGGCGCAGGGCGTCCCGCCAGCGAGGGGCGAGCAGCAGCAGTCCCCCGGTGGCCAGGACGGAGAGCGCGAACCCGGCGTCGCCGGCCAGCTCCGGGTCGACCAGGACCAGCACGGTCACCCCGGCGGCCAGCGCGGGCAGCGCCGCCCGGGGCCGACCGGCGGCCAGTGCCGCCAGGCCGATCGCGCCCATCGTGGCCGCCCGGACCACGCTCGGCGAGGGACGGACGAGGATCACGAAACCCACCAGGGCCACACCGCACAGACCGGCGGCCAGCCAGGGGCCGGCCCGGGCCCAGCGGGCGACCAGCAGCACGACGCCGACGACGATGGCCACGTTGGATCCGGAGACCGCGTTGAGGTGGGTCATGCCGGTGGCGAGGAAGTCCTCCTCGACGGTCGGCGGCAGCCGGCTCGTGTCGCCGACCACCAGCCCCGGCAGCAGCCCGCCCGGCTCGTCCGGCAGGGGCGCGCAGGCCCGTTGCAGGCCCGCGCGCAGCGCACCGGCGGCCCGCTGCGACGACGGCGGCGCCGCGTGGAGGACCGGCGGCCCAACGGCACTCAGCACGCCGGCGGTGAGGTCACCACCACGAGGCGGGGCGAGGCGCCCCCGTGCGGTCAGCCGCTGCCCGGGCAGCAACCCTCGCCACCCCGGATCGGAGGTCAGGACCAGGACGCGTACCGACGCCTCGACCCGGCGACCGTCGCCGCCGGTCACGCCGGTCGACCGGGTCGCCACGAGCAGGGTGGCCGAACGTCCGGGGGCGCCTCGTACCGGCCGGGGATCGTCGCGGACGACCAGCTCCGCCGTGACGGTGGCGCGCGCCTCCACCAGGGCGCGGACCGGCGCGGCGTCCCGGACGGCCAGCCGCGCGGCCGTGGCGCTCGCCCCACAGACCACGCCGATGAGTACGGTGACCACCACCCACCCGTACCGCCGGGCCGGGGGCGACGGGTGCCCGAGGACCCCGGCGAGGTGCAGCCCGCAGGTCACGGCCGCCCCGGCGGCGACCACCGCCACCAGCAGGGCCGGGCGGGCGGTGAGCTGCAACCCGGTCAGCGCGGCGAGCCACGTCGCCAGGGCCATCCCGGCCAGCCGCAGGTCCGGGAGGTCGCCCACGCGGCCCGAGCCACCACCGGTGGACGCATCTGGACGGGAGGCGGTGTGCGGCCCTGGGGTCCTCATACCGTCACCAGGTCCTTGAGCTGCTCGTACCGCGCCTCGCCGATGCCGTCGACCTGGCGCAGGTCGCCCACCGACCGGAAGCCGCCGTGCTGCTCACGGTGGCTGAGGATGCGCTGGGCGAGAACCGGGCCGACCCCGGGCAGGGTGTCGAGCTGTGCCAGCGTGGCCGTGTTGAGGTTGACCCGACCGGCTGCCCCCGGTCCCGCGACGTCCGGACCGGGGGCGCCGCCGGGCGCCGTTCCGGGCCCCGGCGGCGCCATGCCCGGTGGAGCGGCCACGCCGATCAGGATCAGCTCGCCGTCGGTGACCTTTCGCGCCGGGTTGAGCAGGGCCACGTCGACGCCGGGCAGCGCACCGCCGGCCGCCTCGACGGCGTCGGCGACCCGGGCACCCGCGGGGAGCCGGACCAGTCCGGGGCGGCGTACCTTGCCGGCGACCGCGACGACCAGCTCGCCCGCCGGGCTCGGTGGCGCGTCCCGGTCGGCCGGTGACGGTGACCCGACCGGTGCGGTGGCCTCCGCCGGCACCACCGGCTCGGCGTGTGGCCGGGACCGCCACGCCCAGAGCCCGGCACCCAGCATCACCAGGACGGCGACGGCGGCGAGGGCCCGCACGCCCCGGCGCCCGGGGTCGAACGCCGCGGGCCCGGGCAGGCGGCGCGGCGGAGGCTCCGGTTCGTCGGCGTCCGGGGGCACGGCCGGGATCGCGGGCGGTCCTGGTGGGTCGTCCGCGATCGTGCCCGAGGACGCGGCCGGTCCGCGAACGACGGAGGACGGGGACGGATGGACCACGGCATCACCGGGTGGTGCCATCAGCCGGTGCAGGCGCTGACGGACCACCGTCTCCTCGTCATCGGACACGCGCCGAGGCTAGGAGCGGCAACTGCCCCGGAGGGGTCACCGAGGGCCTGCTGTGGACGACGACGTCGCCTGTGGACAACCGCCTGATCAACCCGAAATCTGCTAGCAGCCGCCGCGGGGCAGCTCAGCGCGCCTCCGGATCGAGGCCGAGGGCGGCGCGTCCACCGTCGACCGGCAGGATCGCGCCGTTGACGAAGCTCGCCGCCGGGGAGAGCAGCCACGCCACCGCCTCGGCGACCTCGTCGGGACGGCCGATCCGACCGACCGGGTGCAGCCGCCGCAGTTCGGCGTCGATCCACTCGGCCGCGGCCGGCTCCCGCGACGCGAGGAACGCCGCGTGCCGCTCGGTGTCGACCGAGCCGAGAGCGACCGCGTTGCACCGCACGCCGTGCCGCCCGTACTCGACGGCCAGCGCCCGGGTCAGCCCCTCGACGGCGGCCTTCGCGGTGGCGTACGGCAGGGCGCCCGGCACCGGACGACGGGCCTGGTGCGACGAGACGTTGACGACGGCCCCGCCGGTGCCGGCGGCGAGGAACCGGCGGACCGCCGTGGCGGCCCCGACCAGGGCGGGACGCACGTTGTCGGCGATCAGGTCGAAGACCGCGCCGACCGGTGCGTCGTGCACCGAGGCGTCCCGGAACACCGCCGCGTTGTTCACCCAGCCGGTCAGCGGGCCGGCCAGGTCGGCGGCGTGGGCGGCGATCCCCTCGTCGGCCGCGTCGCCGACCACGGCCGCCAGCCGGTCGGCCGCCGGATGGTCACCCACCCAGGCCACGGCGTCGGCGTCGTGCTCGACGATCACCACGCGCTCGCCGGCGGCGAGCAGCCGTTCCACGATCGCGCGGCCCACACCGCGCCCGCCGCCGGTCACGACACAGGACATTCCACGACCCCCGCTCCGACCGGCGACCCGGCCCGATCACCCGACGCTAACCCGGGCCGGAGGCCCCCGCCGGTCATCGACCGACCGCACCCGCTCAGGCCGGACGGGCCGGCACGGAAGGCGACCGCGTCAGGCGGCGGACGGGCGGCGGTGGACGACGACGGACGCCAGGCCGGGACCGGCGTGGGCGGCGACGACGGCGCCGGCCTCGGAGACGTACGTCTCGCGCACGCGGTCACCGAGCCGCGCGGCGAGCGCCTCGCCGAGCGCCTCGGCCCGTTGCGGGGCGGCGAGGTGGTGCAGGGCGAGGTCCACGTCCGCGTCACCGGCCGCCTCGACGGCGAGGTCGACCAGGCGGGCGATGCCCCGGCTGGCGGTACGCACCTTGTCCCTGAGCACGATCGCGCCGTCCGGCATGTGCATGATCGGCTTGACCGAGAGGGCGGTGCCGAGCAGCGCCTCGGCCGCGTTGATGCGGCCACCCCGGCGGAGGAACTCCAGCGTGTCGACGTAGAAGAAGATCGTGGTCCGGCCGACCGCGTCGAGCGCGGCGTCGCGTACCTCCGGCACGCCGAGGCCGCGCGCGGCGGCCGTGGCGGCGGCGACGGCGGGGAAGCCGACGCCCATGCCGCAGGAGCGGCTGTCGACCACGGCGACGCGGTCGCCGAACTCGGCGGCGGCGAGGTGGGCGGCCTCGACGGTGCCAGACAGCTCGCCGGACAGGTGCACCGAGACGACGCCGTCGGCGCCGGCGTCGAGGAGCCGGCGGTACGTCTGCGCGAACTGCTCCGGGGCGGGCCGGGAGGTGCTCACCGAGACCCGCCGGCCGCCCAGTACGCGGGTGGCGTCGGCGGGGAACGTCTCCACGCCCTCCAGCCCTTCCGCGCCGTTGAGGACGACGGTCAGCGGCACCACGGTCAACGGGTACGCGAGCAGCAGTTCGGGCGGGAGGTAGGCGGTGGAGTCGGTGACGACCGCGACGGGCATGACCGGCACGCTAGCCGATCCCGGCCCCGACCGCCCGGGCCGGACGGTCAGACCGCGTCCGCGCTGGCGGACGCGGAAGCCGCGGCGCGGACCGGTGCGGCGGACGCGATGACGCCGACGTTGTGGGCGCGCAGGTGCCAGCCGGCGACGGTACGCCGCCGCACGCCGTCGTCGTACCGCAGCTCGGTCCAGTGGCAGTTGGACAGCGACCCGATGGTGCGCAGCACCAGGTGGTCCCAGCCGAGCAGGTGGCCGACGCCCTGGCGGGCGCCGCCGCCGTGGGTGGTGACCACGACGGTGCCGCCGGGCACCAGGTCGGCCGCCTCCTGGAACGCCGCGCCGACCCGCTTGCCGAGGTCGTCGAGGGTCTCGATCCCCGCGCCGGGGTCGGGGTCGCCGGCCCGCCAGCGGGCGAACTCGTCGGGGAAGCGCTCGGCGGCCTCGGTCAGGTGCAGCCCCTGCCACAGCCCGAAGTGACGCTCGCGCAGCCGGGCGTCGGTGCGGACCGGCAGCCCGGTGACGGCGGCCAGCGCGGCGGCGGTGTCCGCCGCCCGGCTCAGGTCGCTGGCCACGATGGCGTCCGGACGCAGCGCGGCGAGCAGGGGCGAGGCGTCCCGGGCCTGCTCGCGGCCGAGGTCGTTGAGCGGTACGTCGGTCTGCCCCTGGACCCGGCTTGCGGCGTTCCAGTCGGTGTTGCCGTGCCGCCAGATGATCAGTCGGGTCATTCGGCGGTGGAGGTGGCGCCGGACTCCGCGTCGACCAGGTCCCGGTCGACGAACGGGATCGTCGGGCAGTCCTTCCAGAGGCGGTCGAGGGCGTAGAACTCGCGCTCCTCGGTGTGCTGGACGTGCACCACGATGTCGACGTAGTCGAGCAGCACCCAGCGACCGCCGCGCTCGCCCTCGCGCCGGATCGGCTTGGCCTTCTCCGGCAGCTCGAGCAGCCGCTCCTCGATGGCGTCGACGATGGCCAGCACCTGACGCTCGTTCGGGGCCGAGGCCACCAGGAACGCGTCGGTGATGGCGAGCTGATCGCCCACGTCGATGATGACGATGTCCTGCGCCTTCTTGTCGGCCGCGGCCTGGGCGGCGGCCATCGCCAGCTCGTGAGCGCGTTCGGAAACTGTCACCGTTCTCCTTCGATCAACCGTGCGACTCTCCAAGCCTCTCACACGCGACGGCGTATCGACTCGTCAGTTGTGGCGCGTTACCGGCCGGAAGCCCCCGATACCGGGACGATTCACTGCTGGTAGAGGCGCCGCTTGGCGATGTACTGCACCACACCGTCGGGCACCAGGTACCAGACCGGCTCCCCCCGGGCCACCCGCTCGCGGCAGTCGGTCGACGAGATGGCCATCGCGGGCACCTGCACCAGGCTGACCGTGTCGGCGGGCAGGTGCTTGTCGGTCAACTCGAAGCCCGGCCGGGTCACCCCGACGAAGTGGGCCAGCTCGAAGATCTCGTCCAGGTCCTTCCAGGAGAGGATCCGATCCAGGGCGTCGGCGCCGGTGATGAAGTACAACTGCACCTTCGGGCCGTACTCGGCATGCAGGTCACGCAGGGTGTCGACCGTGTAGGTCGGGCCGCCCCGGTCGATGTCGACCCGGCTCACCTGGAAACGGGGGTTCGACGCGGTGGCGATCACCGTCATCAGGTAGCGGTCCTCGGCCGGGCTGACCGGCTCGTCCGCCTTCTGCCACGGCTGCCCGGTGGGAACGAAGACGACCTCGTCCAGCCCGAACCGGTCCGCCACCTCGCTGGCCGCGACGAGGTGCCCGTGGTGGATCGGATCGAACGTGCCGCCCATGATCCCGATCCGCCGGATGTCTTCCTCCACCCCGCGATCCTAGGCCGCCCCGGTCCCACCCCACCCGCCCCGTCCCACGCCACCTCGCGCAAGGGGCGGACGGTCAGGCGGAGGCGGCGGCCACCGCCGTGCGGGCGACGAGGGCGCGGCGCAGGTCGTCGTCCGCGTCGGTCACCACGCGGCGCAGGCCGGGCGTGACGTCGTCGCGGGCGAGCAGCGCCGCGGCCGCCTCCCGGGTGGGCTGCGCCACGGCGTAGCGGGGGAACGCCAGGCCCGCGACCCGGTCGGCCACCCAGGGCGTACGCGCACGCGCGGCGGCCGGCATGTCCTCGAAGTACCGGGACACGTACGCGGCGGTCAGCTCGGCCTGCTCGGGCTGCCAGAACCCGCCGGCGGTCGCCTCGACGAGCCGGTTGGACAGCGTGGTGTCGGCGACGATGATCTGCCAGGCGGCCTGCTTGGCGTCGGCGTCGGGCAGCGCCGCCCGGCAGCCGGCGGCCCGCTCGGCGCCGGCCGCGCTCGGGTCGGCCGCCGCCTCGGCGGCGATCTCCGGTTCACCGGCCGCGCCCAGCACCACCAGCCGGCGCAGGACCGACCAGCGCAGCTCGGTGTCGACGGCCAGCCCGGCGGGCACGTCCCGGCCGGCGAGCCAACCGGTCAGCAGGTCGGCGTCGGTGGTCGCGGCGATCCAGCCCCGCGCGGCGGCGAGCTGCAACGACCCACCGGCCGGCGCGCCGTCGAGCAGCGCCCGGCAGGCGTCGGCGACCCGGGCCAGGGCGGCCTCGCGGGCGGCCGGATCCAGGTAGCGGTCGATCAGCGAGCGGCTGAGCGTGAGCACGTCCTCCGCGATGACCACCTCGGTCTCGGCGGGCAGCGCCGCCGCGATCAGCCCGACCAGGCCGACCCCGACCGGCCGTTCCCCGTCGGTGGCCGCGTCCAGCGCCTCGCCCCAGAGCAGCGCGCGGGCGAGCGGGTCCGCCAGGCCGGGCAGCAACGCCGGCACCGCGTCCGCGGAGGCCGGGTCGAGGCGGATCTTGGCGAAGGTCAGGTCGCCGTCGTTGGGCAGCAGCAGCCGGGCCGCCGGCTCACCGGCCAGGTCGGCGAGCACCGTACGGCCACCGACGGCGTCCGGGTCGAGGTCGACCTCGGTACGGGTCACGGTGCCGTCGGCCGCGTACCGGCCGACGCCGATGCGGTGCGGGCGCAGCACCGGGTGCGTCTCGGCGGCGGTCTGCGTCACCGCCACCTCGGTGTAGCGGCCGTCCGCGTCGACGGCCACCTCGGCGCGCAGCGTGTTGACCTGCGCGCTGCGCAGCCACCGCTGCGCCCACCCGGTCAGGTCCCGTCCGCTGGCGGCGGACAGGCTGCCCAGCAGGTCGTCCAGGGTGGCGTTGCCGAACCGGTGCTTCGCGAAGTGCGCGTTGAGGCCGGCGAGGAACGCCTCGTCGCCCAGCGCGGCGACGAGCTGCCGCAGGACGCCGGCGCCCTTGGCGTACGAGATGCCGTCGAAGTTGAGCAGGCCCTCGGCGGCGTCGGTGACCTCCTCGGGGGCCACCGGGTGGGTGGAGGGACGCTGGTCGGCGGCGTACCCCCAGGCCTTGCGGCGCAGGGCGAACGTGGTCCACGCCCGGTCGAAGCGGGTCGCCTCCGCGGTGACCCGGGTGCCCAGGTACTCCGCGAAGGACTCGTTCAGCCACAGGTCGTCCCACCAGCGCATGGTGACCAGGTCACCGAACCACATGTGCGCCATCTCGTGGGCGATCGTGGTGGCCCGCAGCTCGCGCTGCGAGTCGGTGACGGCCGAGCGGAAGACGTAGTCGTCCCGGAAGGTGACCAGGCCGGGGTTCTCCATCGCGCCGGCGTTGAACTCGGGCACGAACGCCTGGTCGTACTTGCCGAACGGGTAGCGCACGTCGAACAGCTGGTGGAAGCGGTCCAGGCACTGCCGGGTGACCGTCATGATCTCGTCGATGTCGGTGTCCAGGTGCGCGGCGAGGGACCGGCGGCAGTACACGCCGAGCGGGATGCCGTCGTGGGAGTCGCGACGTACGTGCCAGGGCCCGGCGATCAGCGAGAAGAAGTACGTGGCCAGCGGCGCCGTCTCGGCGAACTCCCAGCGGCCCGGCGACGGGTTGGCGGCCAGCTCGCCGTTGGCGGCGACGGTCCAGTGCTCCGGCGCGGTGACCGAGAGGGTGACCGGCGCCTTCAGGTCGGGCTGGTCGAACGCCGCGAAGATGCGCTGCACGTCGTCCAGGAAGGACATCGCGTAGAGGTAGGTCTCACCGTCGGCCGGGTCGACGAAGCGGTGCATGCCCTCGCCCGTGTTGGAGTACGCCATGTCCGCGCTCACCGTGAGCGTGTTCTCCTCGGTGAGCCCGGTCAGCCGCAGCCGGTTGTCGTCCAGCGTGGCGGGGTCGAGGTCGGCGCCGTTGAGGCGTACCTGATGCAGGGTCGCGGGCTTGACCTCGACGAACGTCTCCGTCCCGGCGGTGGCCCGGAACCGGATCTCCACGTGCGACCGGAACCGGTCACCGTCCCCGGTCAGGTCGAGGTCGACCCGGTAGGACTGGACGGTGATCGACGCGCCACGCGCGGTCGCCTCTACACGGCTCAGGCTCGGCATCCGCTTATCCTGCCCGATGGGGATCCGCACCGGTCCCCCACGACCCCTGGCACTGGAGGAACACGCGATGACTGCGCACCCCAAGGGCGACTTCGACCTCTCCCGGGCGGTCTGGCAGCGGGCCGAGGGAGACACCTCCGACAGCGCCGTCGAGGTCGCGTTCGTCGACGACCTGATCGGCATGCGCAACTCGGCCGAGCCGGACGGCCCGGTGCTGGTCTTCACCCAGGCTGAGTGGGACGCCTTCGTCGCCGGCGCCCAGGACGGCGAGTTCGACCTGGACTGACCATGATCCGGCGGCCGAGCCGAGCTCGGTGGAACGCCACGTACCTCACCGGCGTGCCATGAGGTACGTGGCGTTCCACCCGCTCATGATCTGCTCCACCTCGGCGCGCAGATGGCCGAGGCCGCCGGCCACCTCGCGGCGCTCAACGGGAACGTCCGCCCCGCCAACCTGCACGGCCGCTTCCTCGTCCGGGCTCGTGCCCGCTCCGGCGACTAGTCACCGTCGCCCCACCCGAGGCCGCCCGGGCCGGGCGCATGGTGGAAGCCCGGATGGTGGGCCACGTCGGCGCACCGCTCGCCGTCCGGGCCGATCGCGCCGCAGAACAGCCGTTCCGCCCGGTGCCAGGCGTCGGCCGGGGACAGCGCCGCCGCCCCGAGGGCCAGCTCGGGCCGGAGCAGGCTCAGCGCCTCCACGTACGCCACCGCGAACTCCCGGGCGTGGCCCGGGTCGGCCGCCTCGAAGCCCAGGTGCGCCGTGAACCACCGGACGGGCCGGGCCACCCGGCGCGGCGGCGCGATCAGTGCCGCGCTCCCCGGCTCCCGGCCGGCGCCGGCCAACGCCGTCCGCAGCCGCTGCTGCCGCCAGTACGGCGACCCGTTCCCCCGCATACGCCCTCCCCGTGGTCCTTCCCGGCACCGCTTGCACCCAAAGCCAACCAGGTCCCTCCGCTCCTGGGAGGGGCCAGCGACCACAACTTTCCGCCCGCCGGGTCCGCCGTTAGGGGCGAGGTGTGCGCGAGCTGCCGAGGGTGGGGTGTGCTTGGTGGTGGCTGGAGGGATTCAGCCGCTTCCGCCTGGGTAGACGCGCCGTAGACGACAAGGAGGCCCAATGGCGACGATCCCGGCGGAACACGGCGTGGACAGCACCCCGGCCTTCCTGCGGGACGGGTACCGGTTCATCAGCGCCCGCTGCGACCGGCACGGCAGCGACATCTTCACGACGCGCCTGCTGCTGGAACCGACGATCTGCCTGCGGGGCCGGGCGGCGGTGGAGCTGTTCTACGACACCGGGCGCTTCAAGCGGGCCGGCGCGATGCCCAAGCGCGGCCAGCGCACCCTCACCGGGGTCGGTGGCGTACAGGGCCTGGACGAGGCGGCGCACACCGACCGCAAGCGCATGTTCATGTCGATCATGACCCCGACGGCGGTCCGGCACATCGGTCAGCTCTTCGACGACGAGTGGCGGGCGCGTGTCCCGGCGTGGGAGTCCGGTGGGCCGGTCGTCCTCTTCGACGAGGTCAGCCGGATGCTCACCCGGGCGGTCTGCGCCTGGGCCGGGGTGCCGCTGTCCGGCTCCGAGGTGGCCCGGCGCAACGCCGACCTGGAAGCCATGATCGACGGCCCGGCGGCGATCGGCCCCCGGCACTGGCGGGGCCTGCTCGGCCGCCGGCGCGCGGAGCACTGGGCCGGCGACGTCATCGACCGCGAACGCGTCGGCACGCTGACCGCGCCGCCGGGAAGCGCGCTACGGGTCATCGCCGAGCACCGGGACTCCACCGGACGGCTGCTCCCCCGCCGGATCGCCGCCGTGGAACTGCTCAACATCCTGCGCCCGACCGTCGCCGTGGACCGCTTCGTGGTGTTCGCGGCTCTGGCGCTGCACGACCACCCCGCCTGGCGGGACGGGGTCCGCGGGAACGATGAGGCGACCGAGCAGTTCGTGCAGGAGGTACGCCGGTACTACCCGTTCTTCCCGGTCGCCGCCGCCCGGGTGCGCCGCTCGTTCGACTGGCAGGGGTACCACTTTCCCCGGGGCCGCCGGGTGCTGCTCGACCTGTACGGCACCAACCACCACCCGACCCTCTGGCCGGAGCCGGAACGGTTCCGCCCCGAGCGCTTCGTCGGCTGGCGCGACGACCCGTACGGGCTCGTCCCGCAGGGCGGAGGCGAGCACTGGGCCGGGCACCGCTGCGCCGGAGAGTGGATCACCATCGAGTTGATGAAACGGGCGGTGACCAACCTGGCCGGCACGATGAGCTACGACGTCCCGCCGCAGGACCTCGCGGTCCGCCTGAACCGCATGCCGGCGCTCCCGCCCAGCGGCTTCGTCATCACCAACGTCCGGCAGACCGCCTGACGGCCTCGACCCGACAGCGCGGTGACGCCCTCCTGGAGGACCGACGGGTGACCGGTTGCGTCCCGTCAGCGCCAGGAGGGCGGCAGCGCCCGGAGTCACGGGTGCAACACGGTTCGCAGGCAGGCGTCCTCCTTCTTCTCGAACATCTCGTAGCCCCGGACGCCCTTCTCCAGCGGCATCGGGTGGGTGGCGAGGTAGCCGGGGTCGATCTCGCCGGCCGCGATCCGGTCCAGCAGCATCGGGATGTAGCGCTGCGCGTGCATCTGCCCCATCCGCAGCACCAGTGCCTTGTTCATCGCCGCGCCGAGCGGGAACTTGTCCACCAGGCCGGCGTACACCCCGACGATGCTCACCGTGCCGCCCTTGCGGCACGCCATGATCGCCTGCCGGACCGAGGTCGGCCGGTCGCTCTGCAACCGGGCCGTCTGCTTCGCCTTGTCGTACGCGTACGTCGGGCCGACGTCGTGCGACTCCATGCCGACGGCCTCGATGCAGGCGTCCGGCCCCCGGCCGCCGGTCATCTCCCGCAGCGCCTCCAGAACGTCGGTCTCCGCGTAGTTGACCGTCTCGACGCCGAGCCGGTCCGCGGCCGTGGCGAGCCGCTCCGGCAGACGGTCGACCACGATCACCCGTCCGGCGCCGAGGATCTGGGCGGCCCGGGCCGCCATCTGTCCCACCCCGCCGGCACCCCAGACGGCGACCACCTCGCCGCCGGTGAGGTTGCAGAAGTCGGCGGCCATCCAGCCGGTCGGCATCGCGTCGGAGGCGAAGACCGCCGCGTTGTCGGGCACCCCGTCGGGGATCTTGAAGGCGCCGACGTCGCCGAAGGGCACCCGGACGTACTCGGCGTGGCTGCCGGAGAAGCCTCCGGCGGCGTGCGAGTAGCCGAGGATGCCGGCGGGCGAGTGCCCCCAGAGCTTCTCCGCGAAGACGGGCTGCGGGTTGGAGTTGTCGCAGAGGGAGTACTGCTCGGTGCGGCAGTACCAGCAGCCGCCGCAGGCCACCACCGAGCCGACCACCACCCGGTCGCCGGCCTTCAGCCGCCGGACACCCGGCCCGGTCTCCACCACCTCGCCCATGAACTCGTGGCCGAGGACGTCCCCCTCCCGCATCGCCGGCACGAACCCGTTGATCAGGTGCAGGTCCGAGCCGCAGACGCTGCTGGCCCGGACCTTGACGATGACGTCACCGTCGGCGCGTACACCCGGCTCGGGCACGTCCCGCACCGCCAGCTTGCCGACGCCCTCCCAACACAGCGCCCTCACGCCCGTCCTCCCGCCGTCAGCTTCTCGCGGACCTTGTCGGTGGCCATCTCCTGTGCCGGCGTGCGCCCCGAGGGGTCCCGCCGGGTGTCGAGCACCTGCCCGCACTCGACCAGGGACTTCACGCGGCGCAGCGTGTCCCGCAGCGCCAGGTCCGGCTCGTGGCTGGTGGCCAGGCCGACGGCTCGGCGCAGCGCCCTGGAGCGGTAGCGCAGCTCGGCGCGGATCTCGGTGCCCCGGTCCATGGGCGCCGGGACCAGCTCGACGGTGCCCTCCTGCGGCTGCCCGTCGGTCACGATCCAGCGCAGCCGGCCGGGGCCGTCCACGGTGATCTCGGCCCGCCACTCGGTGCCGCTGCCGACCGGGTCGACGGCCACGCAGCGCCACCGGTTGTCGCCGACCTGCTCCAGGGTCGCCCACTCGGCCAGCGCGCGGTCCATCCGCTCCCGGTCGGTCCAGAAGCCGATCACCGCCTCCACCGGCCGGTCGACGGTGACCGCGCGACGCACCACGTACCAGCCGTCCTCCCGGTCGGGTTGGTGCCGGCGTCGCCGGCTGGCCACCGCCCGACCGACGCCGACCGCGGTCGCCGTGGTGACGCCGAGCAGCGCCCACCTCGTTCCATTGCTGGTCATCACGTCTCCTCCACCCGGGGGCCCGGGGATGGACCACCCGCCTCAGACGCTGCGCTACCCGGCAGGGGCCCCCCGAAACGACGAACCGGTTTGATCGGCTGATATCCGGGCACCTGCTGTGGGCACCCACCTCGACGGGAGGCCCCGTTGACCTTCGACCCGAGCGCGTACGGGCGGCATGCCGCGGACGTCTACGACGAGGCGTACGCCCACCTCGATCCGGCCGCCGCGGTGGAACGGCTCGCGGCGCTGGCCGACGGTGGACCCGTCTGCGAGTTCGGGGTGGGCACCGGGCGGATCGCACTGCCGCTGGTCGCCCGTGGCATCCCCGTCTCCGGCATCGAGGGCTCCCCGGAGATGGTCGAGGGCCTGCGGGCCAAGCCCGGCGGCGACGCCGTCGAGCTGGCCGTCGGCGATTTCGCGTCGACCCGGGTGCCGGGCGAGTTCAGCGTCGTGGTGCTCGCCTTCAACACCGTCTTCGCGCTGCCCGACCAGGCCGCGCAGGTGGCCTGCTTCCGCAACGCCGCCGCCCACCTGCGCCCCGGTGGCCGGTTCGTGGTCGAGGCGTGGGTGCCCGACCCGGGCGCCTTCCGCGCCGGGAGCGCCCTGCGACCGCTGCGGGTGACCGAGGACGAGGTGCTGCTGGAGGCGGGCCTCCTGCACCCCGCCGAGCAGCGGATGACCACCACCAAGATCCGGCTCACCGACACCGGGGTCCGGCTGCTGCCGGCCAACCACCGCTACGCCTGGCCGGCGGAGCTGGACCTGATGGCCGAGCTGGCCGGCATGCGCCGTGAGCACCGCTGGGCGGACTGGACCGGCCGGCCCTTCACCGACGACAGCCGCACGCACGTGTCGGTCTACCGGCGTCCGGAGTCGGCATGAGCGCCCCGGCCCGCCCGGCCGGAGGCGTGCCCGGCAACGACCGGCACCGCACGGCCGCGTCCCCCCGGGCCGCCGCCGCGCCGGCCCCCGGTGGGGCACCCGCCGCCGGTGGCTGGTCGGTGGCACCGCCCCGCCGGCTCCCCATGGCGTACGTCCTGCCGCTGCGCTGGACCGACGACACCGGCCTGGCCGAGCTGACCGGGTACCTGCGCCGGCTCGCCTCCCGGGTCGACGTGACCGTCGTCGACGGCTCACCGCCGGAGGTCTTCGCCCGCCACGAGCTGGCCTGGCGCGGCCTGGTCCGCCACGTCCCGCCCGATCCCGCGCTGTCCGGCGTCAACGGCAAGGTGCGCGGTGTGCTCACCGGCGTCGCCGACGCGCGGCACGAGCACGTGGTGATCGCCGACGACGACGTCCGGTACGACGGGGCGGGGCTGCGCGCCGTGCACTCCCTGCTCGACCGGGTGGACCTGGTCCGGCCGCAGAACTACTTCGACCCGCTGCCCTGGCACGCGTACTGGGACACCGGGCGGACCCTGCTCAACCGCGCCCTCGGCGCCGACTACCCGGGCACCCTGGCGGTACGCCGGAGCACCTTCCTCGCCATGGGCGGGTACGACCCGGACGTGCTCTTCGAGAACCTGGAGCTGATCCGGACCGTGCGCGCGTACGGGGGCACCGAGGCGGCACCGGCGGGTCTCTACGTACGCCGGCTCCCGCCGGAGACCGCCCACTTCCTGGGCCAACGGGTGCGTCAGGCGTACGACGACCTGGCCCAGCCCGCCCGCCTGGTGGCCGCGCTCGCGGTCCTGCCGGCGCTGGCGGCGGGGGTGGCGTACCGCCGTCCGGGGCTGCTGCTCGGTGCGGCGGTCACCACGGTGGGCCTGGCCGAGGCGGGCCGGCGGCGGGCCGGCGGTACGGCGGTCTTCCCCGCCGCGACGGCGCTGGCCGCCCCGCTGTGGGTGCTGGAGCGCGGCGTGTGCAGTTGGCTGGCGCTGGCCCGGCGGGTGTTCCGGGGCGGCGTCCCGTACGCCGGCACCCGTGTCCGCCGCGCCGCCCACTTCGAACGCACCCTCCGCTCACGCCTCCGCCAGCGGTAAGGAAGGGCCCCCTCTTAACGCCTCGCGTAGAGGAAGGGCCCCTTCTTAACACCGCCGCGCACCGCCGCGCACCGCCGCGCACCGCCGCGCACCCGCGCGCACCGCACACGACAGCTCACGGCCACTCCCCGGAACGCTCCGGATAGTGGCCGCGAGCTGCGGCGTACGGTGCACCTCGGTCAGTACCGCACCTGGTCGCGGGACTGCTGCGCCTGGTCCTTGACGTCCTGGGCGGCCGACTTCGAGTCGTGCTTGACCGCCTGCGCGGCGTCCTGCGCGGTCGACTTCACCGACTGGGCGGCGTTCTGCGCCGGCTCGCGCAGCTCTTCCTTGATCTCGGTGGCGACCTCGCCCAGCTTCTCCTTCACCACGCCGGTGTGCTCGCTGGCCTTCTCCTTGACCTGGGTGGCGACCTGCTGCTCACGGCGGGTGGCCGGGATCAGCGAGGACGCCAGCCAGCCGACGCCGAAGGCGATGAGACCGGCGGCGAGGGGGTTGCCCTCGGACTTCTGGCGGATGACGTGCGGGGCGCTGTGCGCGGCGTCGCTCACCGTCGACGCGGCCGACTGCGCCTTGTCGCTCACCGTCGACGCGGCGGAGTGCGCCTTGTCGCTCACCGTGGAGGCCGCCGAGGAGGCGTGCCCGCCCGCCGCGTGGGCGCCGTGCTGGGTGCTGTGGCCGAGGTCCGACGCGGTTCCCATTACCTTGTCCCTCACATTCTGCAGCGCGCCACGGACCCGCTGCTTGCGGTCGTCGACGATGCGGGCGGGGCTGACCTTGTACGCCAGCGCGTCCACATCAGAGCTCAGGTTGTTCCGGGTGTATTCGATCTCCCGGCGGATCTGGTCCGGGTCGGTGCTCATCGGGTGACCTCCTGCGGGTGGGGCTTGAGCGCGTCGGGGATACGCTGCACGCTCTCGTTGGTCTTCTTGAGGCCGCGCACCTTCTCGGCGTTCTTCCTGGCCATGGAGTAGAGGACGGCCGCGATGACGCCCCAGATGGCGGCGACGATCAGCGCCGCCCAGCCGGCGTCCATCACGTTGGACAGGCCGGCCCAGAGGGCGAGCGACAGGAACAGGGCCACCATGTAGCCGCCGAAGCCGGCGCCACCGAAGAACCCGGCGGCCTTGCCTGCCTTCTTGCCCTCCTCGCGGATCTCCGCCTTGGCCAGTTCGACCTCCTGCCGCATCAGCGTGGACAGGTCGGTCGTGACGGAGCGCATCAGCTCACCGATGGAGCTGTTGCGCACCTCGTCCGCGTCGTGCGGGTGGTACCCGGGGTCCGCTCCGAACCCCTGCGTCGGCATGCTCACGCCGCCGCCTCCCTTCGGGTGATTCGGTCGCTCACGGACGGGTGGTTCCGCTGGACGGCACGCCCGGCAGCGGGTCGGTCTGGCTCACCGGCGGCAGTGGCTGGCCGGTGCCCCCGGCCGGGTCCGCGTAGCTGGTGGTCGTCTGCGGGTCCGGGTAGGCGGCACCCTGGCCGGAGTAGCCCGGCGTCGGCTCGGCGTACGTGCCGGGGGTCGGGTCGAGGTAGCCGCCGGCCGGCATCGTGCGCTGCACGGGCGGCGGGGTCGGGATGACGGCGGTCCGCTCCGGGTCGTAGCCGGCACCCGAGCCGTACGCGTGCTGGCCGGAGTCGTTGGTCGCGGCGATGTTCTTCGTCAGCCGACCGGCGAGCACACCGAGCACGGCGGCGCCGACAAGGAAGGTGCCGGGGTTGCGGCGGGCGTAGTCGCGTACCTCGTTGACGAGGTCGCCGGGCTCGCGCTCCTCCAGCCAGCCGGCCACGCCGTGCACGCGCTCGGCGGCCTGGTGGGCGAGTTCCGCCACCGGGCCGGACTGGCCGCTGCTCTGCGCCATCGAGCGCATCTCGTCGGCCAGCGACCGGAGCCCACCGGCGGCGCGCCGCTGCTGCTCACCGGTCTGGCTGGCGAGCTGGGTGCGGGCCTCGCCGTAGAGGTTGCGCGCCTGGCGCCTGGTCTCGCCGACCACCTCGCGGCCCTGCTCCTTGGCCGTCCCGGCGACGGCGCCACCGGCCTGCTTGGCCTCCGAACCGACCTGACGGGCCTGGTCGCGGACGTTACCGCCGTTGGTCGACTCCTGCCCGTACGTGGAAGACGTGGGTGACAGATCGTAAGTCATGATTTCCCTTCCGCTCGGATAGTCGTCGCGGTTGTGCTGGGGGTTTACGGCGGCGATTCCGCTGCCGTCGTTATTCACCTACCCTGCGTTCCGGCTTCCATACCTGATCCGCCATTTCTCTGCGACGCCGTCGGTCGCGACTGGACAATGGAGGATCGTCGCCGTCGGTGACGGACGGTGCACGCCGCGGGGCGGGGGTTCCGCGGCTCCACGGAGGTGACGTCGATGGCACGCAGAGCACGGGACGGCCGGGGCCCGAGGCAGAAGGTGCAGTTGGCCGCGCTGGCGACGGCCGCGGCCTTCCTGCTGATCGGGGTGCTCGGGTTCGTCCCCGGCATCACCACCGGGTACGACGGCATGGACTTCGCCGGTCACCACTCGGAGGCGAAGCTGCTCGGCCTGTTCCAGGTGTCGATCCTGCACAACCTCCTGCACCTGGGGTTCGGCCTGGCCGGTCTGGTGCTGGCGCGCAGCGTCGGCGGGTCCCGGCTCTTCCTGGCCGGCGGCGGCGCCCTCTACCTGGGACTGTGGCTGTACGGCCTGGCCATCGACCGGGAGAGCGCGGCGAACGTCATCCCGGTCAACAACGCCGACAACTGGCTGCACCTGTTCCTCGGCTTCGGCATGCTCGCGCTCGGGCTGCTGCTCTCCAACCGGGCGGGCACCGGTGGCCGGCTCGACACCCCCTTCGACCGCCCCTGACCGGGTTTGCCAGCGGACGACCCAGGGCACCAGCGGAGCGTCACCGACCCTCGACGAGGAGGTCGCCATGCCGCGCTGGCTGCGGAACAACGCCCTCGCCCTGACGATGTTCGGCGCCTTCGCGGTGTTCCTGGTCCTCCAGAGCTTCTTCGGCTGGCGGACCAACAACGAGGAACTGGCCGAGTTCGGCGCCGCGCCGATCAGTTGGTTCGCGTACCTGGGCAGCGGGCACTTCGCCGAGGCGGTCTTCGAGAACTGGGAGTCGGAGTTCCTCCAGATGGGCGGCTACGTGCTGCTGACCGCGTACCTGGTGCAGCGGGGTTCGGCCGAGTCCAAGCCGGTCGAGCAGACCGACCGGCCGGAGGACGACGAGCGCCGGGCGACGCCGGAGTCCCCGTGGCCGGTCCGCGCCGGCGGCCTGCCGCTCGTGGTCTACCGGAACAGCCTCTCGATCGCGCTGCTGCTGATCTTCGCCGGCTCGTTCCTCGGCCACCTGCTCGGCGGGACCGCCGAGTACAACGCGCAGCAGGCGCTGCAGAGCGGCGCCCCGCCGGTCAGCGTGTGGCAGTTCCTCGGGACCAACGAGTTCTGGTTCCAGTCGATGCAGAACTGGCAGAGCGAGTTCCTCGCCGTCGGCACGCTGATCGTCCTGAGCATCTTCCTGCGCCAGCACGCCTCGCCCGAGTCGAAGCCGGTCACCGTGTCCCACACCCACACCGGCGACTGACGCGGGACCGTCCGGCGCCGGCCGCCGTCAGGCGGCGACCGGCAGCCGCTTGGCGAAACAGCGGGTGTACGCGCCGACGGCGTGCCCGCCACAGCCCCGGACCGGCTCGTATCCGCAGGCGGTCCAGAAGCCGGTCGCCCCGCCCGGCGACGACCCCCTAGAGGCGGTGCCTTTCGCGGAGGTTTCCGGCAGTCGTCCCGGCCACGGAGCGTGTCGTGCTATTCGTCGTCGTCCCGGTCGGCGTCGTACGCGTCGTACCCGTCCTGGACGGCGGTGCCGGCCTCGATCTCGTCCTCCGGGCGCTGCCGACGGGCCTTGCGGGCAGCCAGCCGCTCGGCGGCCCGGGCGCGGCTCGACGTCTCCTCCAGCCGGACGTCCGTGCCCCGGTTGCCGGGGACGAACTCGGCGCCGGCGTAGAGGGTGGGCTGCCAGTCGAACTCGCGCTCCCCGATCCGCACCAGGTCGCCGGGTTCGGCGCCGGCCTTGCCGAGCTTCTCCTCGACGCCCAGCCGGGCCAGCCGGTCGGCGAGGAAGCCGATCGCCTCGTCGTTGTCGAAGTTGGTCTGCCGCACCCACCGCTCCGGGCGGACGCCCTTGACCACCCAGGCACCGTCCTCGGCGGCTTCGATGGTGAACCCGGCGTCGTCGACCGCCTGCGGCCGGATCACGATGCGGGTCGGCTCGGCCGGCGGCGCGGCGCTCCGCGACTGCTCCACCAACTCGGCCATCGCGTACGTCAGTTCCTTGAGCCCCTCGCGGGTGGCGGCGGAGACCTCGAACACGCGCAGGCCGCGCTCCTCCAGGTCGGGGCGGACGATCTCGGCCAGGTCCCGACCGTCCGGCACGTCGACCTTGTTCAGGGCGACCATCCGGGGCCGGTCGGCCAGCCCCCCGTACGCCTCCAGCTCCGCCTCGATCGTGTCGATGTCGGCGACCGGGTCGCGGCCCGGCTCCAGCGTGGCGGTGTCGATCACGTGCACCAGCACCGAGCAGCGCTCGATGTGCCGGAGGAACTCCAGGCCGAGTCCCTTGCCGGTGGCCGCGCCCGGGATGAGGCCGGGCACGTCGGCGACGGTGAAGGTGTGGTTGTCCACCCGGACCACGCCCAGGTTCGGCACCAGGGTGGTGAACGGGTAGTCGGCGATCTTCGGCTTGGCCGCGGAGAGCACCGAGATCAGCGACGACTTGCCGGCCGACGGGAAGCCGACCAGGCCCACGTCGGCGACGCTCTTCAGCTCCAGCACCACGTCGAGGTGGTCGCCGGGCTCGCCCAGCTCGGCGAAGCCGGGCGCCTTGCGGCGGGCGTTGGCCAGCGACGCGTTGCCGCGGCCACCGCGCCCGCCCCGGGCCACCTCGTAGGTCGTGCCGGCGCCGACCATGTCGGCCAGCACGGTGCCGTCCAGGGCGTGCACGACGGTGCCGTTGGGGACCTTGAGCACGAGGTCCCGGCCGTTGGCGCCGTCCCGGTTCGAGCCGGCGCCGCCCTTGCCGTTATCGGCCTTCACGTGCGGGCGGAAGTGGAAGTCGAGCAGGGTGGTGACCTGCGGGTCGACGACCAGCGACACACTGCCCCCGTGCCCGCCGTTCCCGCCGTCGGGTCCACCGAAGGGCTTGAACTTCTCCCGGTGGATCGAGACACAACCGTGCCCGCCATCGCCGGCCTGCAGGTGCAGGACGACCCGGTCAACGAACGTCGCCACGGGCGTCAATCCTTCCAGCGAGGTCACGTCCCCGCACGAGAAAAGGCGAAGCGGGCCGGGACACGAGGTCCGCGGCCCGCTTAGCCGGAAAACTACTGCTGCGGCACGATGCTGACGGTCTTGCGACCGCGCTTGGTGCCGAACTGGACCGAGCCGGCGGACAGCGCGAACAGCGTGTCGTCGCCGCCACGGCCGACCAGGTCACCGGGGTGGAACTTGGTGCCACGCTGACGGATGAGGATCTCACCCGCGCTGACGACCTGACCACCGAAGCGCTTCACGCCGAGTCGCTGGGCCGCGGAGTCACGACCGTTACGCGAGCTGGACGCACCCTTTTTGTGAGCCATTGGAGGACGACCTACTTCCCGCTGGAGATGCCGGTCACCTTGACCTGGGTCAACGGCTGGCGGTGACCCTGGCGCTTGTGGTAGCCGGTCTTGTTCTTGAACTTGTGGATCCGGATCTTCGGGCCCTTGGTGTGCGCGGCGATCTCGCCGGACACCGCGACCTTGGCAAGCTTCGCCGCGTCGGTCACCAGGTCGTCACCGTCGACGAGGAGCACCGCGGTGAGCTTCACCGCGTCACCGGGGGCACCGGTGAGCTTCTCGACCTCGATCACGTCGCCCTCGGCGACCTTGTACTGCTTGCCGCCGGTCTTGACGATCGCGTACATCGGAGGCGGACTCCCTGTCGTTGAGGCTGCTGGCGTCTGTTCCCACCGTTGCCGGTCGGTCGTTCCCACGGCGGCTCGCCGGGTAGCAGAAGCACGGCGGCGCGGGCACGCGGGAACTCGGCACACCAAAAGTGCGCCGCCGGCAAGAGTACGCCATCGCAGGCCGGACACCCAAACCGACCCCTCCGCACACCCCCCGACGGGTACGACGGAGCCCCTCCACCGGCGATCCGGTGCAGGGGCTCGGTCGATGCTCGGTCAGCGCGTCACGGGCGCGTACGGCGGCGTGCCCCACCCCGACGGGACCGGCGGCGGCCCGTGCCACCCTCGGTCTCCTCGGCGTCGTCGTCGGAGATCGCATCCGGGTCGTCCGCCGCGGCCAGTCGGGCCGACTCGCCCGTCTGGGCGTCGCTGACAGCAGGGGCGGCCGGGGTGTCGGCCTCGTAACGGGACAGGTCGTAGCCCATCGTGTCGTGGTAGTCAGCCTCCACGACGGCGGCGGCACCCGCGCTGTCGGTCTCGGTGACCTCGGCCACGGTCCGCTCGGCCGGTACGCCCTTGCGCGCCCGGCGCCGGGACGAGACCGGCTGCTCGGCCGCCGGAGCCGCCGGAGTGGCCGGAGCGGCCGTGGCCACGGCCTTGACCTTCTCCCCCGCACCACCGGCGCGCGGCTTCTCCGGCACCGGCTCGGTGTGGATGACCAGGCCCCGGCCCTTGCAGCACTCGCAGGGCTCGCTGAACGCCTCCAACAGGCCGGCGCCGATCCGCTTCCGGGTCATCTGCACCAGGCCCAGCGAGGTGATCTCGGTGACCTGGTGCTTGGTGCGGTCCCGGCCCAGGCACTCGGTCAGCCGGCGCAGCACCAGCTCGCGGTTGGACTCCAGGACCATGTCGATGAAGTCGATCACCACGATGCCACCGATGTCGCGCAGCCGCAGCTGACGGACGATCTCCTCGGCCGCCTCCAGGTTGTTCCGGGTCACCGTCTCCTCGAGGTTGCCCCCGGAGCCGGTGTACTTGCCGGTGTTGACGTCGACGACGGTCATCGCCTCGGTCCGGTCGATCACCAGCGAACCACCGGAGGGGAGGAAGACCTTGCGGTCCAGCCCCTTGATGATCTGCTCGTCGATCCGGTACTCGGCGAACACGTCGGTGGTGCCGACGTGCCGGCGCAGCCGGGCGACCAGGTCCGGCGAGACGTGCGACAGGTACGACTCGACCATGTCGTACGACTGCTCGCCCTCGATGATCAGCTCACGGAAGTCCTCGTTGAAGAGGTCCCGGACCACCCGGATGACCAGGTCCGGCTCCTCGTAGAGCAGCACCGGGGCACCGCCCTCGGCGGCCTTGGCCTGGATGTCCTCCCACTGGGCCTGGAGCCGCTTGACGTCGCGGGCCAACTCGTCCTCGGTGGCGCCCTCGGCGGCGGTCCGGACGATCACGCCCGCGCCGTCCGGAACGAGCTTCTTCAGCACGTCCCGCAGCCGCTTGCGCTCGTTGTCCGGCAGCTTCCGGCTGATGCCGGAGGCGTTGCCGTTGGGCACGTAGACGAGGTGCCGGCCGGAGAGCGCGATGTGGCTGGTCAGCCGCGCGCCCTTGTGCCCGATCGGGTCCTTGGTGACCTGCACCAGCACCGAGTCGCCGGACTTGAGGGCCTGCTCGATCGAGCGCGCCCGGCCCTCCAGGCCGCTGGTGTCCCAGTTGACCTCGCCCGCGTACAGGACGGCGTTGCGACCGCGCCCGACGTCGACGAAGGCCGCCTCCATGCTCGGCAGGACGTTCTGCACCTTGCCGAGGTAGACGTTGCCCGCCATCGTGCCGGAGGAGTTCCGGGTGACGTAGTGCTCGACCAGCACACCGTCCTCCAGGACGGCGATCTGCGTGCGGTCGCCGCGCTGACGGACGGCCATCACCCGGTCGACCGCCTCCCGGCGGGCCAGGAACTCGGACTCGCTGAGGATCGGCGGACGGGTACGACGCTGCTCCCGGCCGTCCCGGCGGCGCTGACGCTTGGCCTCCAGCCGGGTCGAGCCGGAGACGCCCTGCACCTCGTCGACGGTCTTGCGGGGCTCCCGGATCTTGACGACGGTGGGCACGCCGTCGTCGGCACCGCCCTCGACGTCACCGGCACCCCGACGGCGACGGCGGCGACGGCGACGGGTCATCCCGTCGCCCTCGCCCTCGCTCTCGGCCTCCTCGTCCTCGGCCTCGGCCTCTTCGTCCTCGGCCTGCGCGGCCTCCTCGGACTCCTCGTCCTCGGTGTCGTCCGCGCCACCCTTGCCACGGCCACGGCCACGACGACCACGACGACGCCGGCGGCGGGCCGCCGCGCTCTCGTCCTCGTCCTCGTCGCCGGCCTCCTCCTCGGCCTCCTCGGTGGGCTCCTCCTCGGCCTCGACGGGCTCCACCGCCTCGACCTGCTCGGCCTCGCGGCGACCCCGCCGGCGGCGGCGCGACGGCTCGGCCGGCTCCTCCTCGGCGGGCTCCTCGGCGACGGCCGGCGCCGGGGCGGCGGCCCGCACGACCGGCACGTCCTCCGGCTGCGGTGCCATGAACAGCACGGTGGGCGCGGACAGCGCCGCCCGGCGGCGGCGGGTGCGTGGCTCGGGCTCGGCGGCCGGCGTCTCCGCGGCGGGCTCGCCGGTCGGCGCGGACACCGCGACACCCGGCGGCACCTCCCCGGAGCGGCTCTCGGTCCCGCTCAACGCGGCCGGCTGCGCGGCCGCGGCGTCCTCGGCGACGGGCCGGGCCGCGGCGGCGGCGGCATCCACGACGGCCTGCGCGGCGGCGCCGAAGGCGGTGCCGGCCTCGGGCTCCTCGGGCTCCTCCGGCGTGGTCTCCGCGACTTCGCCGCCCACGGCGGGCGCGGTCGGCTCGGGGATCCCGGCCACCTCGGCCGGGGTCTCCGCGGCCGGGTCGGCCGCCGCGGGGGCGGCCTTGCGGCGGCGGGTACGCGTCACCTTGACCGGCGGTACGACGTCCTCGGTGGCCGCCTCGACACCGTCGGCGACGACCGGCTCCTCGGCGGCGGCCTTCGCGGTGGTGGCCTTGCGGCGGCGGCGCGGGGTCTTGGCGGCGGGGTCGAGGTCTGCGGTCACCGGGGCGAGGACCTCCGCCTGCGGGGACTCACCGCTGCCCTGCGCGGCGGCGCTCGCCTCGACCGGCGCCTCGACCGGCGCCTCGGTCTGCTCCGGCTGGTTCAGCGGGGCGGCCTTGCGGCGGCTGACCCGCCGCCGGGCGGGCGCCTTGGGCTCCCCCAGGTCGGCGGTGCCGCTGCCGGCGGCCTCGCTCGGTGCGGGTCCGGCCACGTCGCCGGTCGCCGCACCTGGCGAGGTACCGCCGGCGGAGGACTGCTCCGACGACGCGTTGTGCTGTTCAGCGGTGTCGCCGGCCGGCTGGGAACCGGTGCGTTCGCCGCCCTCGGGCTCGTTCTCGAGCATGGACGTTCTCCAGTTCTGGCTGCCCCGGGCGCGTGTGAGCGCTGCCACGCAGGGTCGCCGCAAAAGTGTTTCCGCCGGTCGCGCTGGTCGCACGACCGCCGAAGTCTGCCTGCCCGAACACTGACCGACGGTCAGCGTTCGCCGATGGATGCCCCGTCGCGGTCCGCGTCCAACGGATCCGTGATCGCGCCCTGCGCGGTCAGCGTGCCCTGCGCCAGCCGGATCACCTTCGGGGAGACCGGCGGCTCCAGGTCGGCCACCACGCGGAGGCCGGAAAGGACGTCATCGGGTCGCACGGACGGGGTGACCTGCCGCACGACCAGTTCGAGTATCGCACACGGCACGGCCGCGACCTCGGAAGGCGTCTCCGTCGGCGATACGACATCGATGGAGATGACCGCCGAACGGGCGTCGAAGGTGCGTCGCCCCTGCTTGGTCATGCGCTCGACGAGGACCTCGTCGGCGGCCGTGAAGGCGGAAACCGCCCGTTGTGCGACACCGGGGTCGACCTCGGGCAACTCGATGCGCCAGTGCGAGGCCTCGATCCGGTCGGCCAGGCTGCCGCCACCGGCCACCACCGCGTCCAAGACGTCGAGCCCGGGCGACAGGGCGGCGTCGAGAGCCGCGCGCAGCTGCTCCGGGTCGACCTCCTCGCGCAGGCCGATCTCCAGGTACTCGGCCTCGCTGGCCACGCCGGTGGGGGCGGCGCTGGCGTACGAGATCTTCGGGTGCGGGGTGAAGCCCTGGGAGAAGGCGATCGGGACGCCGGCCCGGCGCAGCGCCCGCTCGAAGGCGCGGGCGAAGTCCCGGTGCGAGGTGAACCGCAGCGGCCCGCGCTTGGCGTACCGGATCCGGACGCGCTGGACGACCGGCGCCTGCCCGCCCTCGGGCTGTGGTCTCTTACTGATCGTCGTGCTCCTCGGTGTCAGAACCGGTTGATCATGAAGTTGTTGTCGGCGACACGCCGTGCCGGAGACAATAGCTTCATGATCACCGGGCGGAGCGGGCGGCGCGCGGGAGACGCACGGCGCACCCGCTCCGAACGGTCACTGCTGGGCGCCGGTCGGGAGCTTGAGGCCGCCGCCGTTGATCGGGGTCAGCGGCAGGAGCTTCCTGCCGGTGGGACCGATCTGGATCTCGGTGTCCATCGACGGGCAGACGCCGCAGTCGAAGCACGGGGTCCACCGGCAGTCGTCCTGCTCGTACTCCGACAGCGAGTCCTGCCAGTCCTGCCAGAGCCAGTCCTTGTCCAGGCCCGAGTCCAGGTGGTCCCACGGCAGGACCTCCAGCTCGTCGCGCTCCCGGGTGGTGTACCAGTCGAGGTCCACCCCGAAGGTCGGCAGGACCTCGTCGGCGGCCTGCACCCAGCGCTGGTACGAGAAGTGCTCGCTCCAGCCGTCGAACCGGCCGCCGTTCTCCCACACCCTGCGGATCACCGCGCCGACCCGGCGGTCACCACGGGAGAGCAGGCCCTCGATCAGCGACGGCTCGCCGTCGTGGTAGCGGAAGCCGATCGCCCGACCCAGCGAACGGTCGGAGTTGATGGCCTGCTTGAGCATCTTCAGCCGGCCGTCGATGACCTCCGGCCGCTCCATCGACGCCCACTGGAACGGGGTGTGCGGCTTCGGCACGAAACCGCCGATGGAGACGGTGCAGCGGATGTCCTTGGAGCCGGTGGCGGCGCGACCGGCGCGGATGACCTCGTGCGCCATGTCCGCGATCTCGAGGACGTCCTCGTCGGTCTCCGTGGGCAGGCCGCACATGAAGTACAGCTTCACCTGCCGCCAGCCGTTGGTGTACGCGGTGACCACGGTGCGGATGAGGTCATCCTTCGACACCATCTTGTTGATCACCTTGCGGATCCGCTCCGACCCGCCCTCGGGGGCGAACGTCAGACCGGTACGCCGACCGTTGCGCGACAACTCCTGCGCGAGGTCGATGTTGAACGCGTCCACCCGGGTCGACGGCAGCGAGAGCGACACGTTCGTGCCCTCGTACTGCTGGGCGAGGCCCGAGCACATGTCACCGATCTCGGAGTGGTCGGCCGACGACAGCGACAGCAGGCCCACCTCGTGGAAGCCGGAGAACTCCAGCCCCTCCTTCACCATCTGGCCGACGGTGGTGATCGAACGCTCCCGCACCGGGCGGGTGATCATGCCGGCCTGACAGAAGCGGCAGCCCCGGGTGCAGCCCCGGAAGATCTCCACCGCGTACCGCTCGTGCACGGTCTCGGCCAGCGGGACCAGCGGCTTCTTCGGGTACGGCCAGGCGTCCAGGTCCATCGTCGTGCGCTTGTGCACCCGGAACGGCACGTCCGCCCGGTTCGGCACGACCCGCTGGATCCGGCCGTCGGGCAGGTAGTCCACGTCGTAGAAGCGCGGCACGTACACGCTCTCGGTGCGGGCCAGCCGCAGCAGCAGCTCGTCCCGACCACCGGGCGAGCCCTCGGCCTTCCACTCCCGGACGATCGCGGTGATCTCCAGGACCGCCTCCTCGCCGTCGCCGAGCACGGCGGCGTCGACGAAGTCGGCGATCGGCTCCGGGTTGAACGCGGCGTGCCCGCCGGCCACGATCACCGGGTCGTCGTCGGTGCGGTCGGCCGCCAGCATCGGGATGCCGGCCAGGTCGATCGCGGTGAGCAGGTTGGTGTAACCCAGCTCGGTGGAGAAGGACACGCCGAACACGTCGAAGGCGCGGACGGCGCGGTGCGCGTCGACGGTGAACTGCGGCACGGCGTGGGAGCGCATCAGCGCCTCCAGGTCCGGCCAGACCGCGTACGTGCGCTCGGCCAGCACGTCGGGCAGCTCGTTGAGGACCTCGTAGAGGATCTGCACGCCCTGGTTGGGCAGGCCCACCTCGTACGCGTCGGGGTACATCAGCGCCCACCGGACGGTCGCCGCGTCCCAGTCCTTGACCACCGCACCCAGCTCGCCACCGACGTACTGGATGGGCTTGGTCACCTGGGGCAGCAGCGGCTCCAGCTGTGGCCACACGGAATGGGCCGCGGTCGGGCGCGGCGTGGTCGACGGGACGCTCATGAAGCCCAAGGGTACGCGGCCTGCCGCCGGTGACGGCGCGCACGCCACCGGCCGGCCGCACCAGCGGATTCGTCGGGGGTGGCGCGCCGGTACTAACCTCGCAACGGGCGCGAGAGGAGATTGCCGCGATGCCGCAGCCGCAGCCGGGTGCAGACCGGCCGGCCGACGGGGACACCCCGGACCCGCACCGGGACCGGGATCCGGCGGTCACCGAGGAGGCCACGCCCTCCCCCGTACCGTCGGGTGACGAGCCCCGCACGGGCCCGGAGGGCACCCGTGAGCTGGACACCGACGAGCCGGAGGCGGCCGGGCGGCCCACCGACGGCCCGCACGGCACGCGGGCGCTGCCGGCCGACGAGCCGGAGCCCGCCGCCGAACCGGCCGTGGGCCCGCAGGGCACCCGCGCATTGCCGGCCGACGAGCCGGAGCCCGCCGGTCAGCGGTCCGACGAGCAGCCGCCGGAGCCGCCCGCGCCCAAGTGGAGCGGGTCCGCCGCCGTGCCGCCCCCGCCGCCGCGCAAGCGTGGCTGGGGCGAGTCGGCCGAGCCCACCCCGGCGCCTCCGTCTCCGCTGCCCGAGCACCAGGCGCCGGTGGATCCCTGGGCGGGTGCCGACACCGGGGGCTGGGAGCTGCCCTCGGCGGAGATGCCCCACCTCCCGCCGACCCTGCCCTACCCGGCGCCGCCGACGACCCGCCCGTACTCCGGGCCGCCCGCACCGCCCGCGATGCCGTACCAGGTGTCTCCGCCTCCGGTCGCGTACCCGGCGCCGCCGCAGCCGGTCGGGTACCCCGCGCCGCCCGCGTATCCGCAGCCGGCGCCGCGCCCGGCCCCCACGCCGCTGGCACCGGCCCTGCCGCCCGCGCGTCCCAAGCAGAAGAAGAAGGGCCGGGGTGCGCCGCCGCCGACGGCGCCGCCGCCCGGCTGGCAGGCCCCCAAGGGGTACGTCCCGGTGCCCGTGCGCCGGCGCCGCCGCTGGCCCTGGCTGCTACTGCTCACCCTGGCGTGCTGCTGCGGCTGCCCGGCCTGGTTCGGCGTGCCGATGGCGACCCAGTACCCGGCGACGGCCGCGCTGCCGGCCCAGGTGGCCGACCTGCGGCTCCGCGAGGACAGCCGCAGCACGCAGACCGCCAGGGAACTGGAGGCGCAGGTACGCGCGGCGCACTGGCTCGCCGAGGACACCTTCGCCGGCGTCTACACCACCCCGACCGGCAAGCGGGTGACCGTCTTCGGCGGCACCGGTTTCCGGTTCGCCCCGGAGTCGGACGCGGACGCCGAGATCAGCCGGCTGCGCGAGGAGTACGCGCTGGGCGACGCGCAGGTGATCGACACCGACGTACGCGGCCGGCACGAGCGCTGCGCGGTGGGCCGGTCCAACGGCGCCGACGTGGTGGTCTGCACCTCGGTCGACCACGGCAGCATCGCCACCGCGGTCTTCACCCGGCTCTCGCTGGACGACAGCGCGGCCCTGCTCGACGAGCTCCGGACCCAGATCGTCACACCACAGCAGAGCTGAACGCCCATCGGCGAAGGATGTGGCGGCGCCGCCGGGTCAGACCGCCCCGGGCTCGCCGGCCAGCGGCGGGTGGGCGCGCGGCGGGGCGTAGCGGGGCACGTACTCCTGGCCGGTGAGCTTCTGGATCTCACCCATCAGCTCGTCGGTCATCTCCCGCAGCGAGGTGCGGTCGTCGGAGCGGCCGGTGAAGTCCAGGGGCTTGCCGAACCGAATGGTGATCTTGGCGGTGCCGGGCCGGGGGAAGCGGGCGCCGATCGGCTGGGCCTTGTCGGTGCCGATCATGCCGACGGGAATGACCGGGACACCCGCGGCGAGGGCCAGCCGGGCGGCGCCGGTGCGGCCGCGGTAGAGCCGCCCGTCGGGCGACCGGGTCCCCTCCGGGTAGATGGCGACCAGGTCCCCACCCCTGAGCGCGGGGATCGCCGCGTCGAACGCGGACAGCGCCGCCCGCCCGCCGGCGCGCTCGACCGGGATGGCGCCGAGGCCGTTGAACACGAACCGCTGGAACGCGCCCTTCACCCCGGTGCCCTTGTAGTAGTCGGACTTCGCCCAGAACGCCAGGTGCCGGGGAACCGCGGTGCCGAGGAACAGCTCGTCGGCGACCGACAGGTGGTTGCCGGCGAAGATCGCGCCGCCGGTCTCCGGGATGTGCTCCAACCCCTCCACGGTCGGTCGGAACGCCAACCGCAGCGCGGGCGCCACGGTGAGCTTGCCGATGGTGTAGAGCAGCGGCACTGGTCCTCCGGCAGATGTGTGCTGAACAGGCGGTGTCACCGTAGCGGACGACCGCCCGCCACCCCGACCGAGGTGGCGGGCGGTCCACCCCTAGCGGCGGCGGACGGAGACCGTCACGCGGTCGCCCTCGCCGACCTCGCCGGTGAAGCCCTCCACCTCGTCGGCGAAGTCCACCGAGTCGGCGAGCACCTCCCGGGCGACGAAGTCGATGAAGCCGGCAACCGCGGCCCGGACCTCCTCGGAGGCGCCGACCAGCACCACGATCCGGTCCGACACGTCCAGGTCGGCGTCCCGGCGGGCCTGCTGCACCACCCGGACGACGTCCCGGGCCAGCCCCTCGGCGGCCAGTTCCGGGGTGACCTCGGTGTCCAGCACGACCACGCCCTCCCCGCCGGGCAGCGGGGCGGAGTGCTCGGCGTCGGCCGCGACCAGGCGCAGCTCGTACTCACCCTCGGCGAGCGTCACCCCGGCGGCGACCGGGGCGCCGTCGTGAAGCTCCCACTCTCCCGCCTTGACCGCCTTGATGACCTGCTGCACCGCCTTGCCGACCCGCGGGCCGAGCGCCCGGGGCACCACGGTCAGCACCTGCTGGCAGTAGTCGGCCACCGCGTCGGTGAACTCCACCGCCTTGACGTTGACCTCGTCGGCGACCAGGTCGCCGAACGGCCGGAGCTGCGCCGCCACCGGCGACGCCACGGTGAGCCTCGACAGGGGCAGCCGCACCCGCAGGCCCTTCGCCTTGCGCAGCGACAGCGCCGCCGAGCAGACCTCGCGGGTGGCGTCCATGGCCGCGACCAGGTCGTGGTCGGCCGGGAACTCCTCGGCGGACGGCCAGTCGGTCAGGTGCACCGACCGCTCGCCGGTCAGGCCACGCCAGATCTCCTCCGCCGTCAGCGGCGCCAGCGGCGCCACCACCCGGCAGAGCGTCTCCAACACCGTCGACAGGGTGTCGAAGGCGTCGGCGTCGCCGGACCAGAACCGGTCCCTCGAGCGGCGCACGTACCAGTTGGTCAGCGCGTCCAGGTAGGACCGGACGGTGGCGCAGGCGCCGGAGATGTCGTACGCGTCCATCTGCGCGCCGACCGTCTCCACCAGTTCCCGCGTCTTGGCCAGCACGTACCGGTCGAGCAGGTGCGTGGAGTCGGTACGACGGCGGGCGGTGTAGGAGTCGGCGTTGGCGTAGAGCGAGAAGAAGTACCAGACGTTCCACAGCGGCAGCAGCACCTGCCGGACGGCGTCCCGGATGCCCGCCTCGGTGACGGCCATGTCCCCGCCCCGCAGCACCGGCGAGGACATCAGCATCCAGCGCATCGCGTCGGAGCCGTACGCGTCGAACACGTGGTACACGTCCGGGTAGTTGCGCAGGCTCTTGGACATCTTGCGCCCGTCGGAGCCGAGCAGGATGCCGTGGCTGAGGCAGTTGCGGAACGCCGGCCGGTCGAACAGCGCGGTGGCCAGCACGTGCATCGTGTAGAACCAGCCGCGGGTCTGTCCGATGTACTCGACGATGAAGTCACCCGGGTAGTGGTGCTCGAACCAGTCGGCGTTCTCGAACGGGTAGTGCACCTGGGCGAACGGCATCGAGCCCGACTCGAACCAGCAGTCCAGCACCTCCGGCACGCGGCGCATCATCGAGCGCCCGGTGGGGTCGTCCGGGTTGGGCCGGACCAGGTCGTCCACCGCCGGCCGGTGCAGGTCGGTCAGGCGTACGCCGAAGTCCCGCTCGATGTCGGCCAGCGAGCCGTACACGTCGACGCGCGGGTACGTCGGGTCGTCGGACTTCCACACCGGGATCGGCGAGCCCCAGAACCGGTTCCGGCTGATCGACCAGTCGCGGGCGTTGGCCAGCCACTTGCCGAACGAGCCGTCCTTGATGTGGCCGGGCGTCCAGTTGATCTGCTGGTTCAGCTCGACCATCCGGTCCCGGAACTGCGTCACCGCGACGAACCACGACGACACCGCCTTGTAGACCAGCGGGGTGTCGCAGCGCCAGCAGTGCGGGTACGAGTGGGTGTAGGTGTCCTGCCGGAGCACCACCCCCCGATCCTTCAGCTCCCGGATCACCGGCTTGTTGACGTCGAAGACCTGCTCGCCCTGGTACGGCGGCACCAGCGCGGTGAACCGCGTGTGGTCGTCCACGGTGACGATCGTCGGGATGCCGGCGGCGTTGCAGACGTTCTGGTCGTCCTCACCGAACGCCGGGGCGAGGTGGACGATCCCGGTGCCGTCCTCGGTGGTCACGAAGTCCGCGCCGAGCACCTGGTAGGCGTTCTCGCCGGCCTGCTCGACGAGGAAGTCGAACAGCGGCGTGTAACGGCGTCCGGCCAGGTCGCGGCCGTACACGGTGCCGAGGAGCTCGTAGCCCTCCAGCTCCTTGGCGTACGCGGCCAGCCGCGCCGCGCCGACCACGTACCGCTGGCCCTCGCGCTCCAGCACCGCGTACTCGATGTCCGGACCGACGGCGAGCGCCAGGTTCGACGGCAGCGTCCACGGCGTGGTCGTCCAGACGCCGAGCCGGACCGGCCCGCGCACCAGCTCCGGGGCGGACTCGTCGGCGGTCAGCCCGAACCACACGGTCAACGTCGGGTCGTGCCGGTCCCGGTAGACGTCGTCCATCCGGGTCTCGGTGTTCGACAGCGGCGTCTCGCACCGCCAGCAGTACGCGAGCACCCGGAAGCCCTCGTAGACCAGGCCCTTGTCGTGCAGGGTCTTGAAGGCCCACATGACACTTTCCATGTAGTCCAGGTCGAGGGTCTTGTAGTCGTTGGCGAAGTCGACCCACCGGGCCTGCCGGTTGATGTACCGCTCCCAGTCGTGGGTGAACTCCAGCACCGAGGTGCGGCACGCCTCGTTGAACCGGGCCACGCCCAGGTCGAGGATCTCCGCCTTGCTGGTGATGCCGAGCTGCTTCTCGGCCACCACCTCGGCGGGCAGGCCGTGGCAGTCCCAGCCGAAGCGCCGCTCGACGTGCCGGCCGCGCATCGTCTGGTAGCGCGGCACCACGTCCTTGACGTACCCGGTGAACAGGTGGCCGTAGTGCGGCAGGCCGTTGGCGAACGGCGGGCCGTCGTAGAAGACGTACTCGTTCTCGCCGTTCCGGCCGGCCTCGCGGGCCTCGACGGAGGCCTCGAAGGTCTTGTCGGCCGTCCAGTGCTCCAGGACCCGGCGCTCGACCGCGGGCAGGTCCGGGCTCGCCGGGACACCGGCGACGGTCGGGTCGTGCAACGGATAGGCCATCGGGGGTCGCTCTCCTCAGCAGCAGCTCACTCATCGTGGTCTGCGAGGACGAGCCTTGACCGGTACGCCTCGACGGCGCGCCGGGCCGGGCCCGCGGTACCACCCCGCTTGGCGGTCAAGGTGCGACCGCCCGCTCGTTGGCCGGCTGTGACGGGCCGGTCCCGTCCGGTTCTACTCGGGCCCGGGGGCCCTTTCTTCCGGAGGCTCGCCGGTGATGGCCGGGTCGACGCCTGTGCGCCCAAGGGTACTCGACCAGCCCGCCGGTCCGCCGCCGAGTATCCGGGGCGAAGGAAGGGCCCCCGCTTAACGCCTCCGGTATAGGAAGGGCCCCCGGTTAACGCCGGTCTTCGAAGCCGAGTGAGCGGGGTCACCACGCCGGCCGGTCACGCCGGGTCGGGCTGGTCCGTCGAGTGGGTGTCACGCACACCGCACCAGGAGGTTGACATGCAGCGGATGGATCCGTCACAGGTGGCGCCGGAGGCGTACCAGGCGGTGCTGGGCATGGAGAAGTACGTCCGGCAGAACGTCGACCACACCGTGCTGGAGCTGGTGAAGCTCCGGGCGTCGATGCTCAACGGCTGCGCGTTCTGCGTGGACATGCACACGCGGGACGCGCTCGCGGCGGGTGAGTCGAGCCGCCGGCTCTTCGCGGTGGCTGCCTGGCGGGAGGCGCCCTTCTTCGACGAGCGGGAGCGCGCCGCGCTGGCGCTGACCGACGCGGTCACCCGGCTCGGCGACCACGGCGTACCGGACGACGTCTGGGACGTGGCGGCCAAGGTGTGGCCGGAGAAGGAACTGGCGGACCTGCTGATGGCGATCGCGACGATCAACGTGTGGAACCGGATCGCGATCACCTGCCGCACCAAGCTTCCGCCGGACGCCTGACCGACACGAGGCGGGAACGACGACGGCCGGCGCGCGGGCTCCGCGTACCGGCCGTGTCGTGTCTGCTCAGCCCAGCGCGGGGAACCAGAGCCCGATCTCGCGCTTGGCGCTGTCGGTGGAGTCGGAGGCGTGCACCAGGTTCTCCCGGTTGGACAGGGAGAGGTCGCCCCGGACGGTGCCGGCGGCGGCCTTGCGGCCGTCGGTGCTGCCGATCATGCCTCGGACCACCTCGATCACCTGGTCGCCGGAGAGCACCAGGGCGACCAGCGGCCCACCGGTCATGAACTCCTTCAGCGGCGGGTAGAACGGCTTGTCCACGTGCTCGGCGTAGTGCTGGTCGGCGAAGTCGCCGTCCAGCGTCCGCGTCTCCATCGCGTCGATCCGCAGCCCCTTGCGCTCGAAGCGGGAGATGATCTCGCCGACCAACCCGCGACGGACCGCGTCGGGCTTGATCAGTACGAGCGTGCGCTCGGCCGGGCTGGTGCTGGACACGCTGGGTTCCTCCTGTGCGCGGAAGCCGGTCGATCTGGGTACGGTCAGCCTAGCGACCCGGTCCCGGCGCCGGCGCGGCGGCCGGTCCTTCCCCCGGCCGCCGATCCGGCCTAGCCTGGCCCTGACCCCGGGAGGTCCACTGTGGCGAATGGCGGGAGCCGACCCATCGCACCGGTACGCAAGTTGATCGGCGCGGTCCTGGGCACCGTGGCCGTCTTCATGATCCTTTTCGGCCTCGGCATGCCGAGCTGGGCCATCGTCGCGCTCGGTGTCGCGTTGCTGGTGCTGTCGATCGCGCTGGCCACGGTGCGCGGGGGCGGTCGCACGTGGGTGGTCGGCGAGGGCCACGTGCACAGCGCCTCCGAGCCACCCACCCAGTACGCCTTCGGCCGCTGCGAGCTGCAACTGGTGATCGACGCACCCGGGCTGCCGCCCCGGTCGAAGAAGATCATCGAGCCCCGGGTGCCGGTCGCCAAGTGGCCGTCGCTGGGCCAGGCCCTGCCGATCCGGGTGGCCCTCGACGACCAGCGCCACGTGCGGGTCCTCTGGGACGAGGTGCCCACCCACGCGGAGACCGCCGCCGGCGTCGCCGACCTCCCCCCGGAGTACACGGGCGCGGAGCCGGTCGAAGAGGTGCTCATCGCGCAGGAGGCGCCGCCGTGGGCGGGCCGGGCGCCGGACGACGACTTCCGCGACCCGCTGGCTCCGGACCCCCTGGACGACCTGGGAGCCCCGCCCGAGGAGCGCGAGCCGGTGGTGCTGCACCAGCGCCCCGGCGAACCGGTGGTGCTGGAGGGCACGCTCGTCGAGCCGGGCGGTGGGCGCACGTTGCCGCGCCGGGCCACGCCGACGCCCCGGTCCCCCGCCGAGGAGCAGTTCGATCCCCCGCCCACCGCCGGCTTCGCGCCCTCGGGGCCGGCGGACCCGTACGGCGGGCCGGCGGACCCGTACGAAGGCCCGGCGGACCCGTTCGGGCCGGCGGCCGACCGGTACGACACGCCGCCGGGTGACCCGTTCGACAGCCCGACATCGGACGGCCCGTTCGATTCCACCGTGCCTGTGGAGACGATCGACGCGACGCCGAGCGCGGCACCGACCGCCGAACGCCGCTTCCGCGTGCCGGCACCGTCGGAGCCGCTCGACCCGTTCGACCCGTTCGACCCGCTCGACCCGCTGGACCTGCCGCTGGACGATCCCGCGACGGCGCGCGCCGAGCCGCCGGAGAGCGGAGTCGGCGCGGAGGACCTGGACGAGGCGATCTTCGGGCGGCAGCCCGGTGCGGGAGCCGACCCGGAGGGCGCCGGTGAGCCGGACTCACCGATCGCGGGTGTCGGCGTGACGCTGCTCGTCACCGACCTGACCCGCTCGCTGAGCTTCTACCGGGACCTGGGCTTCACCGAGGTGGACCGGGGCGCCGGCAACGCCGTCCTCGCCTCCGGAGCGACCCGGCTGGTGCTGCGTGAGGTCACCGAGGCGGTCCCGGTGAGCCGGCGGCTGGTGCACGTCAACCTCGAGGTGGACGACATCGAGGCCGCGTACGGCCGGCTGCGCGGCTCGGGCGTCCGCTTCACGTACGCCCCCCGGGTGGTGAACCGGGGCACGAAGCTGGAGGTCTGGGCGGCGGCCTTCCGCGACCCGGACGGCCACGGCATCGCCCTCACCCAGTGGCGGGAGCGCGCCGACGCCTGACGAGCGCCCGTTCGCGCCGCCGGAGCCGCTCGGGTCCGGCGGCGCGAACGGTTCAGCCCAGGATCACCCGGCGCACGTGCAGGGCGTACGCCCACACCAGGGCGAAGATGACGCCCAGGGCGAACAGCGACCAGTGCAGCAGGCCGGCCAGCAGGAGCAGGCCCTGCAGGACGGTGCCGGCGTTCCAGACCCACGGCCGCCGCATCGTCCCGGCCAGCAGCACCGCCGCCACCGCCAGGGCCACGACCACGCCGACGGCGGCGCCGCTCAGGTCGCCGCCGAGCACCCGGATCGGCTGGATCGCGAGCAGCAGCACCAGCGCCTCCAGCACCAGCGTGCCGGCGCCCAGCCCGCGTACCGCCCGCTCGGGGTCGCGCAGACCGGACCGCCGCTGCGGTCCGCCCGGCGTACCGGCGTCAGGTCCGCTCGTACGCTCGGTGCCGTCCGCCGGCTCCCGCTCCGGACCGGTCATTTCTTGAGCAGCCGGCGGGCGTCGGCCACGGTCACCACCGACCCGGTGACGATGACGCCGACCCCGGACAGCTCACCGGGAACGTCCTCCTCGGCCAGGGCGACCGCCGCCTCGATGGCGTCCGGCATCTCCTCGGCCACCTCGACCCGCTCGGGCCCGAACACCTCGGCGGCGAGGTCCGCCAGCTCCCCGGTCGGCATCGCGCGGGGTGAGCTGTTCCGGGTGACCACGATCTGGTCGACCACGGGTTCCAGCAGTTCCAGAAGGCTGGGCGCGTCCTTGTCGGCGAGCACCCCCACCACCGCGACGAGCTTGCTGAACGCGAACTCCTCCTGCAGGGCGGCGACCGTCGCGGCCATACCGTGCGGGTTGTGCGCCCCGTCGAGCAGGATCGTCGGCGCGGTCCGGACCTTCTCCAGCCGGCCCGGCGAGCTGGCCGCGGCGAAGCCCTCCCGCACCGTCTCCACGTCGAGCTGCCGCTTCGTGCCGGCCCCGAGGAACGCCTCCACCGCCGCGAGGGCGACCGCCGCGTTCTGCGCCTGGTGCGCGCCGTGCAGCGGTACGAAGATCTCCTCGTACACCCCGCCGAGCCCCTGGAGTGTGAGTACCTGCCCGCCGACGGCGACCGCGCGGCGCATGACCCCGAACTCGGAGCCCTCCCGGGCGATGGTGGCGCCCACCTCGGCACAGCGTTCCAGGATCGGCCGGGCCGCCTCGTCGTCCTGCGCGGCGGAGATGACGGTGGCGCCCTTGTGGATGATCCCCGACTTCGCCAGCGCGATGTCCTGGAGCGTGTCGCCCAGGAACTCGGTGTGGTCCAGGCCGATCGGGGTCAGCACCGCCACCCCGGCCTGGATGACGTTGGTGGCGTCCTCGGCGCCGCCGAGCCCCACCTCGACCACGGCCACGTCGACCGGCGCGTCGGCGAACGTCGCGAACGCCAGCGCCGTGGTCATGTCGAAGTACGTCAGCGGCTCGGCGGACCGCTCGTCCACCAGCGCGGCCAGCGGCGCGACCTCCCGGTACGTGGCGGTGAACCGCTCCTCGCCCACCGGCTCGCCGTCCAGGCTGATCCGCTCCCGGACGGTCTCCAGGTGCGGGCTGGTGTAGCGACCGGTGTGCAGCCCGAAGGCCCGCAGCAGCGAGTCGATCATCCGGGCGGTGGAGGTCTTGCCGTTGGTGCCGGTCAGGTGGATCGACGGGTACGCCCGCTGCGGGCTGCCCAACAGGTCGAGCAGGGACTCGATCCGGTCCAACTCGAAGACCATGCGGGTGAACCCCCGGCCGGCCAGCTCGGCCTCGACGGCGGCGAAATCGGTGCGGTCGGTCACGAGGGAAGCGCCTCCAGAGCGGCGTCGATGCGGGCGAGGTCGGCCTCGGCGGTGGCGAGCCGGTCCCGGATCTTGGCGACCACCGGCTCCGGTGCCTTGCCGACGAAGGCCGGGTTGTCGAGCTTCGCCCGGGCCTGCGCGGCCTCCTTCTCGGCCGCCGCGCGGTCCTTGGTGAGGCGGGCGCGCTCGGCGGCCACGTCGATCGAGCCCCGGGTGTCCAGGGCGACGGTGACGTCACCGGCGACGGCGAGGGTGGCGCTGGCCTGGAAGTCGTCCCCGGCCGCGTCCAGCCGGACCAACGACCGGATCAGCGGTTCGTGCGCGCCGATCCCCGCGCCGGTCAGCCCGCCCAGCCGGGCGGACACCCGCTGCGTGGGCCGCAGCCCCTGGTCGGAGCGGAACCGGCGGATCTCGGTGACGACCCGCTGCACGGTGCCCACCTCGGCCTCCGCGGCGTCGTCGACGAGCGTACGGTCGACGACCGGCCAGGCAGCCGTCATGATCGTCTCGCCGCCGGTGAGCGCGATCCACAGCTCCTCGGTGACGAACGGAATGACCGGGTGCAGCAGCCGCAGCAGCTGGTCCAGCACGTGACCGAGCACCCGGCGGGTGGCGTCGGCGGCGGGGCCGCCCTCGGCGAGCACCGGCTTGCTCAGCTCCACGTACCAGTCACAGACGTCGTCCCACGCGAAGTGGTAGAGCAGGTCGCAGACCTTCGCGAACTCGTACGCCTCGAACTGCTCGTCCACCTCGGCGGTGACGTGCGCCAGCCGGGACAGGATCCACCGGTCGACGGTCGACAGCTGGTCGGCGGCCGGCAATTCCCCCTCGGTGTGCGCGCCGTTCAGCAGCGCGAACCGGGTGGCGTTCCAGAGCTTGTTGCAGAAGTTGCGGGAGCCCTGGCACCACTCCTCGCTGACCGGCACGTCCCCGCCGGGGTTGGCGCCCCGGGCCAGCGTGAACCGGGTCGCATCGGCGCCGAAGCGGTCGATCCAGTCCAGCGGGTCGACGACGTTGCCGAACGACTTGGACATCTTCTTGCCGTGCTCGTCGCGGACCATCCCGTGCAGGGCGACCACGTCGAACGGCTGCTGCCCGTCCATCGCGTACAGGCCGAACATCATCATCCGGGCGACCCAGAAGAAGAGGATGTCGTAGCCGGTCACCAGCACGCTGGTCGGGTAGAACGTCGCCAGTTCCGGCGTGTGCTCCGGCCAGCCGAGGGTGGAGAACGGCCACAGGCCGCTGGAGAACCAGGTGTCGAGGACGTCCTCGTCCTGGTGCCAGCCCTCACCGGTCGGCGGCTGCTCGTCGGGGCCGACGCAGACGATCTCGCCGGCCGGGCCGTACCACACCGGGATGCGGTGGCCCCACCACAGCTGGCGCGAGATGCACCAGTCGTGCATGTTGTCGACCCAGGCGAAATAGCGCTTGGCAAGCTCCGCCGGCTCGATCGCGACCCGGCCGTCGCGCACCGCGTCGCCGGCGGCCTTCGCCAGGGGGGTGGTGTTCACGAACCACTGGAGCGACAGCCGCGGCTCCACGGTCGTCCGGCAGCGCGAGCAGTGCCCGACCGCGTGCACGTACGGCCGCTTCTCGGCCACGACCCGGCCCTGCTCCCGCAGCGCGGCGACGATCGCCGGGCGGGCCTCGAACCGGTCCAGGCCCTGGAACGGACCGTGCGCGGTGATCACGCCGCGCTCGTCCATGACGGTGAGCGAGGGCAGGTCGTGTCGCTGGCCGATCTCGAAGTCGTTCGGGTCGTGCGCCGGGGTCACCTTGACCATGCCGGTGCCGAACGTGGGGTCGACGTGCTCGTCGCCCACGATCGGGATGCGCCGCCCGGTCAGCGGCACCTCGACCTCGGTGCCGATGAGGTGCTTGTACCGCTCGTCGTCGGGGTGCACCGCCACGGCGGTGTCGCCGAGCATCGTCTCGGCCCGGGTGGTGGCGACCACGACGTCGTCGCTGTAGCGGATCGAGACGAGCTCGCCCTCGTCGTCGGTGTGCTCGACCTCGATGTCCGACAGCGCCGTCAGGCAGCGCGGGCACCAGTTGATGATCCGGTTCGCCCGGTAGATCAGCCCGTCGTCGTAGAGCTTCTTGAACATGGTCTGGACGGCCCGGGACAGGCCCTCGTCCATCGTGAAGCGCTCCCGCTCCCAGTCGACGGAGTCGCCCAGGCGCCGCATCTGGCCGAGGATCGCGCCGCCGGACTCGGCCTTCCACTGCCAGACCCGCTCGACGAACTTCTCCCGGCCGAGGTCGTGCCGGGACAGCCCCTGGCCGGCGAGCTGCCGCTCCACGACGTTCTGGGTGGCGATACCGGCGTGGTCCATGCCGGGCAGCCACAGCGCCTCGTAGCCCTGCATCCGCTTGCGCCGCACGAGGGCGTCCTGGACGGTGTGGTCGAGCGCGTGGCCCATGTGCAGCGAGCCGGTGACGTTCGGCGGCGGGATGACGATGGTGAACGGGGGCTTGTCGGTGTCCGCCGACGCCCGGAAGCGACCGTCGGCTACCCACTGCTCGTACCGTCGCTGCTCTACCTCGCCGGGCTGGTACTGGCCGGCAAGGGTCGGGGCGTCGGGGCGTCGGGCATCCAGTCTCTCGGTCACCCTGAAAGTCTACGGAGGGCTTCCCGGGACCCGACGTGCGCCACCTGTCATTCGCGTACGGTGTCGGCTATGTCCGACGCACATCTCACCGAGCGCCCGGTCGACGACGACCAGGATCCGATCGACCTGACCGATGAGCCGATCCGGCTGAGCAACCGGAACCCCGGAGCGGCCGAGGACGAACGGCCGAGCCGGTCACGACGTCGTCGGGTGGCCTGGGCGGCGGCCGCGTTGGTGGGCATCGTCGGCGCGGGCACGATCGGCGCCGCCGGGTGGCGGGTGGCTCAGCAGAAGGACGCGGAGATCGCCCAGCCGGAGCGCGCCGCGGGACTGACCCGGGACGACAGCGACCGGGCCCGCAGCACCGCCGACTACCTGCGCAGCGGCTTCGCCGCCGACATCGACCTGGACCGCAGCTTCGGCACCGTCTACCGCGATCCGGCCGACGCGCGCCGGTCGGTGCTCGTCTTCGGTGGCACGACCCTGCTGTGGCAGCCGGAGCGGGACCTGGACAGTCTCTTCGGCCTGATGGCGGACGAGACGGGCCGGGTCACCGCCCTGCGCGAGGTTCCCGCCGGCGAACTGGGTGGCGTGATGAAGTGCGGCACGACCAGCGGCGAGGGCGGCGACTTCGCCGTCTGTGGCTGGGCCGACCACGGCAGCGTCGTGATGGCCATGTTCCCCGGCCGCTCGGTCGACGAGGCCGGCGGCCTGCTGAGGACCATGCGGGAGCAGATGCAGTCCCGTCCCTGACGGCTCCGGGTGTACGTCGCCGCTGGCGCCCCGCGGAAAGGGTGGAAACGCGTTCAGGGCCACCCAAGAATGGGTGGCCCTGAACGGAAAGATTGTCCGGCGGTGTCCTACTCTCCCACACCCTCCCGGGTGCAGTACCATCGGCGCTGGAGGGCTTAGCTTCCGGGTTCGGAATGTGACCGG